>DAOTUB010000351.1:0-3540 GCA_034437455.1 Anaerolineae bacterium | reverse complement strand
TTTCTCCAGACTGTATCTTTTCAATAAAACGGGGCTATGTAGCCGAGGTTTCCATACCTCGCGGGCCTGCGCGCTATGGAAAGCGCGGCTACGTCGAAAGCTCCCCAGACTTTTGAATTATACCCCAATCGAATACGCGCCCTTGACAGAGATCAAGGTTTGGGCTATAATAGTAACGGTCGTATAATATAACGACCGTTACTACTGACGACAATTATCTGAAAAGGATTAAAAGGTATGGCCCAAACACAAAACCTGATCCTGCGCATCGTCGCCCAGCGGGGCAAGATCGGCAGCGCCGAGCTGGTGGAGGTAGCCCAAAAGTTCGGGCTTACCAGTGACGCCGTTCGGGCAGCGGCCAACCGCATGGCGAAATCGGGATTGTTGACCAAGAGAGGACGCGGCCGGGGCAATGTGCACTACAAGGTTGGTCCCCAAGGTCAGGCGTTGATCGAACGGTTCACCAACAAGCTCGAACGCTGGCACATGATCCTAGAGGGCGAACTGACCTGGGATGGTGATTGGCTGGCCGTTACCTTCAGCGTCCCCGAGGGAGAGCGGGGCAAACGCGATAGGTTTCGCAGCGAGCTGGGGGAGATGGGCTTTGGCCTGCTCTCCACCAGCGTCTGGATCTCGCCCTTCGATCAGGAGGACGAGGTCATGGCCCTGGTCGAGGAGCTAGGTCTTAACGGCTGGGTGGCCTCGCTGGAATGTCAGCGCATACGTGTGCCCGGCGTGGAAGGTACCAACAACCTGGTCCGCCGCGTGTGGGACCTGGACGCTCTGGCCGGTCGCTATCGCGACCTCAACGACCGCATCGAGGCGCTGCAGACATCGCTGGAGCGAGCGGAGCAGATGGAGACAATAGATCCCGAAGCGCTCTTCTTCGAAGCGATGAACCTGCAAAGCGAGCTTCTCGACGTGATTTTCACCGAGGACCCTTTCCTGCCGCCGGAGCTGCTGCCCGACGACTGGCCCAGCCAGCGTACGCACAAGCTGATCCACGCCATCACCCGCACTGTCGATCACCTGGACCTGGCCGGCAGCCACTACGAGTACCTGCTCTACCTGCTGCAGGGAATGGAGGTGCTGGAGACCTTTCGACCTCGGGGTGACGAAAGCCTTCGCTGGCCATCCAAAAGAAGCAAGACATGACGAGGCTCATCGCGGTGACGCGCAACGAATTCCGGCACATGTTCCGCGATCCCTGGCTGCTGATGACCGTCACCGTTGGAGCGGTGCTATTGATCGTGTTGATGTCCTACACACTCTCGGTGGACATCGAGCACGTCCCAGTCGCCGTGGTTGACAATGATCGCAGCTCTCAATCGCGAGCCTATCTGCAAGGTTTTCTCAACGATGCGTTCTTCGATGTAAAGTACTGGGATCAAGACCCCGATGAGGCGCGTGAGCGTGTGAGATTGGGTCAGGCGCATGGCGCAATGATCATCCCGGCTGGGTTTGGAGAAGCAATTCTCGGAGGAAAAGAGGCTTCCGCGCAAATTATCGTAGACGGCGCCGAGTCTAACGTCGCCGCTCAGATCTTGGGCAACGCCAAATCACTCTCTGCCAACCACTCGATAGAGCTTTTGGAACAGCAGCTAGGTAGAATGGGGTTCGAGTTGCGGATGCAGGCAATGTACAACCCTGACCTGAAAGAAATCAACAGCATTCTGCCGGCGCTGATGGCGCTCGCCCTATCTATGCCCACGATTTCCGCCGCGCTGTCACTGGCGCGGGAAAAAGAGGAAGGCACGTTGGAAAGTCTGATCGCCACGCCGATCCGACGCCATCAGTTGTTGGTCGGTAAGATGATACCCTATCTGCTGGTTGGGCTGTTGGACGTTCTGTTGTTCGTCGGAATCGGGTTGATCGCCTACGGGGTTCCATTTCGGGGTCGTCTGGCAGACCTGGTTCTCTTCTCTGGTCTTTTCTTGTTAGCCAACCTCGGTATCAGTATGCTGATCTCCAGCCTGGTTCGCACACAGATGGCCGCCCTAGTCATCGCCGGGTTCATTCTCACATTACCGGTCATCAACGAGTCTGGGTTGTTCCATCCCCTCTACGCCATGCCGCCCGACGCGCGGATGCAGGCCCTGTTTTGGCCGGCAACCCACTATGTCACTATCGCGCGGGGGATCTTTTTGAAGGGTGTAGGAGCGCGTGTCTTGCTGCCCGACGGGCTCTTCTTGCTAGCCCTTGGTCTGGTGTTGAATGGCCTGGCCGTGTGGCGTTTCAAGAAAAAGCTGTCTTGAGCGGAGGGAGGGAGAGATGTTCAGTCGCATCGGAAATATGCTATGGAAAGAAGCTATCCAGTTCTTGCGCTACAAGCTGCTATTGATCTTTATCCTGGGCTTTCCGTTTTTCAATCTCTTATCGGCCGCGGGGTCCATCGGAGAAGGCATTATGCACATCCCGACAGCAATCTGTGATCAAGATCTCAGTGCCGATAGCCGACGCTTGGTGCGCATGCTGCGTAACTCGCGTTACTTTGATCCGGACTATTACGTCAGTAGCCAGGTGGATCTGGAGCGGTTATTGGAAAGAGGCGCTGTCAAGGTGGGAATGTTGATCCCTCGGGATTTCGGAGCCAGACTGACGTCGCAGGATCAGGGAGCGGCCGCCCAGGTTCTGCTGGATGGCGCCGAGACGACCACCGCCCTGCTGGCAGGGGCCTATCTGGAGGAGACAGCGTATGAGTACGCCCGGCAAACCTCTGGACTGGGATCGGCTACAAGGAAACTGGAGTTGGTCGACGCCCGCCAGAGAGCCTGGTTCAACGAAGACTTGTCTGAAAAGACACTCGACCTGCCGGACGAACTGGCCGATTCATTGATACTGCTGGCCATTTTTGTCCCTGCGCTTCTCATCACCCGAGAGCGAGAGGCAGGCACGTTGGAACATCTCTTTGTGACGCCCATGCGCCCCCTCGAGCTGATCGTCGGCAAAGGCCTGCTGGCGTTCATCATCGCCTATCTGGGGTTTTTGGGAATGATGGCGCTGCTCGTCTTTCATTTTCAGATCCCTATGCATGGCTCGCTGGCTCTGTTGATGAGCTTGACGGGCTATTACATCCTGGTCGAGATGGGATGTGGACTGCTCATCTCGACCATCGCCCAGACGCAGGGACAAAGTCTCATGGGAGCATACATTCTCGGTGTCGTGGAGATTATCCTCTCCGGTCGCGTCTTGCCGGCGGCATACATGCCCCGCATAACCCAGGCGGTGTCTCTGGTGATGCCTAACCGGCACTACACCACCATCCTGCGAGGCATTATGCTCAAAGATTATGCGCTGGCCGATCTGTGGCCGCAAGTAGTGGCTCTAGGGATATTAGGCCTGCTCTTGTACACACTCGCCGCCGCCCGGCTGCGGAAGCGGCTGGAGTAGGCTTCTCGAACCTTAAAAATTTCATATTGCCCTGTTAGGCAAAGTTGAAAAGTGAACTCCTTTAAAGATCAAAGGTGAACCTTGAATTCTTGCAAAGGGAGCGAGACGGAGTGAACCATCTTGTCAGCCCACCAGATACGGATCTGCATG
>DAOTUB010000350.1:0-3408 GCA_034437455.1 Anaerolineae bacterium | reverse complement strand
CTGCGGGTGATCCCGAACGCAGGCCACTGGCCCCAGTTCGAGACCCCCGCGACGACGGAACGATACGTGCGGGCGTTCCTGGGCACGCCGTCGAAATTGCTCAAGTTCATGTCGGCGGATCTCTGGGATTAAGTAGGGCGGCTTTGCTAGCCGCCAGCAAATCAGGCGGCTAGCAAAGCCGCCCTACAAACACGAGAAGCAAAATGGAACGAGAGAGTTCTTTGACCTCCGAGACCGGACTGGTCGCCCACGTCATATCGAACGATCTGTTCAAGGACCTGGACGAGTCCACCCTCCGCGCCCTGGAAGTGGAACTCGAACGGAGCCGCCTCTCGACAGACGAGATGCTCTTCCAACAAGGAGCGCCCGGAGACAGCATGTACGTGCTCATCCGCGGGCGCCTGGGCGTCCAGATCAGGCATCCAGGCGGCAGTGAGACCGTCGTGGGCGAGCTAGGCCCCGGCGAAAGCGTCGGCGAGATGGCGCTTTTGACCGGACAGGCGCGCACGGCCACCGTCTATGCGCTCGATGACGCCGAACTGGTGAAACTGTCAAAGGCGGGGTTCGACCGTATCGCCGAAAAGTATCCCCAAGTGATCACCGAGTTCGCCCGCACCATCATCCCGCGCATGCGCGGCGCGCAGCTCGCGGGCGTGTTGACCGGCCTGTTCGGCGAGATCGACGCCGCGACCCTCCACGACTTGCAGGCGAAGCTGGAGTGGCGGCACCTTTCTAGCGGCGAGATGCTCTTCCGCCAGGGAGAGCCGGGCGACGCCATGTACGTGGTCGTCAACGGTCGCCTCGGGTTCGCCATCGAGGGGGAGGATGGAAGCGAATCAAAGGTGGGCGAGGTCTGTTCCGGCGACGTTGTGGGTGAGTTCGCCCTGCTGACCGATGAGCCGCGCTCGGCGACGGTCTATGCGATCCGCGACACAGACGCCGTGCGGCTTTCCCGCGCCGTGTTCGAGGAGTTGATCGAGCGGTACCCCCAGATCATGGTGCGGATCGCGCGCAACATCATCAAGCACGGGCAGCAAGTGGTGCGCGCTTCGGCGTCAGAAAGCGTCAAGGCCGCCACGTTTACGCTCGCGCCGATCCATCGCTCCGTGCCGCTGTCCATCTTTGCGCGTCGGTTGGCGGCTGCGCTGGCGACGTTCGGCCCGACGCTCCACCTGAGCGACGAACACTTTGATCGCTACTTTGGCAAACCGGGGGCGGCGCAGACGGCCGAGGATCACCCCACCAACGTCACGCTCGTGGCCTGGTTGAGCGAGCAGGAAACCAAGTACCGGTACATCATCTACGAGACGAACGCTGCGTGGTCGCCCTGGACGCGGCGCTGCCTGCGGCAAGCCGACCGCATCCTCCTGGTGGGAGAGGCCGACGCGGACCCGACGCCGGGCGAGATCGAGATCGCCATGCGGCACGGGATGATCAAGGCTCGCGTGGAGCTGGTGCTGCTGCAACCGAACGCCATCGAGCAGCCGGTCGGCACGTCCAAGTGGCTGGAGTGGCGGCGGGTTCACACCCATCACCACGTGCGGATGAAAGTCGGCGAGGATTTCCAACGCCTGGCCCGCCGTCTGACAGACCGGGCGCTCGGCCTGACGTTGAGCGGCGGAGGCGCGCGCGGCCTGGCGCACATTGGCGTGATCCGGGCACTGCGCGAGGCCGGGCTGCCGATCGATCTGATCGGCGGAACGAGCATGGGGTCTTTGGTCGCGGCGGGATACGCCATGGGCTGGGACGACGAGGCCATGCACCAACTGGTCACGACCTACTTTTCTGCCCAGCAGTTGATGGATTACACACTTCCGCTGGTATCCTTCTTTGCCAGCAAGAAACTGACGAACGTGCTGCGCACGCTGTTCCAGGACGTGCAGATCGAGGATCTGTGGCAGCCCTTCTTTTGCGTGTCGTGCAACTTGACCCAGGGTACGGAGGTCATCCACCAGAAAGGGCCGGTATGGAAAGCCGTGCGGGCCAGCGTGGCCGTCCCAGGGGCTTTTTCTCCCATCCTCAACGAGGAGGACGATATGCTCGTGGATGGCGGCGTGATCAATAATTTCCCCATCGACACGATGCGCAAGCTGTGTGGAAATGGGATCGTCATCGGCGTGAACGCCAGCCCAGCCAAATACAAGACCCAACAGACGTACCAGTTTGGCGCCAGCATCTCGGGCTGGCAGGTGCTCTGGAATCGGCTCAACCCGTTTACCGAAAGTCCGCCCATGCCGTCTATCCTGGGAAACATCATGCGCGTGCTGGACGTCAACGGGCTGTATCGGGAGCGACTGGCGCGGGACCTGGCGGACTTGATCATTCAGCTACCGGTCGAGGAATTTGGGACGCTGGAGTTTGAGCCTCACGACGAGATCGTCGAGATTGGGTATCGCACGACCCAGCAGGCGCTTGAGACATGGCAAAACGATCAGCAGAAGAGCGTACGTTCCACGTAGAGTTGCCTGCTCAGAGCAGTTGCACAAAGACACAACTTGGTGTAAACTACCCATGGTGCGGCCTTTGATCATAGAAAAGCACGGAGGATTTCAATGACCTCAAATACATCTAGAGCAAACACCTCCCCGCCGCGGCAGTCGCTGCTGGTTTTAGCCTGGGTGGTTACGTTGCTTGTTTCCTTTTTGCCGAACATCATCTGGCAGGAGACCACGGGCCAACAACCAGATTGGCTTCTTTGGGCCAAGGTGATCCTGCTGGCAATTCTGATTCTGCTCAGTTTCATCTCGAAGGTTATCCAGCCCCTGCGTCACTATTTCGTGCTCGTTGCAGTGCTGTATCTGGCGACGGAGCTGGCACAGTGGATAGAGCTGACGACCCTGTGGCAGCGTTGGTTCGGCGGATCCGGATCCTTTAGCGTGGAGATGCTGGGCGCTCAGATACTGCGACTGGCGACTGCACTCGTGATGATCGGGGGGCTTTTGGTACTGGGATACCGACGACGGGAGTTTTTCCTGGCAAAGGGGGAGTTGGACGCGCCCGCAGAGCGAGAGCAATGGTTGGGAATGAAAGAGCCAGAGCCATGGACGGAATTCGGACGCAGCTTTGCCATCGTCATAACGTTGGTGACGCTGATTTTCCTGGTGATCGCCGGACGTCCATCGTTGAGGGCATTGGGGCAACTGTTGCCGCTACTGCCAATGGTACTGTTGCTCGCGGCGATGAATGCTTTTAGCGAAGAGACGAGCTATCGGGCGGCGCTGTTGGCCCCTCTGCACAACGTGGTGGGTAAACAACACGCTGTGTTTCTCACAGCAGTTTTCTTTTTGGACTTTGGATAAAAGTTTTTAGCCTACCACCACATATACGTTCTTCGCTTGGCGAACCGGTATATATAGGGGTTTGGCCTTTCTGTTCAGGATTCAAGTCCTAGACAAGCCTTTCTTTACC
>DAOTUB010000349.1:0-14722 GCA_034437455.1 Anaerolineae bacterium | reverse complement strand
ACTCTGCGGTCGTCGCCGTGTAGAGGCCATTCTCGTCCGGGTCCGTCAGCGCCACCTTGGGTACGTCCTCCGCCTCCAGGTCCTCACTCGACTCTGGCGGCTCGTACGAGGGGGCGTAAAGCAGCGCCCATACCTCCGAGATGATCCTGCCCGCTTGCACTTGCACCTCGGCCTGGATGAATCCGATGGACTGGGCGAAGCTGGCCCACGCGATGTGCGGCGGCCACTCGGTGCCGGGAAGCGTCCCGGCATAAGCGAACCCGCGTTGAGTCGCCAGTTGTCCATCCTCCAGGCCATTGGGCGTGCCGTCGCCATTGTCATCCAGCCAGGGGGTCTGATCGGCGTGGGCCTGCTGTACGGCCCACTTGGCCTCCGAAAAGCCGCTGTACAGGCTCATCCCCCGGCCCAGGGCAGCCACAAAGGCGTCAGAAAAGATCGCGCCGTTCTGCGAGGCGTAGGCCAGGGCATACGCACCGGTGGAGGCGATGACCACTCGTCCCGGTCCACTGAGCGTCTACTGCAGGTCAATAAAGCTGCCCGAATGGCAGGCTTCGACAATGAGGTTGATCTTGAGGTCCGGCCGGGCGGCCTCCAACTGATCCAGCCAGCCGTCCAGCTCGTACGCGCTGACCGTTTTGGGCTGGTTGTCCAGGTAGTTCAGGTAAAAGCCGTCGTAGCTACCGTGGTCCATCATGTACAGCGTGAACGGTTGGTCGGTGCCCGCCGTGTTGCTCACCCATTGGGTGATCGCTTGTTCCAGGTTAGTCTTGGTGGAGATAGCGTCCACATCGGGGATCTCGTCGTTGTCGGCGTCCAGACTGTCATCGGGGGCCAGGTAGGTTATGGTGTCGTGGCTGTAGCCGTTGTCCCGGAAAAGCTGGTAGACCCCGTTGGTGACGTGGTAGATGTTCGGCTGGAGACCGTCGCTCGGTTTGTTTTTCCCGGCGACGATGACCACCGCCCCTGTCGGTGCTGTCTCTGCCAGGGCGCGCACCGAGAGGTAGTAGGTGGTCGCCTCGTCGCCACTGGCGTTTCGGTCGTCGGCCAGGCGCAGGTAGAGCGAGCCATTCTGGGGAGCGGTAAAGCTGAGGCTGATGTCGGGGCTGAAGGCATTGTCCTGGCCATCCTGCACCGTGCCGTCGCAACCGTCGTAGAGCGCCAGAACCACGTCGGCCTCCGAATCATCCGGGGTGATGGCTTCGACGATGTAAGTGGCGCCAGAGATGGCCTGGAAGAAAGCCCAGTCCATGTCGTCGGTGGTATGGAAGGTGCGAATCTGCGGGGTGCCATCGGCGGTGATCGCTTGGGCCTCGGCGCAGATGTCGTCCGTCTCATAGTCGTCGCGGGTAGAGAGTTCGGTGATGGTGATAGCGTGGGTGGTGGTTGTCATCCCCTCGCTGTTGCTGGCGGTGACGGTGATGGCTTTCGTGCCGGTGATGCTCCAGGTGAAGCTGGCCGTGTCGTACAGGTCGTCGCTCACGTGCGTGACCGGCGGCTATTCCGTGGCCTGCCAGGTGAAGGTGATGGGGATGATTGCCGCGGCGGGGTAGACGCTGGCGTCAAAGGTGTAGGGGGTATCCACCAGGCCGATCGCGCGCCCGTCGAGGTTGACGCCGGCCGGTTTCAGATTGGGGCGTTCGGTGAAGTAGGGGTTGTAGTCCACAAGGCCCTTGCTGCCGTCGTCCCACCAGTCGAAAATCGCGTCTTGAATCGCGGCGTCATCCGCCGTGCCCCACCAATTGTAGCGAGCGTCCAGGCGGATGGAACTGAAATCGTTGTTGTTGTAGAGCGCGTAGCCGTCGTTGTCCTCGATGGCGTTGTGGTGGATGGTGGGATAGCCACTATAGACGTAGATGCCCCCCGTGCTGCCGGTGGAGGTGTTGCTGACGATGGTATTGTAGACAATCTCACCGCTGCCTCCCCAACTCCAGTTGATGCATCCTTCGCGGCTGACCGTGGAACGGTTGCCGCTGATGGTGTTGCCGCTGATGGTCGCGTAAGGGCCAGAGTTGTAGATGCCGGTGTATCTGTTGCCGCTGATAGTGTTGCTGCTGATGGTCACGAGGAGAGAGTATGCGTTGTAGATGCCGGAATCGCTGTTGTCGGTGACAGTGTTTCCGCTGATGGTCGCGTAAGGGCCGGTACTGTAGATGCCGTTGCCGTTATTGTCGCTGATGGTATTGTGGGTGATATAGTTCCCATCGCTCCCCATCTGCAGTCCTCCGCCTCCATTGTGATGGATAGTGCAGTAGTCAACGTAGACGGCGGTGTCGGGGGCATCCACTGCATGGTCGAAACTCTCCCAACCGGCGTACTCGACACTGGCGTACTGCAAGACCGAACCGCTCAGATAGTTTCCGTCCTCGTCAAAAATGGCGTCCACCGCCGTGTCGCCGAAGGAGATGGCCCCCCAGTCACCTGGCTGCGGACTGACGTGCCAGGAGGTGAAAGTGATGGGCTGCGTGACGTTGCCGATGGCGACCAGCGTACCTAGCACCTGCAGGGCGCGGGTGTCGCTGAACAAGACAGTGACGCCTGGCTCCACCGTCAGTACCACGCCCTCGCTCACCAACACGTTCTCAGTGACCAGGTAGGGACTGTCGGCGGCGGTCCAGGTGGTGTCGCTACTGATGAAGCCGCCTACCTCGGTGTAGGTAAAGCTGTCCCAGGAGACTGTGACCGACTCCAGGGCGGGGGTGGTGGTGGAGATGGGAGAGGAGAGCCAGGCTTTCCACTGCACGTAGCGGGCAGGCGGCAGGCCGCTCAGGTCGACGGGGGAGGTGGTGAAGGTGTACCAGTCGCTCCAGCGGGCGCTGTGACTGGCACGCACCGTCAGTGTGATGGCGGTGCCAGAGGGCAGAGCGGAGGTCCAGGCCAGGCTGTTCCAGGTAGAAAGGGTACTGGCGTCGTGGATGTAGGCGTAGGAGCCAGTGGTGTGAAAGTGAGTGTCATCAGGCCAGCGAGAGGTGTAGATATCATTGTTCCCGTTGCGTTCGTCCTGCCAGGCGACGTAAAGGTCCCCACTGCCGTCCACCGTCAGGCTGGGAGATGTGTACTGAACGGCTGAGCCGGTGTCGTCGTTGACCTGGGCGTTCGCGCTCCAGATGGCCCCACCGTTGGTGGAGCGGGCAAAGTAGATGTCGGAGTTTCCGTTGCGATAGTCCGTCCAGGAGACGTAGAGGTTGCTGCTGTCGTCTACCGCCAGGCTGGGGTTTCTTTGGGAGTCCGAGCCGGTGTCGTCGTTGATCTGGACGTCTGCGCTCCACGCAGTCCCACCGTCGGTAGAGCGGGCGGAGTAGATGTCCGAGTGCCCGTTACGGTAGTCCATCCAGGCGACGTAGAGGTTGCCGTTGCTGTCCACCGCCAGGCTGGGGTAATTCTGCTCGTCCAACCAGCCGGTGTCATCGTTGACCTGAATGTTTGTGCTCCAGGTGACCCCACCGTCGGTGGAGCGGGCGAAGTAGATATCGGGGTTCTCGTTGCGGTAGCCCGTCCAGGAGATGTAGAGGTTGCCGCTCCTGTCCATCGCCAGGCTGGGGGATCCGTACTGATCCTCCGGGCTGGTGGCGTCGTTGACCAGGATGTCTGCGCTCCAGGTCGCGCCGCCGTCGATAGAGCGGGCGAAGTAGATGTTAGAACTCTCTACCTCGTAAGGACTCTCCTTCCAGGCGGTGTAGAGGTTGCCGCTTCCGTCCACCGCCAAGCTGGGGTTGCACGGAAATGTCCCTCTGTTGCCGTTGACTTGGATGTTGGTGCTCCAAGCCGTGCCGCCGTCGGTGGATTTGGCGAAGTAGATGTCGTAGTCGTAGTCAGGAAAGGGGATCCCGAAGTTGTAGTAGCTATCCCCCCAGGCAATGTAGGGGTTGCCTCCTCCATCCACCACAAGGCTGGGGTTGTACGCCTCGCGCGAGCTGCCGTCGTTGACCTGGACGTTGGTGTTCCACGTAGCCCCGCCGTCGGTGGATTTGGCGAAGTAAATGTCGCGGTTGCCGTTGCGCCTGTCGTGCCAGGTGGCGTAGAGGTTGCCGTTCCCGTCCACTGCCAGGCTAGGAGAGCTTTGAAGATCCGATCCACTGTCGTCGTTGGCCTTGACATTGGCAGTCCAACGGCGGAGCAGTGTCACCTGGTCGGTGCCACTGACCACTTCGGTCAAATCAAAGATGCCGGTAAAGTCGGCATCGGTGTCCCAGGTGTGGGAGGAAGATTGTACCGCTGTACCGCTGAATTCACTGAGGTCGCTGGGAGGCGTGCTCAGGTCGTTGGCGGGGTCGCCGCCGAGGGTGCGACCGGGTTCGTCGACGCCTGGCTCAGGATGCGGACGCCAGGTCGGACCGTCAACGGTTTCATCAATGAACCTCCGGGTTTGCAACCTCTGGTTCACGTTCAACGCGTTCAGCGGTTCCGCGGCCTGCGTCGGTATCGGGTTGTCGGTCAGCAAGGTAGGCAGCAGTAAGGCGAGCATGAGTAAGCCGTTGAATAGTTTGTGTGTGTCCATTTCAAGCTCCTTGTCTATCGAATGCGCGAATCAACGTTTATCGCAAATTGACGACTGCCCTTCGCTGTGTTACAATTCAGGCACTATCTGCCAGGAGGAACAAAGATGAGCGAAACGATCGCCGCCGTATACGAACGAGGCATACTGCGCCCACTGACGCCACTTGTGCTACCCGAACATACCAGTGTCCAGATACAAATTGTCGCGCCGGTTCCTGCGGAACAGGATGAACGCCGCCAGGTGCGCCGGGCATTGCTGGACGCTGGCGTCATCCGGCCGCGCCCTCCGGCCGATCCCATCCAGCCGGTTTCGGAAGCACAACTGGCGGCGGCTGCCGACGCGCTGTCGGCGGCTGGTCCACTCTCGGAACTCATCATCGCGGAGCGAGAAGGGCGATGACGACGTATTACCTGGACACCAGCGCGCTGTGCAAGCGGTACGTTCAAGAGACTGGCACTGCATGGGTGCGTGCATTGGTCGCCCCGGCGTCTGGTCACATGCTGCTCACGGCGCGCATTACCATGGTCGAGATTTACAGCGCGCTGGCACGTCGCAGACGGGATGGCTCCGTCCCAGCCGCCGATTGCAACGTTGCAGCCCAGGCATTTACCGCCCACAGCGCCACAGAATATGAATTTGTGGAGTTGGATCTGGGTATCGTGACCCTGACGCGCGATCTTTTGGAGCGGCATCCATTGCGCGCCTACGACGCCGTACAACTGGCTTCGGCCCTCGTAGCGAACCAGGCCCTCCAAGCCGCTCGCCTGCCTTCCTTGGCCTTTCTCTCCGCTGACGATAGTCTCAACGCGGCTGCAGACGCCGAAGGGCTGGTCACAAATAATCCGAACGATCATCCGTAAAGCTCCTTCCCATCGAATCTACAAGGTTACGCAATACGCCTCACGCCTCGATCCCCAACCGCGCAAAAATTTCTCTCGCCTCCTGCGACATCTCTTGCCCTCGTTCTTCATCCCCCCGCTCTATCTCGTACCGCGCCCAGGCTTGCAGCGTCCGCGCTCGCTCGTCTTCCATCCCCGTCTCGGCAAAAATCTGCAAGCTCCTGGCAAAGCAGGCTGGGGCATCCAGTGTATCCTCTCCAATGGCGATGGATTCAGGCGCCGAGGCGTCGGCCAGCGTCATCCCCAACGCGCGCCAGGCTTTGCCAATGTCCTCCTGTAGCTCGCTCTCTTGCCCCAGTTCCAGCGCCCGCCTGGCGGCTGCCAACGCCTCGGTCACCTTCCCCTGGCCCAGATAAGCCTGCGCCAAAAAATCATACGTCGCCGAAAGGTCGCTCCAACCCACGGTTTCCGCGATGCGGATGACCCGTCGCAGATCGGTCTCGGCGACCTGGTACTTGGCCATCTTGACCCACACCCCGGCCAGGTTGTGAAGAATGACGATCTCACCAAAACGGTGGCCGATACCCTGAACGATGGACAGCGCCTCGTGCAAGAATGCCGCCGCCTTTTGATAATCCCGGCGCGACTTGGCAGCGATGATGCCCAGCGTGGTCAGTGTCCTGCCCGCCAGCACCCGGTCGTCCAATTCACGCGCAAGGTCGAGCGCCTGCTCAAAGTAGTAGACAGCCTGCTCGTAGCGCCCCAAGGTCTGGTGAACCCAGCCGAGCAAGCCCAGGCTGTCGGCCACGATGCGTTTAGCGCCCAATTCAGCGCCGAGCGCCAGAGCCTGCTCGCCCAACGATAACGCTTTCTCCGCCTCTCCCAGATCAGAAAAGACCTGCCCCTTGCGCCACAAGGCTCTGGCCAGGGTCTCCTGGGCTGGCGCGCCCGCAGCCTGGGCGATCTCTTCCGCCCGCCCGGCGCTCTCCAGCGCGGCGCGATTGTCCCCTTGCATCTGTTGTACCGCAGACAGACCCTCCCAGGCGCGCGCCTGGGCCGCCAGATCCCCGGCTGTTTCCGCCGCCTCTCGCATCGCCGTGTACGTCCCGGTAGCTTCCTCGAACCGCGTCTGCCACAACAACATCTGACCCAACCGCTGGTACAGCTCGATCCGTTGCGATATCTCCAAAGGCCCATCGGGCAAGAAAGCCAGCGCCTTCCGGTAGTAGCCGATGGCCGCCTCGGGTGCGTACGTATCCTGGGCCTGCCAACCGGCCTGAGCGTACCATTTCGCAGCCTGCGCCCTGTCTCTTGCCTGCTCATAGTGCTCGCCGATCAGACCGGCGTACTCAGCGCCCCGCTCGCCGCTCCGCGTGGTGAGCCAGACCGCCGCCCGGGTGTGATAGACTCGCCGCTGCCGCACGAGCACGCTCTCGTAGGTGACATCGTGAAGAATCGCGTGTTTGAAGACAAATTCCCGTTCCCCGATGAACGTCGACGTCGCCTGTTCAAAAATGAGTTCTTTGCTCTGCAACGCCGCCAGCGCCTCGTCCGTCTCGTTTCCCAGAGCGCCGCTCTTGCCATTTAACTGTTCCACTGCCCCGTCCCAGAACACTCGTCCCACCACTGCGGCGCGCTGCAACACCTCTCGCTCCAGCGGCGGCAGGCTGTCCAGCCGCGCCTGGAGCACGCCGGTCAGCGCCGGCGGCACCTGCACCCTGGCCAGGCGTCCCGGCTCCACACTCCACCCGCTCTCTCCTTTCACGATCACCTCGTCTTCGATGAGCATCTTGATCAGTTCTTCGGTGTAAAAGGGATTGCCCGCTGCTCTTTCCACGATCAAGTCGCGCAAATCCGGTGGTATCCGCTCGACTCCGCGCAGGATCTCTCCGACCAAGCGGCAACCCTCCTGTTTGGAGAGAGGGCACAGTTCCAGCCGGGTCTGATGGGCTGAGCCTCCTGCCCACGCTGCTCGTCGTTCATAGAGTTCTGGACGGGTCAAGGCGACGATCAACAGGGGCATCAGATGGCACTCTTGCGCCAGATGCTCGATCAGGTCGAGCGAACCATCGTCGGCCCAATGCAAGTCGTCCAGCAAGAGCAACACCGGTCTCTGCGCCGCCGCGGTAAAGAACTGCGCTGTATAGTGGAAAGCCCGGTCGTGTATCTGCCGGGCATCGCTCAGCACCCCTTGCAGATAGGGGCTCGCGGAAAAATCCAAACCGATGAGATGGCCAACAAAGTGCGCGGCGACTGCTGCGGTCGTCGCGTCCGCGCCCATCAAGCGGAAGATGCCCTGTTCCAATTTATCCCGAGCCTCATCTGCGCTGTCGCTGTTCTTGATCTCAAAGTGAGACGCCAAAAGATCGCGGATGAGAGAGTAAGGCGCATTGCTGATCTGCTGGCTGGCTCGCCCTCTAAAGTGCAGCACCCTTTCCGGCAACAGTTCAACCCCATTGCTGAACTCGTAGAGCAGGCGCGACTTGCCAATCCCGGCGTCGCCGACGATGGTGACCATACGCATTTCGTCGCCTTCCAGGATCGCGTGGAGGGCTTTTTTTAGATGATCGAGTTCAGCATCACGCCCGATCATGCGCGTCTCAACACCCTCCACGCCCCGGGTCGGCGTGCGAAAAGCACGCGGCTTGATCCCGCGCACCACATAGACCTGCACCGATTCAGCCTTGCCTGCGACGCGGAGCGGCTCCGGCGCCTGAAAGCTAAAGACACCGCGCACGTGGCGATAGGTATCGCGCGAGATGAGCACGCTCCCCACCGGCGCGGCGGACTCCAACCGGTCGGCCAGGTTGACCGTGTCTCCTATCGCCGTGTATTCAAACGTCGTCCCCACCTGCCCCAGCAGCACAGGGCCGGTGTTGATTCCGATGCGCATCGCCAGGTTGACCTGTCGTTCCTCGCGGAAGGCGGCCAGTTCGGCCTGCATCGCCAGCGCCGCCCGAATCGCCCGCTCGGGGTCATCCTCGCGCGCGGCCGGTGCGCCAAAGAGAGCCATCACTGCGTCCCCGATGTGCTTGTCAATCGTGCCGCCATAGGCCGTGATCGCCCCGTCAATCCGGGTCCAGAGAGCGTTCATCGTATCGCTCACATCTTCGGCATCCATCGTCTCTGACATGGCCGTGAACCCAGAAACATCGGCAAAGAGAACCGTGATCTGTTTGCGCTGTGGCGCGGCAAGGACCGCTGTGTCCAGCGCGGCCAGTTTTTCGCGTGCGACGGCGATCATGGTGTCGACCGTCTCGTCGCCCAGGATAGCGCGCTGGGCTTCCATAGCGGCGATCGCTTGTTCCAGTTGTTCCCGTTCGTCGGTCATGATTCTTCTCCCATTAGGACAAATTCCGGTACGGCGGCTCTACGCCTAGAAGCGCACCAGCCGCCGTACCGGAGAGCAGGTGTGAGCACCTGCCATACGAACCTATTGAAAACTCAAGCCGCGCACCACCACCGGCAGGTAGACTTGCCAGCCCGTGCTGATAGAGACCGTGTGATACGTAACGACACTGCCCTCGGCATTTTCTGCCGTGACGATGACGGTTTTGAGGCCCTCTGTGGACCAGGTGAACACGGCATCGCTGTTCACGCTGGCTTTTGTCTCTTTCACCGACGACTGATCGGTGGCCTGCCAGGTGTACGTGATAGGCAGACTGATCGTGCCTGTGACGGGGAAACCGGCGGTGGCGGTAAAGGTGTACGCCGTGTTGACCATGCCTGTATCCACCGCCTCATCCCCGATCACGACGCGAGCTAGCGACACGAGAGGGGGAGGGCTGCTATCGTTCGGCGGCTCGTCGGCACCAGTTGGGGACTGGAGCCAGCGCTTGAACCCCTGTATGCCTATGGATGACCGCGAGGCCCGAGCTGCCGCCGTCCCTGTTGCGATGCCCAGTTGATACCGCGCCGAGGTGTAGCCATAGACCTCGATCTGGTAGACGCCAGCCACCGGCGCGGAGAAGATTATCTCGTCCACCTCGCTGCCCTCCAGGTTACTCACCCAGGGCGGACGTCCGCTCTGCCAGTCCGGCGCCCAGATGTAGAGGTCCGGGTCTCCCGAGATCGGCGTCAGGGTGACGTGAAGCGTCTCGCTGACGGCCAGCGTCCGCCGGTAGATGCGCACCTGGTCGCGGCCCACTCCCTCGGTCGGCGGCATATAGTTGACATACCGCTGATAGGGATAGTGGGAGATGTTCCCGGCCGCATCCTTGACCCAGGCCTGGATGTAGTGGATGCCGCCCACCGGCGTGAGCGTCCAGGCATAGTTGGAGTGGTTCAGGGTATAGTTTCGCCAATGGCTGTCCTGTACCGGCACCCACAATTGCGCGCCTTGGTTGTATTCAAACTCGATGTAGCGGATTTCTGCCACTCCGCTGCCTCCCACGTCGGTAGCCGTCGCGGATAGCAGCACCTGGGTCGCAGTCACCACTTGCCCGCTCTCGCCGTCGATCGTCAAACTGTCCACGTGAGGGGCTTGCGTATCACCCGTCGCAGGCAGCACCTCGATCGTGCGGGTGACCGTGTTGTTGGCCCGCGTGGACTCGGACACAGTTTGATCAGGGTCAATGGTGGCCGTCACCGTGTAGACACCCTCCGCGGGCGGCGTGTACGGAACATAGTTGGTGTTCACCTGACCATCCACGGCGATGAGCGGGATGACCGCGTCGCCGATGGGCGCGCCGTTGACGGAGAAGCGGATCGTCAGGTCGATGAGCAGGTCGGCGCCGCCCCGGCGGTGGACGACCAGGCCCAGGTTCATCGGTGCGCCCGCGTGAGGCGTCGGCGGGTCTCGCCACAACTCGTCGCTCTGAGCGTACAGGTCTTCTTGGGGAAGCAGCACGGTGAAGGCATCCGCCAGCTCTCCCGGCGCGCCTTCAGGGTAGCTGGCTGTCAGGTCGTATGTGCCAGGGGCCAGCCCGCCTTCTCCGCCCGGAAGCGTCGCTAGCACGTGGGTGCCGTTGATGACCTTGACGTTCTCCAAACCCTCTGTACCGATGGTCAGCGAGATCCCTTCTGCAAAGTTAAAGCCGTAGATGTGCAGGTCTGTGGACACGTCCCCATACCCCTGGTTGGGAACGACGTCGTCGGGGAGAGGTTGAGCAGGGTAGACGGTAAAGGCATCGGGCAGGCGATCGCGCTTTCCACCGGGATTCGTTACCTGGACACAGTAGCTCCCTGCATCCAGGTTGGTGGGGACGACGGCGTATAGCTTCTGGGTGCTGCGCCACGAAGTGTCCGACAACTGTGTACAGTCGTCGGTACAACTGTCATCCCGGTAAAGACACAGCTCCGCCAGCGTGGGGAAGATAAATTGTGTGCCGGTGATGATCACGTTGGTGTTGCGGTCGTTGACGCCCGAGTCGGGCGAGATGGAAAAGAGAATCGGCGGATCGCCCGTGGGCGCTTCCTGAACCGTCAACTGATAGGTCGTGTGATTCGGGTCTGGATCCTGCTCATTGTTTGTCAGCCTTAAATAATACGTCCCGCTGGTGGGAGCTACAAAGTCCACGCGCGCGGTAACGCCGAACGGAGGCGCAAAGTTACACGAGTCGCTGATCTCGATGTTGGGATCGGCGTCCCTGCCGGCGCCCGCCGCAGTGATCGTGTAGCTCACGCCTTCCGTAACCTGAAACTGGACGTAATCCGTATCGGTCACCGGGACGAAACTACGCACCTGGGGCGCGCCATCGGTGTTGATGGACGACGCGCTGGCGGCGCAGTCATCGTCCGGCTCGTATTCATCCGCGCCGGGCACGTCGGGTTCGCTGGGGTCCACGCAGAGGTAGATCACGCGCATATTGTTCGTCTCGTCGCTCTCCGGGATGCCCTCGTTGGGGTCGGCCCAGGCATAGAGCACATGCTGACAGCCGGGAGTGGCAAAGGTATAGCCGGAAAGCTCGACGGTGGCGGTGGCTCCTGGCGGGAAAGGGATAAACGCCGCCGTCGTTTTTGAGTAGGGCGTCGTGGATGTCGGCGGCTGGTCGGGCGGATCGACGTACAGGTTCACCCGCCAACCCGGCCCTTCGCCCGCCCCGGCGTTGCGCACCTGGATCGTGATCGTGACCGGCTCGTTGACGCGCGGTCGCTCAGGTGTCATTGTGAATTCGTCCAACACCAAATCCGACAGCGCCTGGTTGGGGGCCTGAGGGATCGTCTCATTGGGACCAGCTTCCTCTGCCAGGCTCGTGTGGGCCAAAGCCAGGACAAAGCTGGCTCCCAGGAAACAAAGTCCGAGAGCCAGGATGAGCGCTTTAATCTGTTTCATCTTTTCCTCCATATTGGATAGATCTGCAAAGTGGTCGGCAACCAGAGGTTGCGCGTTAATCACAGATCACACAGCAGCAGGCCAGGCCGCTGGTGCGATACCCGGCCTGCTGACTATTGCTTATTGACCACTGCCTACTGAGTTACGCAGAACCAGCGGTAGGTAAATCCGGTAACTCGACAAGGGCTGATAGGGCGCTGGTCCGACCGGTATGGTGTTTGTGCCTGGCGTGCTACCCGGCGGTATGGCTGGAATGGAGCGCCAGAACTTGCCCAGCACTGCACGGACGGCCGGAGGAGTGCTTGTCCTGGGCATTCTTGCCCGCATCGTTTCGCTGCCGGATGGCTCCACCTCGATGTTGATGTTGTACCGGGCCGCTGTGTAGCCATAAACCTCGATCTGGTAATCGCCCGTGGTTGTGATGGGAATGGAGAGCCGCTCGATGGCATCGCCATAATCGGCGCTCACCCAGGGTGGGACCCCTTCCTCCCAGTACGGCGGCCAGACGTAGAGGTCTGGATCGCCGCTACACGGGGCTACCTCCACGTGCAGCCAGTCCCCTTCCTCCACGTGCTGGCGGTAGATGCGCACGCCGTCGCGCGAGACGGCGGCGCAGGGCTTGATGTAGTTGATGTACTGGAAGTAGGGATAGGGGGAGATGTTCCCCGCCCCATCGCTGACCCAGGCCTGCAAGAAGCGCATGCCGCCTTCAGGGTAGAGGTTCCAGTCGGCCGCCTGGGTGTAGGACTGCCAACCGCTGACCTGCACCGGTATCCAGACCGCGGCCGCCTCGTTGAACAAGTACTCGACAAAGTTCATATTCGCGACGCCGGAGCACGGTCCGGGCAGGGTGTCGCTGGCGCTGATGGACAATGGATTTCCAGCATTGTAGGTGGTGTCCGCCCCGCCTTTGATGCTGAACGCATCCACGTGTGGGGCTAGAACGTCCACACCCGGCCCACACGGCAGCACCTGCACCGTGCGGCTGACTACGTTGTTGTCCTCGATGTCCTCTGTGACTGCGCCGTCCGGGTCGATCACTGCATAGAGCGTGTAGCTTGTTACTCCCTGACTGGGCGTCCAATCCACGGACGAGGTGCTGAAACCGCTGATACGCGCGCTCAAGCTGGTACCAGCTCTGGGCGGGAGCAAGGGAACTGTCCCAACACCGATCACCACTCCTGTCTCTGGGTCTCCTTCATAGAAGCGCACAGCGACGTTCTGCAAGGGATCCTTCCCGCCGCGCCGGTGGACGACGAGACCCATTGTGATATCGTCACACTCACGGGCACAGATGGAGGGGGCTACCCACAACTCCTCGGACATACCCCACAGGTCATCGTTGAGCGTCTCGGGGAGCACGCGGTAGGTCGTGGTGACTTGTCCACAGGGGGTTTGCACGGTGACGACGCGCTCACCGGGCTGTAGGCCCTTCGGCATCGTGCCGACCAGGCAGGTCTCGCCGTAGGCAGCCTGGTTCTCCAAAGCGAGGGTGCCGCTGACAGGGTCCTCGATGAACAGTTCCGTGCCCGGCGGGAACGGTTCCCCGCAGATCGTGATGTCCGAGGGAAGGTCGCCGTACCCCTCCGGCGGGCGGATGCTCAACACGCTTGGGGCGCGGTAGAGGGTGAAAGCGCCGGGCAGCGTTGCGCTGTACGCGCAATCGTTGGCCACGCCGCCGTCATAGCTCCCCGCTCCCAGGCCAGCAGACAGAGTGGCGCTGATAAAGTTATTTCGGAAACCGTGGATGGTCAGTGCTTGAGCGCCGATGGATGCAGTGGGATTTATGAACCCGCCGCCCAGCAGCGAGACCGATATATCCTCGCCCACGCATCCCCAGGCGGGCTGGATGTCGTTCAGGGTGGGGCGGCCGCACTGGGAGTTCACCGTGACCTGGGGGACCGGGAAGGTGAAGGATGCGTCGTTGCCGTCGGCGTCAACGTAGGCGACGACGGCGCTGTCGTTGGTGTCCCAGGTACCGGGTGTGTCTGTCATCACCACTTGGTATTCCAGCGTCAAGGCGCTGGTGGGCACGGATGCTACGTACCAGACGATCTGATCGCCGTCGATTGTGGGAATAAGGGGGCCTTGGAAGGAGTTCGGAGTGAGGGAGACGTAGCTGCTCAACGTATCGGTGATGACGATGTGCCGAGCGGGCGTTCGCACTGTACCGGCGATGCTCTGGTAGATGGCGACCAGGTCCGAGGAGGTAGGAGCGTAGTAGTAATCGTTGGTCGAGGAGGCGATGGCCTGCAACTGGTTCTCGTCCGCCTTATTACCCAGGCCGATGGAGATGATGCGGATACCGGAGTCCTTGATGCGATCCGCCGTGGCTTGCAGTTCGCCAGCGGTGGTTTCGTTGTGACGGCCATCCGAGAGGATGACGAGTAAAGGCACGTGGGTGGTGATGTGACGACCGCTGGTGATCAGCTCGGTCTCTGCAAGCGCCAATCCCTCCTCGATGTCCGTCAACCCACCGGTACGCAGGCTGTTGATGGCGGTAATCACGGTTGAACTATCCAGGGTGAGGGGAGAGTCGAGTGTAGCAGCACCGCTGCTGCCAAAGGACGCCACGCCCACCTGGTCCGGAGGCAGGTTCATCAGGTTGACGAACGTGATGGCGGCGGCCTTGGAGTTGGTCATCGTCTGCCCTCACATACTCGCGGAACGGTCGAGAACCAGCATCACGTCGACTGGGCTGCTGGCTGCGTCGCAGGCACCCGTGGCCTGGAGCGAGAGGGTGACCGTCGTCACGCCGCCGGCGTCCACCTCGGCGGGGGAGGCGGTCTTGTCGTAGGAGATGGTGCAGGTGGTTGCCTCTGTCTTGGTCACCGCTTTCATATCTTCTGAGAACGATGGGATGACCGGAGCTTGCACCGCAGAGGCAATGTCCACACCTTGAGCGTTTGTTGATGTAGCAAACCCCAGGACAAAAAGTCCGGCAAGGCCCATCAGAATGAGCAATGCGAAGGAAATGATTTTCTTTTTCATGATCTAGCAGGCTGTCGGAGAGGGTTTGTTTTTGGCAGGAAACGTCCCTTCAGGCGCAGTTTTTTGGCCTACATTGAGGCTTCATGCCCCATTTTTGCCTCGAAAACGTCGAGATTTAGGGGC
>DAOTUB010000348.1:0-7751 GCA_034437455.1 Anaerolineae bacterium | reverse complement strand
GCGGGTAAAGAAAGGCTTGTCTAGGACTTGAATCCTGAACAGAAAGGCCAAACCCCTATATATACCGGTTCGCCAAGCGAAGAACGTATATGTGGTGGTAGGCTAAAAACTTTTATCCAAAGTCCAACTAAACAAACCTCTGAACAAAACCTTATTAAAGCACGTGGAGGGTTGTAAAGATCGCCGAATTCTCTGGCTGTCTACAGAGGAAAAGTCGTGCGTTGCTCGCTGCAAGCGACACATCCCAATCAGAGGTAGCCGTCTGTGCGATGCGGAGATTGTGGCTACAACGCCTCGTTCGACGCCAGCCGCAGCCGCAGGAACAGCCACGGCGCGCCCAGCCCGCCCCACAGCCCCACCAGCACGTAGCGCACGATGCGCAGCACGAGGTAGAACGACTCGCCTTCGTCGGGGAAAATGGTTTTGAGGCCCAGGTAGATGGCGAGCAAGCCGATCATGCCGATCAGGTAACGCGCGCCGCGCTGCCACAGCGGGCCGGCCACGCTAAAGGGAGCCACCCGCCTGCCGAGCACCAACCCCACGCCCATTCCCAGCATCGTCGCCATCGCGATGGCCGCGTCGTTGGTGGGATAGAGCAGCAGCAGCGCCAACGGCACGCCCGCGGCTAATGCCAACTGTACGGGCATCTCTGCTTGCTTCAGCCAGGCCTCGACGCGCGGCTCCAGCGCCAGGTAGATCGCCAGCACAGCGGCGCCGACCGCCCATCCGCCCAGCACGTCGGTGGGAAAGTGCACTCCCAGGTAGACGCGAGAGAAGCCGATCAGCACGATCAACAGGGCGGCGACGACCCACAGCCAGGCCTTGCGGAACTCGATTGCGATGAAGCCCCATATCACGACCGCCGATTGGGCGTGACCGCTCGGCATCCCGGGCCCGATCGCGCCGGTGTAGTGCCGTTGCACCGTCGGGTCGAGCTCAAAGGGTCGTGGGTGCGCGAACAGATGCTTGAGCGTGGTGTTGACGTAGGGCGAGATGAGATAGGCAAAGACCAGACGCGCTCCCACAGCAAAGTCCACGCACCAAAAGATCAGCGTAAAAAAGAGCAGGGAGAATTCCTTTTCGCCCATAAAGGTAAAGGCTTTAAAGATGGCGTCGAGCGCCGGTCCGCGCACCTGTTGGATGGCACGGATGAACTCGAGTCCCCATTCCCATATCGTTTCCATTGTTGTCCCCCTTTTGTTGATTGGGGGCGATTATACCTCGCCTACACGGTAGGTCAACTGAGTTAGGGTCCCATCTGGGCGATGACTGTTTCGCCGTCGAGTACCTGTACTCCCCAATCACCGTCATGAACGGCTAAAGCCGTTGCTACAGAATGGAAAGGGCGCTCTGGGGAGATGAATGTATCCCACCGCTGTACCTCCTCTCCACCTCGCCGCAGCATGACTGTCCCATCGAGCGCCCGGCTGGTCGCCACGGCTATCTCCGCGCCCTCGCCGGACGGCGCGAGCCGGATGGCGGCCTCCTCGTTGGCCCAGTTGTAGCTCCCGATGCTGCTCACCGGGTACCAGCGCTCTGTCCAGGTCACGCTCGCGCCTGGCCCCAACGTCCAGTAATCCCAAAAGGTCGGCGTCAGCCCGGCCCAGAGTTCAAAGTAGCGGCTGCCATCGTCGGTCCACAGGCTGGAGGGAAGATCGCCCAGACAAAAGAACTTGACGCCCGTGGCGACGGCGTGCGGAAAGACGCGCACGATACCTTGATCGCTCCCCAGGTCGTAAGCGCCGACGAAATCAGCCTGCGCCGGATGGGCGAAAATCCCCAGGTAGTGACGCCACTCGCTATAGCGGCTGAAATCCCGCCCGTTGTGCACCGGCCAGGCCATCTGGCCGCCCGGTCCGGGGAGGCTGCCGTCGCCGGTCGAGTGGACGGTGACGGCGTCGTCGGGCAGGATGAAGGTCAGGTCGGGTGAGGGGGCGTTGGTCTCGGAGAGCGTCAGCATCGCGTTGGCCCAGAACTGGAAGCGCTGCGGCTCGCCGGTGGGGTTGGCGATGCGTGGAGTGAGCATAAAATAGCTGTGCTCGCCGTCCAACTGGATCGTCACCTCGACGGTCAGGCCGGTGCGGTCGTCGGTGTCCCACACACGGACGCCGTTCCAGAGTAGCTCGTATTGCCAGGGGCGATACTCGTTCAGCCCGTGCTCCTCGGTGGGAAAGGACCACTCCATCCCGCCGGTCGCCAGCCACCAGCCGCGATAGCCCCAGCGGGTCGGCTTGATCACCGGATTGGCGTAAAAGAGCTGGCGGCCGGTCGTGCGGTCGGTCCAGCGCAGGATGCGCCCGCCCAAATCTGGCACGACGACCAGTCGGACATAATCGTTCTGGATGAAAACGGCGCGGTACACGCGGGGCGCGGGGCCGGCGACGGCGCCAAAATCGAGACGTGGGTAGGGGTAAACAGGATCGTCGGGCCGGGTGGGTACCAACGCCTCCCGCCAGCTGTAGGTGTCGAGCGTGATCTCTTGCTCCCAGACGACGGGGCCAGAGAAGGCTGGCATTGGGGGATCAGTAGTGGGAGTGGGAGTGTTGGTCGGGATGGCAGTGGGAGTAGGAGTGCAGGTTGGCGTGGCGGTCGGCGTGGCAGAGGGTGTCGATGTGGCGGTCGGCAGGAGCGTCGAGGTCGGGGTGAGGGTCGGCGTCGCGGGGATCGCTTGAGCGAGAGGTGTGGTCTCGGTCACACCAGGCTGCACAACATATGTAGTGGGGGTGATAGGATCGCAAGCAGCGACGAACCACAACAGCGCCAGAACCCACACTACAGACTTGCGTTTCACGAATAAATGTCGAGCACGTCCCGCAGCATCGTCGCCGCAGAGGGGATGGGGTCAGGCTCGTCTATGATGGTGGTGATCGTGCCGTATATGTCGGTGCTGAACACGACGCCCATCTGCTTGCGGCCCAGTCGCCCCAGGGGATGGTCCGGCGACAAGGGCACGGGGGCGACCTCGAGATGGTAGGTTCCGTCAGCGCACCGCTCGGCCCGGGTCAGCAGCCGGTAACGCTCGCCGTGCTCCCGCGCGGCCCGCGGCGCGTCTCTATCGAGGGTGGTGATGCCGGTCCGTGCGACGTTCTCCAGCCGGGCGGGATATTCCAGGATGGCGTTTGCCATGATGACCAGCTTGGCCGCGGCATCCCAGCCCTCCAGGTCCCACGAGCCGTCTCCCTCCAGCACGCCTTCCTGGCGAGCGCGAGCCAGCGCCTCCTCCCACGTCAGACCATCGGCCAGCAGATCCATGACGTAGCCCGTGCACAGGTTGGGTATCGCCTCCAGCCGGTGGATCACGGCCCCACGCAGATCGCGCTGACCAAGATTGATCGCGGGCAAGCCCCCGGCCACCGTCCCATCGAAGCGCAATTGCACGTTGTGCGCCACCGCCAGATCGTGCAGTTCCCGATAGGCCAGGACGAGTGGGCCTTTGTTCGGCGTCACGACGTGCATTCCCCGCTGCAGGGCGGTGCGGATGCACGTCAGCGCAGGTTCGGCTCCCTGCTTTAGGTTGACCGGAGAGGCCTCTAGCAACAGGTCCGCGTCAGCGCTGGCGACCAGTGCCGACGCCTGCAAGCCATGCACCCCCACGCCGGGATAGTCGGCGATGCTTTTTCCCGATTGCTTGAGGCGCGCCGCCTGCGCGGGATCGAGTCCCATCACCGGGTCGTAGGCCGCCCCGCGACTGTCGGCGGCTCCGATCAAGCGCAGGTCCAGCCCGTAGCGGCGGCGCAGAAACGCATCCTTCTGATGCAAAATTTCGCAGAACCGACGTCCCAGGTTTCCCAGACCGATGAGCAAAAAGCGGACGGTTTGCATCGCAGTTCCCTACCGCAGATAGGACGCGCCGTTCAGATCCACCACCCCGCCGGTGAGCCACTCTGAGCCGGGGGCCGCGAGGAACAGGACTGTGTGGGCGATCTCCTCCGGGGTAGCCACCCGTCTCAGGGGGCTTTGGTTGCGGATCTCGTCGCCCCTGGAACCGCTCAGGCTCTCGCGGCTCATGTCGGTGGCGACAAAGCCGGGGGCGACGGCGGTGACAAAGATGTGGTACTTGCCCAAGTACTTGGCCAGCGATTGGCTCATAGCGTGCAGGCCGGCCTTGCTCGCGCCGTAAGCCGGACCCACAGGCTCGCCGCGATAGGCCCCGCGCGAGCCAACGTTGATGATTTTGCCGCCTCCCCGCTCGATCATGTGCCGGGCAACGCAGTAGCATGCATTCGCCGCCCCGATGAGGTTGGTGTGAACGATCCGCTGCCAGGCCGCGTGCCACGTCTCATAGTCCACGTCGGCCAGGGCATGATCGATAAAAATCCCGGCGTTGTTGACCAGAATATCCATGCCGCCCAGTTGCTCGATAGCGGTGTCTACCATGCGTTGTACATCGTCCGGGTTGGCCACGTCGGCCTGGACGAGGATGTGCCCCTGACCCGAAAGCATCCGCGACGTTTCTTCCGCGGCGGCTTGGTCCTGATGATAGTGAATGGCTACCCTGGCTCCGGCGGCGGCGAATTTCTGGGCGATGGCCCGGCCAATACCCCGCGAGGCGCCGGTGACGAGGGCGGTTTTGTCGGCAAGCTCCATTTCGAGTCCTCCTCCTACAGAGAAGAGGTGCAACGCACTCGGCAAGGGCGTTACACCTCTTGCGTCGCTAGAATGAAGTGATTCCAGGGACCGGTTGCAGCGCCGTCTCGACCTCGTCCAGCAGATCCTCAATGGAAAAGGGTTTGGGGAGAAAACTGGTCGCGCCCAGGGCGATGAGGCGTTTTCTTTCCTGCATCACGTCCGTCACGTGGGCCGAGATGGCGACGATGGGGATCGCCTGGGTCACGGCGTCTCGCTTCAGGTGCGTCAGCGCCTCGTAGCCATCCATGCCCGGCATACGCAGGTCCAACAGGATCAAATCGGGCCGATAGCGACGGGCGATCACCAATGCCTCGTAGCCGCCGACGGCCACGAGCGGGGTGAAGCCGATCTGTCGCATGGCCGCCGAGAGCAACCCCACGGTATCCGCGTCGTCCTCGACGATGAGCACGCGGCCTTGCCAGGTGAGCGCCTTTTCGACTCGGTACAGCAGTTCGTGGGCGTCTATCGGCTTGGTCAGATAATCTGTGATCCCCGCGCCCCAGACGCTGCCGTCGTCGGGCACGACGGTCAACACGATGATGGGTATATCCGCCGTGACCGCATTCTCCTTCAAAGCCTGTATCACTTCCAGTCCATCCGTGTCGGGCAGAATCAGATCCAGAATGATGAGGTCGGGCAGATTTTCCTCGGCCCACGCAGGCACATTCTTTCCATTCCCCAGGATGCGGACCCGATACCCACTTTGTTCCAGTTGTACTTTGACCAGGTTAGAGATGTCTCGGTCGTCGTCCACGACCAGGATCGTCCGCACGCGGGCCATCAAACGCGGCGTCGCCTTGCGTGCCTTTTCCTCTCCATCCTGGACGGGCAAAGGCAGAATGAACGTGAACGTGCTTCCCTTGTTTCGCTGGCTCTCGACCCACACCCGGCCGCCGTGCATCTCGACAAACATTCTGACGATAGAAAGGCCGAGGCCGGTTCCGCTGGTCTCCTGAACCAGGGGATGGTCGGCCCGGTAGAAGCGCTCAAAGATGCGGCCCATATCGTCCGGGGCGATGCCGATTCCCGTGTCGCGCACGTCCACCCGCACGGCGTTTTCGACGTGATAGGCGCGCACTTCGATCATCCCGCCCTGGGACGTATAGTGGATCGCGTTGCCGATCAGATTGGTGAGTACCTGGTTGAGCCGATCTCGGTCTCCCATGATCTCGGGCAGACCGCCGACGATTTCGTAGGTAAGCGATTGGTTCTTCGCTTCGGCCTGGCCCGCCAGCGCGGTGACTACGTCGGAGATCACGTCGCCGATCTGCACAGCCTGGGGTTCGAAGCGAACGCGTCCGGTCTCTACCCGCGAGATATCCAGCAGATCGTTGATCAAAGCGGTCAGACGATCGGTATTGTTTTTGATGATCGTGAGGAATCGTTTCTGATCCGAGTTGATGGGGCCGATGACCTCCCCGTGAAGCAGATCGGTGTATCCCTTGATGGCCGTCATCGGCGTGCGCAGCTCGTGGGAGACGGTGGAAATAAACTCGCTCTTGGCCCGGTCCGCCTCTACTTCTTTGGTGACGTCCCGCAGGGTGGCGACCACCCCCAGGAAGCTGCCGTCCTTGGTTCGGACGGGAGAGAGATGGGCGTGAACGATGCGCTCGTCAATCTCCATCACCGTTTTGAAAGGCTTGGATACTTCAGAGGCGGGACTGCTGAGAAGCACCTGCATCGCCTCGTTCGCTTTTTTCCTGCTCTGCGCGCCAAAGACGGAAAAGAGCACGTGAAAGTCCTGACCGATCAATTGCTCGCTGGGTGTGCCGAGGATCAGCTCTGCCGCCGGGTTGACCAGGATCACCTGTCCGTCGGCATCGTTCACGACGACGCCGTCGGCGATGGAGGTGAGGATCGCCTGTCTCCTGATGCTTTCTTCTTGCTGAAGGCGGAGCATCTGGCCCATCTCTTTGGATTGCTCGCTGATAAACTGGTAAACCTCGGCGTTGGCGATGGCCGTGGCGATGTGGCTGAGCACGGTGTGAAAGAGCCGGGTGTGGTTGGGGTTAAAAGCGTCCGGGCGAGGGCTGGCCGCGGTCAAGAGACCCCGGAATTCTCCATTGGCGATCAATGGCGCCGCCATCAGGGAACAGACGCTCGAATCGGCCAACGCCTCGACCCATTCTTCTGACGACTCCTCTTGCCGGTCGTCAAGCACCAGTGGTTTGTCCTTTCGTCCCAATTGCCACGCCGAGGGGAGCATCGTCAATGGGATTTCCTCACTGTTCCAGTTGATCTTGACCTCAGGTGCGGCCTGGCCCGTCATGATATTCGCCAAAAAGATCGCTCCCATCTCTGCCGAGATCGCCGTCGTCACTCCCTCCAAGGCTCTATGGAGCATGTGGTGCAGGTCCAGGCTCGAGGTCAGCTCGCGCGTGATTTCGTAGAGGGACTCGAGCTGGGATTTTTCACCGGCCAGCCGCTCCGCCTCGTCGGCAAAGTATTGCGCCAGAGCCGTGGTCAGGTTGCTGAGACGCTGGTTGACTTGATCCAGCGCCATCTCTCCTGGCAGCATATCCTGGATTGTGTCGACAAGGCCAGCGGCGATAGAGAGCAACACGGAAGGAGCGACTTTGTGCTCGATCACCTCCCGGCTGGCCCACCGGCGAGTTTTCCTCACCAGTTCCTCGACCTCATCCGCCACCAAAGCTCCGACGAGGAATTGCCAGCGAGCGTCTTGGTCTGCCGAAAAGCGCGCCTGGGCCGGTGTGTCTTGGAGCACCGCCGACCACTGAGCCTCTATCTCTTCCTTGTGCTGGCGTAACCAGGAAGTAAAATCCTGACTCATACATCTCCTTGCACGGCCTGGAATCATGGGAAACAGCATGCCAACTGATGCGGCTTGCCCGCACAGATTGACATACACATTGTATCCCAATCCCAAAAATGAGGGGTTACAGCTACGTTACGGTTAAGTGACGGCTTAACGCTCCGGATGACTATCTGTCACCGTTCAGCCACGGACATAGGAGCGCCGGTTGAGTAGCTTTGCAGCGCCAGCGGAGAAGCGTATCGAAACCAAGCGGGTCTTGTCAGAGCAATTTGGCTTCCGAGAGCCGCTTGGCTTCGATACACCCTTTCGCTACACTCCAGGGCACTCAGCCGGCGCTACTCCCTGA
>DAOTUB010000347.1:0-22487 GCA_034437455.1 Anaerolineae bacterium | reverse complement strand
GCGGGTAAAGAAAGGCTTGTCTAGGACTTGAATCCTGAACAGAAAGGCCAAACCCCTATATATACCGGTTCGCCAAGCGAAGAACGTATATGTGGTGGTAGGCTAAAAACTTTTATCCAAAGTCCAACTGAGTAGTAACCGGCAAATAATTAAAAGGAGGAAACTCGTACATGGCAGAAATGGAACCCGGAACACTCGTTACTATCGTCACTATCATCGTCGCAGGCGTGGGCATCTTGCTGGGCACGCTCGTCCCGGCCATCGTCGAGGGTCGGGCCGTGCTCAAGGCGCTCGAAGGAATGACCCGCCAACCCGAAGTCGCCGGACAATTGCGCACCACGCTGCTCATCGCGATGGCGCTGCTCGAGTCGACGGCGATCTATGTGTTGCTGGTCGTCTTGATCCTGATCTTTGCCAACCCACTCCTCGACCGTTTCTTCTAGGAGCTGGCGCATGCTAAATCTGGATCTTGCGACAATCATTTTTCAGCTCGTCAACTTTGTTGTGCTGGCGGCGCTGCTCTACCGGTTTCTTTTCCAGCCGGTGATGCGCAGCGTCAGGGCGCGCCGGGCCGAGCGGCAGCGGTTGGCCCAACAGATCGCCCAGGATCGCGAGGACGCGGAGACGCTGCGCGCCGAACTGGAGGCGCGGCTGGCGAGCGCCGAGGAAGAGGCCGCCGCCATCATCGCCCGCGCCCAGGAGCAGGCCCGGGACGAGCGGGCGACCCTGCTTCAAGAGACCCAGGCTGAGGTCGAGCGCATCCTCGTCGAGGCGCACACCGATGCCCACCGGCTGCGTCAACAGACGGTAGAAGATTTCCACGACGAGCTGTTGGACACCATCCTGGAGCTGTGCAGTTGGGTGATCGAGCGCGCCGCGCCGCCCGAGGTGCACGACGCGCTCGTTCAGCAGCTCAACGACCGCATCTGGGAGCTGGGGCGCAGCGAGATGGAGCGGGTCGAGACGTTCCGCCGCTCGCTGGGCGACCGCACTCCCACCGCCCACGTGACGACCGCGCAGCCCCTCTCGCCCGAACAGCAGGGATTGCTTGCCCGCACCTTCACGGCGCTGGCCGACCGTCACGTGGACCTGGAATTGAAGACCGACCCCGCGCTGGCCGCGGGGCTACGGGTGCGCCTGGGCGACACGCTGGTGGATAACTCCATCGGCGGTCAACTGGCCGAACTGCGCGACACTGTCTCGCAGGCGCTCAAGGAGCGGATGACTGGTGACGGAACAGAAACGGAATGAAAGCGCGCAGCCTGACGTAGCCTCGCTGCTGCGGGCGCTTCGCGAGCAGGCCGACCAGCAGGGCAACGACGTGCGCTTCGAGGACGTGGGTGCGGTGGGGCGCATCAGCGGCGCGGCAGCCGCCCTCCCCGACCTGGCGCGCGCGCAGCCCGACACGCCGTCGCTGCTCCAGGCCCTCCGCCAGAAGGCCGAGCGACTGGACAAGGGGGTTCGCTTCCACGATGTGGGCACGGTGCAGCACGTCGGCGACGGCGTGGCGACGCTTTCGGGCCTGCCGCGCGCGCGCACCGACGACTTGCTGACCTTTCCCACCGGCGTGCGGGGCCTGATCCTCAACCTCGACCACAGCCGCATCGACGTGATCCTGCTCGGCCCCGACGAGGACATCCAGGGGGGTGACCTGGTGACCTCGACGGGCGAGCGGTTGCGCGTGCCGGTGGGCCACCAATTGCTGGGCCGGGTCGTGAACCCGCTGGGCGAGCCGCTCGACGAGCGCGGGCCGGTCGAGACGACCGAGTTCCGCTACCTGGAGCGCGACGCGCCGGGCATCGTGGAACGCGCGCCGGTGGATACGCCGTTGCACACCGGCCTCAAGATCGTCGACGCGCTCGTGCCGATTGGGCGCGGGCAGCGCGAGCTGGTCGTCGGCGACCGGCAGACGGGCAAGACGACGCTCGCGGTCGACGCGATCCTCAACCAGCGAGAGAGCGGCGTGCTCTGCGTCTATGTCACCGTCGGCCAGAAAAAATCATCCACCCTCGCCGTCATCGAGACGCTGCGCCGGGGCGGCGCGATGGCGTATACCACTGTTGTCACGTCCAGCCCCGACGATCCGCCCGCGCTGCGCTACCTCGCGCCCTACGCCGGCTGCACGATGGCCGAGTTCCTGATGCACGAGGGCCGCGACGTGCTCATCGTCTACGACGATCTGAGCAAGCACGCCGACGCCTACCGCGAGCTGAGCCTGCTCCTGCGCCGTCCGCCGGGCCGCGAGGCCTACCCTGGCGACATCTTTTACCTGCACGCGCGGCTGTTGGAGCGGGCCTGCAAGCTGGGCGAGGAGGAGGGCGGGGGGTCGCTGACGGCGCTGCCCGTCGTCGAGATGCGGCGCGGCAACATCGCCGCCTACATCCCCACCAACCTGATCTCGATCAGCGACGGGCAGATCGTGCTCGACGCCGACCTGTTCAACCGGGGGGTCAAGCCCGCCGTGAACGTGGGGCTGTCGGTCTCTCGCGTGGGCGGGGCGGCGCAGACGGCGGCGATGCGCGAGGTGGCGAGCGAGCTGCGGCTGGAACTGGCCCAGTTCGAGGAGGTGGCCCGCTTTGCCCGCTTTGGCGCGGAGGTGGACGAGGCGACGCAGCGGCAGATCCGGCGCGGCGAGCGGCTGCGGGCCGTGCTCCGGCAACCCGCCAACCGCCCGCTCTCGCTTGCCGCGCAGGTCGTGATTCTGCTGGCGGCCGCCGAGGGGGTTCTCGACGGCATCGCACCCGAAGACGTACCCGCGTTCGAGAGCAAGTTACTCGCCCTCATCGAAGTCGAGCACCCCGATCTTTTGCCCAAGCTCAATCGCAGCGGCGAGCTGACCGCGGAGATGCGGGAGACCTTGACGGAGATGATGACCGCTCGCGCTCCTCTGGCGCGTCATTCCGAGTGAGCGCAGCAGCTTGTCCTGAGCCTGTCGAAGGAAATCGAGGAATCTCCATTTGCGATTGCAAGCACGATTCCGACGCGAGATTCCGTCGGACGTGCAGCGTCCGCTCTCCCTTCGGTCCCTTCGACAGGCTCAGGGCAGGCAGCTCGGAATGACGAGGTGGACAGTAACTGGAAGTGATTACCGGTGAACGAACAGGATAAGAAGAAGGCCCGACCCGACGTAGAGTCGTTGCTCCAGGCGCTTCGCGAGCAGGCCGACCGGCAGGATTGCCAGGTGCGCTTCGAGGAGGCGGGCGTGGTTCGCTGCATCAGCGACGATGCCGCCGCCCACACCGACCCGGCTCGCGCCCGGCTCGATACCCCGGCGCTGCTCCGCGTCCTGCGCCAGCAGGCTGATTGTTTGGATTGCGAGGTGCGCTTTCGAAACGTCGGTATCGTGCAGCGCGTCGGCGATGGCGTGGCCAGGCTCTCGGGCCTGCACCAGGCCTGCACCGACGACCTGCTGACGTTTCCCACCGGCGTGGAGGGCCTCATCCTCAGCCTCGACCACGACCGCATCGACGTGATCCTGCTCGGCCCCGACGAGGGCATCCGGGGCGGCGACCTGGTGACGTCGACGGGCGAGCGGCTGCGCGTGCCGGTGGGCCGTCAGCTCCTGGGCCGGGTGGTGGATCCACTGGGTAGACCCCTGGATGGGCGCGGCCCTGTTGACACAGGCGAATTCCGCCACCTGGAGCGGGAAGCGCCAGGTATCCTGGAGCGCATGCCGACGGTCACGCCGCTGCACACCGGCCTCAAGATCGTCGACGCGCTGATGCCTATCGGGCGCGGGCAGCGCGAGCTGATCGTCGGCGACCGGCAGACGGGCAAGACGACGCTGGCGGTCGACGCGATCCTCAACCAGCGAGAGAGCGGCGTGCTCTGCGTCTATGTCGCCATCGGCCAGAAAAAATCATCCACCCTCGCCGTCATTGAGACGCTGCGCGGGGGCGGCGCGCTGGCCTACACCACCGTCGTCGCCTCCAGCCCCGACGACCCGCCCGCGCTGCGCTATCTCGCGCCCTACGCCGGCTGCACGATGGCCGAGTTCCTGATGCACGAGGGCCACGACGTGCTGATCGTCTACGACGATCTGACCAAGCACGCGGGCGCCTACCGCGAGTTGAGCCTCTTGCTGCGCCGTCCACCGGGCCGCGAGGCGTATCCCGGAGACGTCCATTACCTGCACGCGCGACTGATGGAGCGCGCCTGCAAGCTGGGCGAGGGGGAGGGAAGCTCGCTGACGGCGATGCCCATCGTCGAGACCCAGCGGGGCAACATCGTCGCCTGCATCCCCACCAACCTGATCTGCACCACCGATATGCGGATCGTGCTCGACGCGGACCTCTTCAACCGCGGCGTCAAGCCCGCGGTGAACGTGGGACTGTCGGTCTCGCGCCTGATCGGGGCGGCGCAGACGGCGGCGATGCGCGACGTGGCGGGCCGGCTGCGGGTCGAATTGGCCCAGTTCGAGGAGGTGGCCCGCTTTTCCAGCTTTGGCATCGAGGTGGACGCGGTCACGCAGCGCCAGATTCGGCGGGGCGAGCGGCTGCGGGCCGTGCTTACCCAGCCCGCCCACCAGCCGCTACCACTCTCCTTGCAGATTGCGAGTCTCCTGGCAGCGACCGAGGGGTATCTCGACAACGTCCCGCTCGATGATGTCTCTGCCTTTGAGAGTGGCCTGCTGGCTTATCTCCAGGCGAAGCATCCCGAGATCCTGTCTCAACTCGACCGCAGCGGCGAACTCGACCCGGAGATGCGGAACGTATTGATCGATACGATAGCCGACTATCACACAGCCTGGCTCGACAAAGGGGGAAGCGAATGAAGATGGTGATGGCCGTAATACCGCGAGACGAGGCAGAAGACGTCCTGCATGCCCTGATCAACGCCGGACACACGGCGACGTTTACTGAGAGCCGCGGCGGCATGTTGCGCCAGGCCCAAAAGACGCTCTTTATCGCCGTGCGAGCTCGAGATCTGCCCAAGATTTTGGATATTATTTGCAGTAGCTGCCGCTCTCCGGCCCACGTGGAGTTCGCCGAGCTGGGAAGAGACAGCCTCTCGCCCCACTCCAAGTCTGTGAAAACCGCGCTCGGCGGGGCGGTGGTATTCGTCTGGGATCTCGAGCGCTTTGAGACGTACTGAGCCGATATGATCGAGGAACGGGAACGCGCCCAGATCCGTCTCGCGCACATCCGCACCGTCAAGCCGATCCTGAACGCGCTGCGCACGATCTCGCTGGGAAGCTGGCGGATGGCGCTCAATCGGAGCAAGAACGTGCGGCGGTATGGCGAACAGGTGACGGCGATCCTGCCGCTAGTCGCGTCTCACCTCCCGGCGAAGGGACGCACCCGGTTGGCGGAGGAGTTGGTTGGAGACCATTTCCTCCCCCCCAAAGGGGGGGAGGAAAGGCGCGGCCTCTTTCGCCAGTTTGTCTCCCTCAAACGCAATTCTGTTCCCCCTGTTGGGGGGGATGAAGGGGAGAAGAGGCGGGTTGTGATCCTGGTGGTCGGGAGCGAGCGGGGGTTGTGCGGCGGGTTCAACGTGGCGGTCGTCGAGCGGGCGGAGCAACACCTGGCGGACCAGGAGGCCGCGGGCGCACAGGTGGAACTCGCAGTGCTGGGAACCCGCGTTCAGCGCATCTTTCGGCGGCGGAAGCGAGCGCCGGACTGGTCGGGCCAGCTGTCGGTCGCCGGGCTGCCGTCCTCCGCCCTGGCGTTTGACCTGACCCGTCAATGGTTGGCGCGCTACGAAGAGGGCGAGCTGGACGCGGTCGACCTGGTCTACAACGCCTATCGTGGCCTGGGACGCTACGAGTCTACGGCGACGCGTCTGATTCCCCCGCGCTTTCCTGAGCTGGATAACGTGTCAGATGAAGCCTGGCCTCCGCCGATCATCGAGACCGATCCGTCGAGCTTGTACGCCCGCGCCGTCGAGCAGTGGGCGGCGGTCAGCCTGTACGGCTTGCTGCTCGATTCGGCCACGGCGGAGCACTCGGCGCGCTATCAGCTTATGGAAGCGGCCTCTCAGAACGCCGATCGGTTGATCGAAGAGTTGACGTTGACGATCCAGACGGCCCGCCAGCAAGAGATCACGCGCGAGATGCAAGAGTTGACCGTGGGCGCCGGGCTGATCGGCCCGCGCGACAGGGCTGATGCTTGAACAGGGTCCCGAAATCTTGCCTGAAAGATTGAGACGAAAGCAATTGACCCGATTCCACCCGAAGGAGAAGAATGTCCGAAATTTGCTTTATCCAAGCCGCCGAATTAGCCCGTCGCATTCGGGCCGGGGAACTATCGGCCAGAGAAGTGATGGGAGCTTACCTGGCCCAGATCGACCGGATCAATCCAAAGGTAAACGCCATCGTCACGCTGCTTCCCGATCAAGCGATGGAGCAGGCGGATGCCGCCGACGAGGCGCTCGCCCGCGGCGAGGAGGTCGGCCCGCTGCACGGGCTTCCCATCGCCTACAAGGATCTGACGCCGACCCAGGGGATCCGCACCACCTTTGGCTCGCCCATTTACGCGGATTTCGTGCCGGATCACGACGCGCTGATCGTGGAGCGGCTGAAAAATGAGGGGGCCATCACCGTCGGCAAGACGAACACGCCCGAGTTCGGGGCTGGCTCGCAGACCTACAACGAGGTCTTTGGCGAGACACTGAACCCCTATGACACGAGCAAGACCTGTGGCGGCAGCAGCGGCGGGGCAGCGGTGGCGCTCGCCTGCGGCATGCTGCCCATCGCCGATGGCAGCGACATGGGTGGCTCGCTGCGCAATCCGGCCAGCTTTTGCAACGTCGTGGGGTTCCGCACCTCGCCGGGCCGGGTGCCCAAATGGCCTACCCTTTCCGGCTGGTCGCCGCTCTCGGTGGCGGGGCCGATGGCGCGCACGGTGGAGGACGCCGCTTTCTTACTCAGCGTGATGGCAGGACCCGATCCGCGCTCTCCCATCGCCATCGCCGAGCCGGGCAGCCTCTTCCGCCGCCCGCTGGAGCGGGATTTCACAGGGGTGCGTATCGGGTGGAGCCGCGACTTGGGGGAACTGCCGGTAGACCCCCGGGTGACGGCGGCCATCGACGGGCAACGGCACGTGTTCGAGTCGCTGGGCTGTGTGATCGAGGACGGAGAGCCGGACTTTGCCGACGCGGACGAGGTGTTCAAGGTCTGGCGGGCATGGCACTTTGAACTGAGCTATGCCGAACTGCTCAAGACGCACCGGCGTCAGATCAAAGAGACCGTCATCTGGAACGTCGAAGAGGGGATGAAACTACGCGGCCCGCAGATCGGGCAGGCTGAGATCAAGCGCACGGAGTTGTACCATCGCGTGCGCGAGTTTATGGAAACGCGCGAGTTCCTGATCCTGCCGGTGAGCCAGGTGCCCCCCTTCGACGTGAGCCAGCGCTACGTCACCGAGATCGCCGGGACGACGATGGAGACGTACATCGACTGGATGAAGTCCTGCTACTACGTCTCTGTCCTGGGGCTTCCGGCCATCTCGGTCCCCTGCGGCTTTACGCCGGAGGGCCTCCCCGTCGGCGTCCAGATCGTGGGGCGGCATCGGGACGACTTGGGCGTGTTGCAGTTGGCCCACGCCTTTGAACAGGCGACCGGCTTTTGGAAACAGAGGCCGCCCCTGGCGAGCGATGTGGCCGGTGGAGACGAAATTCAGAAACGTGAAAACGACGAACTCTCAAAACAGATCTGAGATCCGTGTGCGGAGAAGGAAACCCTACAACACGACCGCCTATCGCTATACCAACGAGCGGCTTATCCTGGCGCTCACGCTGTTCCTGGTCTTTTTCGTCATCGCCCTGACCGCCACGGCGACCGTTTGCCTCAGTTTCGTGTTCGTCGTGGCGATGGTGGCGCTCTCCTACGCGCTCAGTCGCTCGCACCACCGGTCGCTGATGGAGCGGGCCAGACAGGTCACGCCGCAGGACATGCCCGCCCTGGCCGCCCTCGCCGCCGAAAGCATGGACCGCTTGCAGCCGGGCCTGGTGCACGTCTTTGTCGCGCCCGGTAACAGGCTGAACGCCTACACCTTTGGCCTCTCGTCGCCCAAGGTCGTGGTGCTCCACGCGCCGCTCCTGCAGGTGATGGACGCGGACGAGATACGCTTCATCCTGGGCCACGAGCTGGGCCACGTGCGCCTGGGGCATACCCGGCTCAACTCGCTGGTGGGAGGGATGGCCGGCATCCCCAGCCCGTTTGTGGCCTCGGCGATTCTGACGATGGCCTTTCTGTGGTGGAATCGGGCGTGCGAGTACTCGGCCGACCGGGCCGGGCTGCTGGCCTGCGGCAAGTCTCACAAAGCGATCACGGCCTTGGTCAAGCTGGCGGCGGGGAAGGACGCTCGCACGCGGGCCGGCCTGGAGCGGACGCTCCAGCGCATCGAGGCGGAGGACGATCACGCCCTGTCTGGCCTGGGCGAGGCGCTGACCACCCATCCGATGATGGTCCGACGTATCGAGAAACTGCGCCGCTACGCGGCCTCGAACGAGTACCAGCGCCTGCGGACACGGATGGATCAAAACGTAGAGAACACATAGCTCGTGCTAATTCGTCACCTTGAGCAGCCTGTCCTGAGGTTGCCGAAGGAGAGCGTAGTGGAGTCGAAGGGTCTCCAATCCCACCAACGCGAGATTTCTCGGCTCCCTGCGGTCGCTCGAAATGACGCTTGATCATTCACGGAGGTTAATCATGGAAATCATCTCAAACGTACATCGCGTTCCAGGCGTGGATGGCGCCAACGTCTATCTGCTGCTGGACGAGACGTTGACGTTGGTAGATACCGGCATGCCTCGCAGCGCCGAAACGATTCTGGAGTATACTCGGAGCCTGGGCCGCGCTCCGACCGATTTGACCCGCATTCTCCTCACGCACCATCACATCGATCACGTGGGCGGTCTGGCTGAACTCAAGCGCCAGACGGGGGCGACCGTGCTGGCTCACCCGGACGACGCTCCCTTCATCGCCGGTGAGCAGCCTCCGCCGCTGCCGCACGGGATCGTGATGCGGCTGATCTTTTGCGTGATGTCGCTCGTGTTCCGCGCGGAGCCTGTGCCGGTAGATGTACTGATAGAAGAGGGCCAGACGCTCGACGTGCTGGGCGGCGCGACCGTCGTCCACGCGCCGGGCCACACATCGGGATCCATCGCCCTGCACGTTCCAGCCGAGGGCTTGCTCATCTCGGGCGACGCGATCAACCGTCGAGACAACCGGTTAGGGCTTCCACCCAAACCCTTTACCCAAGATATGGAGCGGGCCATTGCTTCCATCCGCCGCCTGGTCGACCTGGATTTCGACGTGCTGTGCCCCGGTCACGGCGATCCCATCGTCGGCGGAGCGGCCGAGCAGGTACGCGCGATGCTGCGAGAGCAGGAAGGAAAAGCCGTATGACGAAATACGCAGCCGCCGTGGATCAAGGCACCACCGGCACCCGCTTTATGATTTTCGACCGGCGGGGCCAGGTGGTCGGTTCGATGTACGAGGAGCACGCCCAGATTTACCCTCAGCCCGGTTGGGTCGAGCACGACGCCGCCGAGATATGGACAAGGACTCGCCACGTCATCGAAGGCGCGCTGGCGGCAGGCGGGATCGAACCAGCCGAGCTCGCCGGCATCGGCGTCACCAACCAGCGGGAGACGACCGTCGTCTGGGACCCCGCCACCGGCGAGCCGCTCTGCAACGCCGTCGTGTGGCAGGATACGCGCACGCGAGAGCTTTGCCAGCAGCTCATCGCCGCCGGGCTGGAGCCGGTCTTGCGCGAGAAAACCGGCCTGCCTGTCGCCACCTATTTTTCTGGCCCCAAGCTGAGATGGCTGCTCGACAATGTCCCCGGATTGCGGAAAAAGGCGGAGGTGGGCGGGGCGATCTTTGGCAACATCGATACCTGGATCATCTGGAACCTGACCGGCGGAGCGCACGTCACTGACGTGACCAACGCCTCCCGCACGATGCTGATGAATCTGCGCACGCTCGACTGGGACGACGAACTGCTGGAGATGCTCGCGATCCCGCGCCGGATGTTGCCCGCCATCCGCCCCTCGTCCGACCCGGCCCTCTACGGCACGACGCAACTCAACGGGCCGGTGGGCGGTGCTGTGCCGGTCTGTGGCGACCTGGGAGATCAGCAGGCGGCTCTCTTTGGGCAGACCTGCTACGACGTGGGCGAGGCGAAGAACACCTACGGCACTGGGTGCTTTATGCTGCTCAACACCGGCGGCAAACCGATCCCGTCGCAGAGCGGCCTGCTGACCACCGTGGCCTACGGCCTGCCTTCGGGCGCGACCTACGCGCTCGAAGGCTCCATCGCCATCACCGGCGCGGCGATCCAATGGCTGCGCGACAACCTGGGCCTCATCCAGAGCGCCGCCGAGACGGAGGCGATCGCCCAGAGCGTGGAGGACGCGGGCGGCATCTACTTTGTCCCGGCCTTTTCGGGCCTCTTTGCCCCCTACTGGGACATGGACGCCCGCGGCGTCATCGTGGGCCTCACCCGCTACGTGACCCGCGCCCACGTCGTCCGCGCCACGCTCGAATCGATCTGCTACCAGACGCGAGACGTGCTGGAGGCGATGCAGGCGGACGCCGGTATCGAACTGACCGCGCTCAAAGTGGACGGCGGCGCGACGGTCAATAATTTCCTGATGCAGTTGCAGGCCGACATCCTGGGCGTGGAGGTGGTGCGCCCGGTGGTGCACGAGACGACGGCGTTGGGCGCGGCCTACGCCGCAGGGCTGGCGACCGGGCTGTGGTCGGGGCTGGACGAACTGCGGGCCAACTGGGGTGTGGACCGGGTCTTCCAGCCGCAGTGGGACGAGGCCCGCCGGGAGGAGACGCTCGCCGGGTGGACGAAGGCGATCGAGCGGAGCCGGGGATGGGTGTGATTCACGATCCCTCGACGCCAGAGAGCGTCGAGGCCAGCGTCGTCATCGAGACTGATCTGGGGATCGGGGAGGATCCGTGATAGCCCGCTGCTACAAAGGGACGTCGAAGTTTCATTTTTTCCTCTTTCGCGCTACCTAGCTATTCTCTGAGCACCCGTTCGCAAGCCGCACGCATCGGCTCGGCAATCTCATCCAATGTCAAGCCCTGGTTCGTCCACATCTCGAATGCCAGCGCCCCCTGCCGCACGAGCATCCCCAATCCATCTATGCCGCGTGCCCCTGACTGTCGGGCCTGCCGCAGGAGGCGCGTCTCCAGCGGGTTGTAGACCAGGTCGAACACCGTCAGGTGAGGCGTTAGGGGCACGCCGTCGGGCCACACAGAACCGTCCACGCGAGGCCATATCCCCACCGTCGTCGTGTTGACCAGCAGGTCGGCAGCGCGGGCGGATTCGACCAGCGTCTCTGGTGTGAGCGGCAGCGCGCGAGAGCCTCCCAGAGCGGCGACGAGCGCCTGCGCTCGCTCCAGCGTGCGGTTGAGCACCACGATCTCCCCAATGCCCGATCGCAGCAGTCCATAGACCACCGCTCGCGCCGCGCCACCCGCTCCCACGACGACGGCGCTGCCCCCATCCCCTGGTTCAAAGCCGCCCTCTCGCAGCGCTCCGACAAAGCCTTGAGCGTCCGTATTGTATCCGCTTATGGCTGCCGCACCATCCGCGTTTCGACTGACGACGAGCGTGTTGACCGCCCCGAGTTCCCTGGCGTCGAGGGAAACGGAATCGAGCGTGCCCACCACCGCCTGCTTGTGGGGCACGGTCACGTTCGCGCCGCGAAAGCCCAGCGCAGCCAGGCCGCGCACGGCGACTTTGACCTGCCCCGGCGGCACCGGCAGCGGGATGTAGCGCCAGTTCAGCCCTAGCGCGTCGAAAGCGGCGTTGTGCATCACCGGGGAGAGGCTGTGCTCCACCGGCCAGCCGATCAGTCCGACCAGTTGCGTGCGTCCGTCAATCATCGCCATTCCAGTACACAGCGTACGCGCCGTGCAACTCCCGCGCTTCAGCCGCGAGCTTCTCTGCACGTGCCGAGACTCGCGTGATGAGCTGCCCGTTCGCCAGCGGCATCGCCAGGTAGAGATGCTCCATCTGCACGACGTGAGCGCCAGGCGGCGGTTCTTCCTCGCCGAGCCGGTGTGCGATGATCGCGTGTGGCTGATACCACAATCGCCGCGCCTCCTCTGCCGTGATCGGGCTTTCAAATAGAGCGCGCTCGACCATACTGTCGGTCATCGTAGCCAGATCACTCGTGGTCAGCACTCCCGCGTCGAGTAACTGCTGCACCAGATATTTCAGAATCATGTTAGGCCCCAGGTTGACGGCGGTGCAATAGAAGCGCGCCTCGGCCACGATGAGGTCAACCAGCAGCTCGGCGGTCTTGACGTCGGCGTCGAGGTATGGTCCCTGCAAACGGAGCCGGGCCAGGATTTCGGGAGCCGGTCGCGGCAAGAGGCCGCCCACCTGCGCGCTGCGCACCCAGCAATCGAGGTGATCGGCGTGCAGAATGCCGCCCTTGTTGCGCAGGAGGTTCGCCGGTTCGCCGCTGATATGGGCCAGGACAACTTGAGGGTCCAGGCCGTGTCGGGTCAGAATGTCGGCGATCGGCGGCGAGAGGACGCGCTCTCGAGTCCAGCGATGATGATCGACGCCGTCAAGCCCCTCCAACGTGTGACAAAAAGGCATGTGTCCCACGTCGTGCAGCAGTGCCGCCGCGCGAAGAAGATCGTCGTCGGGGCAAAAGTGCGCCACCAGCGCAAAGACGCCCAGAACGTGCTGCAAACGACTGTGGGTGTGCGGCGTGCTGAGACGAGATCCGCCGCCGTGATGCACAAAGTGAAGCCGTCGCATCGGTAGGCAGATGAGCAGCGCGCGCTCGACGGGGCGCAGTTCCGTGCGGAGCCGCCACAGCGGTTCCCACAGCACGTCGTCGGCGCCGTCGAGCCGGGCGAGATAGTCAGGTGCATCTGGCCTCATCGAGTTTTCCTGCCGACGTACAACACGTGCGTGCTCATCCCCAGAATGCTCGCATCTTCCGCGGTCGCGATGACCAGGGACAGAATTTGATCGAATGCCCGTGGGCCGCGTTGCCGAATACTCTCCCAATGCGCGCCGGATAGCCACATCGCGATCCCCTCTGAAGCGACGATCTTGATCTCTCGAATGCCCACGGCCTCGAACAGCGGACTGATCTCCTCCACGCGGGCAAAGTACGCCCCGGTGAAGCGTCCCGGCTCCGCGTGATCGAAAATGCCGCTCTGAAATAGCGACGCCAGACGTTCCGGGTCGTCGAGCGGCGACCAGCGTTCCGGTTCCAGCAAGGCCACCGTCATGAACGCAGGCCGGGGCATGAACGCGGCAAAGAGAACGCCGCCGGGCTTGAGCAGCCGCGCGATCTCCTCGGCGGCTCGTTTCCTGTCGTCGTGCGTCTGGAGATGATAGAACGGACCCAGAGCGAGGACGGCGTCAAAGGCAGCGTCCTCCAGATGGCGCAGATCTCGCACATCCAAGACCTCGATCGCTTCAACCTGCGCGGGAACGCCCGCTTCCTCGATCTTTTCCCGCGCCAGCCGCACTTGTTCCGGCGTCAGATCGCCTACATAGACCTGGTGCCCTCGTTCCGCCAGTTCGATGGCGTAACGGCCCGGCCCCGCCCCGACGTCCAGAGCGCGGCTGGCTGGTGCGAGGTGCGCGTCGATAAAGTGCAGGTTGACGTGGAATTCGACCCACAATTGCTCCAGGCGCTCCCACTCCCGCTCCGATGCTTGATCGTAGTAGCCAATCACCTTGTCGGTCACAGTGCTTTTTCCAAGCCTCGCATCAATTCGACGAAACCGGGAAAGGAATCGGGAATACATTCCGCATTCTTAATCACGGTTTCTCCCTCTGCGATCAACCCTGCTACAGCCAAAGCCATCGCCAGCCGGTGATCGCCGTGGCTGTCCACCGCCGCGCCGCGCAGTGGGATCGGCCCCTCTATGATGAACCCATCGGGCAGCGGGTCGATGTGCGCGCCCATCGCCCGCAGTCCAGCGACGATAGCGGCAACACGGTCCGTCTCCTTGACGCGCAACTCAGCGGCGTCGCGCACGTGCGTCGTGCCGTGCGCCTGCGTCGCGGCGACGGCCAGCACCGGGAACTCGTCGATCGCTCGCACCACCGTGTCGCCGCCGACCTCCACGCCCACGAGATCCGACGAACGAACCGTCACGTTGGCCACCGGCTCGCCCCCCTGCTCGCGCTCGTTGTCCAGCGCGACATCGGCCCCCATCGCCCGCAGCACGTCCAGCACGCCCGTGCGGGTGGGGTTGACGCTCACGCCCTCGACGGTGACTCTTGAATCAGGCACCAGTGTCGCCGCGACCAGCGGAAAGGCCGCCGAGGAAATATCGCCGGGTATGCTCAAGGAGAGTGGAGACAAGGAGAGAGGGGGACAAGGAGACAGGGTGATGGTGAGACCAGAAATTTCGATGTCTGCTCCCATCGCGGCGAGCATGCGCTCGGTGTGATCGCGGGCGGGTCCCGGCTCGCGAACGATGGTCGGCCCGTCGGCGTACAGCCCGGCGAGGAGCAGCGCGCTCTTGACCTGGGCGCTGGCGACAGGGAGGGTGTGATCGTAGCCGCGCAGCGACCGCCCGCGGATGGTGAGCGGAGCGCAGCCGTCGGTATCCTCGATCTCGGCACCCATCCGGCGGAGCGGCTCGATGATGCGGCGCATCGGACGGCGGAGCAACTGCGGGTCGCCGGTCAACGTGCTCGCAAACGACTGGCCCACCAGGATGCCCGCCAGGAGGCGCATCGTCGTGCCGGAACGGACGCAGTTCAGCGGTGCGGTGGATGCTCGCAGTCCATACAGCCCGCATCCGTGGACGGTCAGGGCGGTTTGGTCGTGAGCTTCGGTCTCGACACCCAGCGCTCGGAGACAATCCAGGGTCGCCAGGCAATCGCCGGAGGGGAGAAAGCCGCCGATCTGGCTATCCCCCTCGGCCAGCGCGCCGAGCAGCAGCGCCCGGTGGGAGATGGATTTGTCGCCTGGCACGCGCACCCGTCCGCGCAGCCGCGTGCTGGAACGCACGACCAATTGGTTCATTCGGTGGTTCCTTCCCTACGGCAAAAGCTGCGGTATGCCTTCCGCGTCCATGCGATACCAATAGAGTGGCGTACTCCCCCAACTTTGACCGACAAAGGCGATGTGGCCGAGCAATCCGTCCCGTTCGGTGGCGGGAAGCGCCGATGCGATCCCCTCCCGTGTAGGCTCTTCGCGCGCGGCGATCTCCTGTTCCAGCGCCTCCAGTAGCAGCCAGGTGGCCTCGTAGGCCGGGAGGGCGAATGGCCCAGGCGGCACGCCGTTGGAGACGGCCTGGTAAGCGGCCACAAAATCCGCGCCGCCTGGAACGTCCGCCGGGAAGGGATATGGTGTGACAAAAACCGCCCCCTCGGCGGCCTGGCCCGCCACGGCGGCAAAGTCGGACGCAGCCAACGCCGGCCCGCCCAGGAAAGCTCCCTCCCATCCGGTCTCGCGCAGCGCCGAGATCACCTCGCCTGCCGTCACCGGGTCGGCGTCGCAAAGAACCGCCTCCGCGCCCGACGCCAGCACCACCTCCAGCCAAGTCGCGTTTTCCGGCGACACGACAGGCGATGTCTGCAACCGGCGCGCTCGCGCATTTTGCAGCGCCGCTCCCAGCGGGCTGTCCTCGATCACGAAAGCTATCTCGGAATCCCCCGATCCTTCAGGAGCGCGGATTGTTCCAATCCGCTCGAGCAACGCGCTGGCCATGAAAGCAGCGTCCGGCCCCAAACGATAGACGGATCCTTCTTCCCAAGTGAGCGAGGGTCCCGTGGGAGCCACGGCCACCAGGGGGATACCTGTCTCGGCGTAGACGCTCAAAGCGGCAGCGGTCGTCTCCTCGTGAAAGTGGCCGATGGCGGCGACGACGGTGGAGTCGGCGGCCAGCTTGTGGGCCTGCTCGATTGCCATCGCAGGATCGGCGGCATCGTCGTAGGCCACCAATTCGACGTTATAGCCCGCTACTCCACCGATCGCGTTCGCCTCACGCAGCGCCAGCCTGACGGCATAGATCGCGTCGTAGCCCACGTAGCGATAGCGTCCCTCGAACGGGGCGACCAGCCCGATCTTGATCGCCGGCCGCACCGTCCCAGGGAACCGGCAGGCGGTCAACAGTAATAGGCAACAAACAATACGTAATACGTGATACGTACTACGTGGTGCGTGTTGCGTAATGCGTGTTGCGTATTTACTGAATTTCGCCACCGCACATTTGATAATTGCTCAAGTGTTGTTCCTGGGTCACGGCAAAAAGGTGGCTGCCATCGTCCTTGGTGCAGTCGGCGAGGAAAAAGTAATAGTCCGTGTCGGCCGGATGCGCGGTTGCCTCGATCGAAGCCAGGCCCGGGCTACAGATAGGGCCAGGCGGCAGGCCCAGGTTGCGGTAGGTATTGTACGGTGAATCCACCTCCGTCGCCTCCAGCGTGAACTGGGGCCACAAGTTCTCAGGAGTGCTAAGCGCGTACTGCACGGTGGGACAGGCGTCGAGGAACCAGCCCGACTCCAGACGGTTGAGGTAGACGCCGGCGATGATCGGGCGCTCACCATCCAGAACCGCCTCTCGTTCAACGATAGAGGCCAGGGTGACCAGTTCATAGACGTTCAATCCCGTAGTGGCGGTGGCCTCAACGGGACGCTGCCCACGATTGGCCGCCGCCGCTCGCATCTCGGGGGTCACGCGCGCGTCGAAGGTGCTCAGCATGCGCTCCAGGACATCCGCAGCGGTGGCATCTTCGGGCAGGCGGTACGTTTCGGGAAAGAGAAATCCTTCGAGCGTCGCTGTGAGAGGTACCTCGGTCAGAAAATCGAAAGAGAAACCCATATCTCGCCACCCGGTCGTCGCCAACAGAAAAAATTCATCGTAAGATACGCTCGTCTGCGACGCCACCTCAACGGCGATCTGCTCCAGCCTCAATCCCTCCTGGATGGTGACAACCTGCTCGGGGCGCCGTCCCTGTTGAAGCGCCTGAGCGATCTCGGGGATGGTCATTGTCTGGCGCAGGGTGAACTTTCCGGCCTCGATACCGGCGTCCAGTCCATGATATTGCGCGTACCGGCGGAAAAGTTCGGCGTCAGAGATCAATCCCTCTTGCTTCAGCCGATTCGAGATCTCTACCGCCGTCTCGCCCGGCTCGATGACGAAGGGAATCGGTGTGTCGTCGTTCCCCGCCGGCTGCTCCAGTAGATCCGCGTTGGCCTCCAGGTAAAAGCCGATGAGAAAGTCGTCTGGCGAGGACGCGCCGCACAAGCCAATCGAGACGCTTCCCAGGCCCAATACAGACTGATTGAAAAATCGGACGGCGCTGCCCAGAGCGGCAGCGAGCGCCATCACCGTTACAGAAAAGGCGAGAATCTGGCCTACGTTTTTAATTTTTTTCATCCACTATCGTCCTGTAATCCGCTGTCCAGGTATCCTTGCAGGATCACGGCTGCCGCGATCGCGTCTATCTCGCCTCCGCCGCGAGCGCGGCGTCTATCCTTCTCCTTGCGGGTCTGGCGCAAGATCTCGTCCGCCGTGATCGTCGTGAAACGCTCGTCCCACGAGACGACCTCGACGGGAAGGGCATCGGCCAGTGCCGCCGCGTAACCGGCCACATGCCGCGCCTGGGGTCCTTCCGTGCCATCCAGGCTGAGCGGCTGACCCACCACGATCCGCTCAACGCCGTGCTCGGCGACGATGGCAGCGAGGGCGGCAAAGTCCTCCTCTCGCGAGGCTCGCATAAGCACTTGCAACGGGCGGGCGATCGTGCCGGTGGGATCGCTGATGGCGATCCCCACGCGCCGCTCCCCAAAGTCCAATCCAAGAACGCGCATACGCTAGTCCTTCTGGGCTACAGTCTGGCCCTGGGGTATGACTTGCACGTTGATGCGCAAGGGGAGCAACGGCATCCGTTCCAGCCATTTCAGTCGCTCGGGCCACTCGGGCCAGAGTACGATCTGAGGAGCTTCGGCAAGGGGGAATTCGTCCTGCAATTGCTCGCGGGCATCGGCCAATTGCTGCCCCCGCACAAGCTCAACCGCCGCGTCGGTATCGAGCGCGACGGCGGCGTAACCTCGCGCGGTGACAAAGAAGGCGAACGAGCCGGAGCCGATATCCTCCTCAGCCACCTCCCCTACCTCAAAACGAGCGTCTACCAGCGCGTACCCTGGCGGCAGACGGCGAGCGAGAGCCGCATAAGCGATCCCCTGGGCGCTGACCACGTTCACCGCTCGTCCGCTCACCAGCAGGCGCATATTCAGCCCCACGGTGTCGGCTGGCTCGCTGATAAAGCGCGTGTAGGCTTTCTTGGGCACTGCCTCGATGCGCAGCGATTGGCGAGGAAGAAATTCGCTAGACTCCAGCAAGGAACCCAGCTCCACGTAGGCCTGATCGAGCAACTGTTGGGTCAGGTGTTCCCGCACCCGGTCGTAGTCGTCCTGAACGACGACGCGCACGTCGGCGGCTTCTGCGCCGCTGGTCGGCGCCGGATTGATCACCCGCACTGCCGAGGCGGCCACGCCCTCCACCTGGTTGATCTGGAACCTGCCCACGTTGCCTATCCCGCCCGCCAGCGCCTCGATGGGCGCGGTAGCCTGGCCGCCGGCAGGGACGGTGACGTCTGCGGTAGTGCGGAAGCGGATGGGATAGCTGGTGGAGGAAGTACGCACGATCGTACCCGCTCGCACGACGTAATCCTGGGCCAGCAAACTGGTGAACATGACCTCTCCGGTCGCCCGACCAGAGGCGACGCTCATCGTGCCGGTCGTTTCGACCTCGGCATGGCCCTCGACTTCGACGCCGACTCGCCGCGCCGGAACAATCCCCCCCGGTCCTTCTTCCGAGGAAAAGATCACCACCTCCTCGATATCGAGATCCACCGATACCGGCACGATGGTGACGAACTCCTGGCCAGCCGGCACGAGCGTCACTTCGGCGCTGGGGACGATGGTGTAGGCGCTGCCGGCCAGGATCGATAATACCAGCAGAAAAGCGACGACGCGTATCCCCTGTTTTCCCCAATAGAGCCACGACGGGCGGGGGCGGACAGGTCGGGGTGAAAGCTCCACCTCTTCCTTCCACCAGGGGCGACGCGGCGGTTCCATTTGTTTGGGAGGACGACTGCGCCACACGGAGGTCTCTTGTGCCCATTCGACGCTGGGGAAAGCGGGAAAGCCGCACTTGCGAGCCATGTGTCGCAGTTCTGGGTCGGCAGAGACGATGGCGATCTCTACTCGTCGCCGCTCGATCTCGCGCCGCAAAAGCCTGAAATCCAGCTCGCTGGAGGGAAAACTTTTTTCCCATGGGATCACGAGCGCGACGCGATCTCTATCTCGCCAACTGAGATAATGCCGGATAGAAGCGAGGTCGTCTTGAGGTTGCAATTCTATGACGGAGGAATTCTCGATCATGATCAGCCGTTAGGGGGCAGTTTGCCAGCCGTCGGTCTCCTCACGATGAACTACTGCCATTTAACTGCTCTCTCAGTAGATCGGGCGCCTGGGCGAGCGCTTCGTCGAGTTTGCCGGGATCGCGTCCACCCGCCTGGGCCATGGTGGGTCTGCCGCCGCCGCCGCCGCTCACGACGCGGGCCACGCCACGCACCAGTTTGACGGCGTCCGCGCCGCGCTCTACTATGTCAGGAGTGATGGAAGCGACAAACGCCGGACGACCGTCCAACACCGCCCCCAGCAAAAATACGCCGGAGCCAAGTTGATCGCGGAACCAATCGGTCATCTCGCGCAGCGCCTCCACGTTGGGCGCATCCACTCGGACACTGACGAGGGAGGCTCCCGCCACCGACTGTACGTGCTTCAACAGCGTCTCACATTGACGCATCGCCAATTTCTGTTGAAGGCGCGCGATCTCTTTTTGTGCGTCCCGCAATTCGTCCAGCAACTCGAGGCTTTTGCGGTCCACGTCATCCGGTGGGACTCCCAGGTAAGCGGCTGTGTTTTTGAGCAGGCTCAATTGATGCTCGACAAGATCCGCCGCCGCGCGGCCCGTCACCGCCTCAATGCGGCGCACTCCCGCCCCCACGCTCTCCTGGGAAGTGATGTGGAACAGGCCAATCTCGCCGGTTTCGTCCACGTGCGTGCCGCCGCACAACTCTCGACTGACGGGGTCATCCTGCTCGCCGATGCACAGGACGCGCACGACGTCGCCATACTTTTCGCCGAACAGCGCAATGACCCCCTCGCTCACCGCCTCGCGGTATCTCCGCTCAAGGCTTCCTACTGGATAACTGGTCAAGATAGCTTCATTTACAGAACGGGTTACCGCGTCCAGCTCATTCTGAGACAACGGCGCCGGATGGGTAAAGTCAAAGCGCAGGCGATCGGGCGCGACCAACGAGCCAGCCTGTTGCACGTGCTCGCCCAGGGTCTGGCGTAACGCACGCTGCAGGAGATGGGTGGCCGTGTGATTGCGGGCGATGTCCATGCGCCGTTCGTGATCCACGACAGTCAGAGCTGTATCGCCAACCTGCGGCTGGCCTTGTACGACCACACCGATGTGAACGATCAGACCGACGACCGGCTGCCGCACGTCTTGCACCTCGATCTTCCAGGCCGGTTCTTCCCCTCCGGCAATAAAGCCTGTGTCGGAGACCTGGCCGCCGGACTCGACGTAGAAGCAGGTCGCCGGCAACACGACTTCGATCTGGTCGCCTTCCTGAGCCGATTCGACGGGCGCGCCGTCGCGCAGGATCGCTGTGATCCTCGTCTCCAGGGTGGCGGTCGCATAAGGGTTGTGTTCGACGCCATCTGCGCCTAAAAGCCCCTGCGCTTGTAGATCCGTCAGTACGTCCTGGTAACGGGCCAGCGCCTCCTCGTCGTAGGCATCGAAGGCTTCCGCTTCCCGGGCGCGCTGGCGCTGCTCCTCAAGCGCCGTCTGGTAGCCTGCTTCGTCCACGCTCAACCCCTCTTCTTTTGCCACGTCGCGCGTGATCTCCAGTGGCAGGCCATACGTATCGTAGAGTTGGAAGGCTTTGTCGCCAGGGATGACCTTCGTGCTTTTTCTCTTCAGCTCGCTCACCAATTCATCCAGACGCGCCAGGCCCAGGTCGAGCGTGCGCAAGAAGCGCTCCTCCTCCTGAGCGATCGTGGCGAGGATAAACGGACGGCGGTTTGTGAGTTCGGGGAACTGCGATCCCATGATCTCGATCACGATTTTGGCGACCTCGACCAGGAAAGGGTCGGTAAAGCCGAGTTTGCGCCCGAAGCGAGCCGCGCGGCGCAGGATCATGCGCAACACGTACTTGCGCCCCTCGCTTCCCGGAAGGACGCCATCTCCAATGAGGAATGTGATCGCCCGTCCGTGATCGGCGATGACGCGGTAGGCGACGATATGCTCCTCGACCTCGGCATCGCTGTGGCCCACCATCTCCTGCACGCGCCGGATGATGGGCATGAAGAGATCGGTCTTGTAGTTGGAATCCACCCCCTGAAGTATGGCGAGCAACCGCTCGAACCCCAGGCCGGTGTCTACGTGCTTGGCCGGCAGTGGGTGCAAGACGCCGTCGGCGTCCTTGTTGTACTGGATAAAGACCAGGTTCCACAGCTCGGTGAAGCGAGTGCAGTCGCCGTTGACCCGACAGACGTGCCCGGGTTCTCCCTGCCGATCGCACGTCTCGGGACCTCTGTCGTAATGAACCTCGCTGCACGGCCCGCAGGGTCCCGTGTCGGCCATTTCCCAAAAGTTCTCCTTGCGACCGTCGTAAAGAACGTGCTCAGGAGTAATATCCGTCTCTGACCGCCAAAAGCCCGCTGCTTCCTCGTCCGTCTCCAGCTCGTCTGATTCATCCTTGAAGACGGTGGCCCACAACCGCTCCTTGGGCAAACCCCATACCTCGGTCAAGAGTTCCCAAGCCCAAGCGATGATCTCCTTTTTGTAATAGTCGCCAAAGGACCAGTTGCCCAACATCTCGAAGAACGTGTGGTGCGTGCCATCGCGTCCGACGTCCTCCAGGTCATTATGTTTGCCAGAGACACGCATGCACTTTTGGGTGTCGACAGCGCGGGTATAGGACCGGCTGCCCACATCCAGAAAGACGTCCTTGAACTGGTTCATTCCAGCGTTGGTGAACAACAGCGTGGGGTCATCCGCCGGCACCAGGCTGGCGCTGGGCACGATAGTATGTCCGCGCTCGGCAAAAAAATCAAGAAATTGCTGGCGTACTTTGGCGCCGGTCACTTTTTTCGTCATAATCATTTACTCCCCGTCATTCTCATAATTGCGCTATTGTAGCCGGAAGGGGAGAAACTGTCAACCGAGGGCTGGATGGGGAAAACGGTTAGACGTGGAGATCGTCAAGTGTGATTAGCTTGACGGAATGGAAAGAGTGTGGTATGATGCGCGCTGTATTGGGGGCGTAGTGTAGTGGTTAACATGCCGGCCTGTCAAGCCGGAGATCGCGGGTTCAAATCCCGTCGCTCCCGCCTCAAGTAATTCTGCGCGACAAAGCTAGATCTATAGCCCGCGCGGAGCTTGAATGGAGAGCCATCCCGATTGCTTGCCGGCAGACCGGGGGTGGCTCTGTTTTTTTTCTCCGCAT
>DAOTUB010000346.1:0-22895 GCA_034437455.1 Anaerolineae bacterium | reverse complement strand
TAGCCGCGCTTTCCATAGCGCGCAGGCCCGCGAGGTATGGAAACCTCGGCTACATAGCCCCGTTTTATTGAAAAGATACAGTCTGGAGAAAAAAGAAACCTGTCCCCCAGAGTTCTGAATTATACCCAGTCACATTCAGTTGGAGAAAACGGGCGTATACAAATCTTGGGGAGCGAGCGCTGGTCGAGTGCCATCGAAGCAAAGCGAGCGGCTCTTCAGATCACCCGCTTGGTCTCGATACGGCCCTTCGGGCCTACTCGACCGGCGCTGGATTGGTTCTCCAATGAATACTCCCCCAAGTTTTGATGCGCCCGGAGAAAACCCGTTCTTGTCTTGCCGATAAAGTATTTATCGAGTATACTATTATCAACCAGTAGTGGCGGTTTCATTACAAGCAAGGTCACTTTGTCCCCTCACTGTGTAAAAGCTTAGCTCGCCGGGAGTGAACCATGCCAGGAGAAAAAGAGCTTACGAACCACATACCCCAGCATCAAAGAAAGTCAGAAACGGATCAACCGCGCACGTGCGAGGAAGAATTCCATCGTCTCATGGAGCTTTCCTTCGACGCGATCATTATCCACTGTGAAGGTAAAGTCGTCTTTGCCAACCCTGCCGGGGCAGAGATCATTGGCGCGGAAACTCCTGAGCAGCTCATTGGAAAGCCGATGCTGGACTTTGTGCACCCCGACTATCGAGGAACTGTCAAGGAGCGCGTTCAAAAGGCGATAGGAGAGGGAAAAAGAGCGCCGCTGGCCGAAGAAAAACTCGTTCGCCTCAACGGGGAGGAAATTGACGTGGAGGTGACGGGTATTCCCACCACCTACAATGGCAAACCAGCCGTTCGAGTCGTGCTTCGCGACATCACCGAGCGCAAACGGGCAGAGGAGGCGCTGAGAAAAAGCGAGCACGAGAAAGCCATCATCCTGGACAGCATCTCGGAGCTGGTGGCATATCAAGACGCCGAAATGAGAGTGCTCTGGGTAAACAGGGCCGCAAGCGAATCCGTGGGCCTCGCCGCCGAGCAATTGATAGGACGTCATTGTTACGAGATATGGAATCAGCGCCATGAACCGTGTGTGGACTGCCCGGTCTTGAGAGCCAGAGAAACCGGTCAACCACAGGAAACGGAAGTGACCACCCCCGACGGGAGAATTTGGTTCATACGGGGTTATCCCGTTCGAGATGAAAACGATAACATAATAGGCGCCGTCGAGGTCGCGCTGGAGATCACCAAGCGCAAGCGAGCGGAGAACCTGATGCGCGTTCAGCGCGACCTGGGCCTGGCGCTCGGCGCCGCGCCCGGATTTGACGAGACACTGCGCCTCTGCACCGAGGCCGCGATCCGCGCCTCAGGGATGGACGGCGGCGGGATCTATCTGGTTGACGAGACCACCGGCAACCTGGATCTCGCCTTTCACACCGGACTGTCCCCCGAGTTCATCGAGAGGGCATCGCACTATGACGCCAGCTCGGCGAACGCGCAACTCGTCATGTCGGGCGAGCCGGTCTATACCCGCTACCAAGACCTGGGGGTTCCATTAAACGACGTGAATCGCCGTGAGCGTCTACGCGCCATCGCCGTCATTCCCATCCGCTACGAGGATCAGATTGTCGCCTGCCTCAACATCGCCTCTTATACTTTGGACGAGGTACCCGACTTTGCCCGCGATGCGCTCGAAACCATAGCCTCTCAGATCGGAAGCGCCATCATCAACGCCAGGGTGGAGCAGGCGTTGCGGGCGAGTCGGGCCAAATTGCAGACCCTGTTCGATTCCCTCGAAGATTTCCTGTTCGTGCTCGATCTGGAAGGGCGCATGCTGCGCGTCAACCCGCTGGTCCTGGAGCGATTGGGCTACTCTGAGGAGGAATTGCTGGGCAAACACGTGCTCAGCGTGCATCCACCCGACCGACGTGAGGAGGCGCAAGCCGCCGTCGCCGACATCGTAGCGGGCAAGACCGAGTGGAGCTCCATTCCTTTGATGGCCAAAGACGGGACTCGGATACCGGTCGAGACCAAGGTCACGCGGGGTCGCTGGAATGCTCAGCAGGTCCTCATCGGCGTCAGCCGCGACATTACCAGGCGGATGCAGATGGAGGAGGACCTGAGAATAAAGGAAAATGCGATTGCGTCATCCATTACTGCTATGGCCATCGCTGAATTCGCAGGAAATCTGACCTACGTAAATCCTGCATTTCTTGGAATGTGGGGGTATGAGGACGAAAGCGAGGTACTGGGAAAACCCGCCGCAGAATTCTGGCAGATGGAAGAGCAAGCCGGAGAAGTAATCGAAGCATTGCGTAATGGAGACAGCTGGAGTGGTGAACTCGTGGCCAAGAGAAAAGATGGCTCGTTGTTCGATGTGCTTCTTTCTGCGAGCATGGTCACTGAAGAGACCGGCAGACCTATCTGCATGATGGGTTCGTTTATGGACATCACCGAGCGCAAGCGGGCGGAGGAAGATCTGCGTCGCGCGCGGCGAGAATGGGAGGAGATATTCCAGGCGATCGGCCAGCCAGCGTTGATCCTCGACCCACACCACCACATCATGGCCGCCAACCGCGCCGCAGTGGGCGCCACGGGCAAGTCGGAGGACGAGCTTGTGGGCAGGAAATGCTACGAGATATTCCACAAAGCCGGAACCGACCGACCTCCCGCGTGCTGTCCAATGGAGACGGCGCTCGCGTCCGGTCAGTCCGAGACAGTCGAGATGGAGATGGAGACGCTGAAAGGGCTGTTCCTGGTTTCCTGCACGCCAGTGATCGACGAGGAGGGTCGCCCCGAGAAGGTGATCCACATCGCCACGGACATCGCCGAGCACAGAAGGTTGGAGCGCGAGATCGAAGAGCGCCGGTCGTACCTGGAGAGCATATTGGCCAACGCGCCCTACGCCATCGTCACAATGGACACTCATCATAATATCCTCGAGTGGAATCCGGGGGCGGAGAGGCTATTTGGGTATACCCAGGAAGAAGTCGTCGGACAAAACATTGACGCACTCATCACTGGGACCGACAAAGACGTCATTAAAGAGGCGATTGACCTCACTCAACAGGCCATGAGTGGAAAGGGCACCCCTCCTACCGAGGCCGTCCGTTATCGGAAGGATGGCTCGCCGGTGGACGTGATGGTTTCCGGGTCCCCGATCGTTTTAGGGGATCAAGTAAACGGGACGATCGCCGTCTACACCGACATCACCGAGCGCAAGCAGACGGAGAAAGCGCTGCGGCGGCACGAGCGACTGGCCGCCGTCGGGCAGTTGGCCGGGGGCATCGCTCACGATTTCAATAACCTGTTGACCACCATCATGCTCTACGCGCAGATGGCCTTGAAGAAGCCCGATCTATCCCCGGACCTGGCAAACTCTCTCAAGACCATCGTCAGTGAGTCACGACAGGCGACGGACCTGGTACAGCAGATTCTGGACTTTAGCCGCCGCTCCCCGATCGAAACTCACCCCGTGGATCTCCAGCCCTTCATCAAAGAGGCCTTCCGCGTCTTGCAGCGCACGATTCCGGAGAGCATTTCCCCGCTGTTAGAAGTGGAGGTGGAGGAGTACGCCGCTCCGCTTACCGCCGCTCCGCCTACAGCCGCCCCGCTTCGAGTGAACGCCGATCCCACTCGAATCCAACAGGTGCTGATGAACCTGGTGATCAACGCACGAGATGCCATGCCGGAGGGAGGAAAACTGGTCATCGGGCTTTCGAGAATGGACGTAGGCCCTGACGAAAAACCGCCAGTGAGGGAGATGATTCCCGGTAAGTGGGTTTGCCTGTCCGTTTCGGACACGGGCATTGGGATCCCGCCCGATGTGCGGCCTCACATCTTTGAACCCTTCTTTACCACCAAGCCACGGGGGCGTGGAGCGGGATTGGGATTGGCCCAGGTGTATGGGATCGTGGCCCAACATGAAGGATTCATCGATGTCGAGACAGAAGTGGGTAAAGGGACGACCTTCCGAGTCTACCTGCCGGCCCACGAGGTGGAGGAGGTCGAGGCTCTAAAGAAGAAAAAAGCTCCATCTCCTCCGGCAGGAAAGGGAGAGAGTATCCTGCTCGTGGAGGATAACGACAGTATACGAGAAGCAGGCCAAGAGTTTCTCGAGTCGCTGGGTTATCGGGTACTGACGGCGTCCAACGGACGGATGGCCTTGAGGGTCTACCAGACAGCCGAGAGAATAGACTTGTTGCTCACGGACGTGGTGATGCCAGAGATGGGAGGTAAAGAGTTGGTGCGGGAACTGAAGAAACAAGAACCTGGGCTTAAGACACTGGCGATCACCGGCCACTTGCTGACCGAAGAGCAAAAGGATTTGGAAAAAGAGGGCATCCTGGATATTATCTACAAACCCTTTGATATAAACATCCTGGCGGAGGTGGTCCGTCGCGTCCTGGATACAGATTGAGAAACCGCCGCCGAGCACCGCTACTCCATCCGTACCCCTGCGACGTCGGCAAAGGCCCCGCATTGTGCAGTTGCGATCAAGGTGCGTCGCGCTCGCCAATATTGACTTTTATCCATCTACAGGCTACAATTGCCCCTGGCTCATTTTGCATGGATCGAGATGGCCTCGTAGAACACGTGCTCGATGAACTCGTCCTCGCCGAGCTCACCGGCGCCAAAGGCCCTGAGGTCCACCGCGCTCACACTGGCGTTGATATGTACATTGTCCTGGACGTGCGCATTGGGCCGGATAGCTCGGATAGCGACCTCAACCTGTGAGAAGAGGCTACATGGCTCTTTCTCCAGGGCCAGCGCGACGTCGAAGGTAGTCCACACCTGTTGGGCGGCTTGATCGGCCACCTGGCCTGGAGCGAGTGGATACACAATCTCGAATCGAAGCGACTCGCCCGGCGACAGCGTGACGATGCCGCCCAATTCCGCTTGGGCCAGGAGTTGTGTGGCCTTCCACTGGCAAAGCTCCGGGGAAAGTGTCTCGGGGAGATCGGTAGGCGCCAGGGGCAACGGCGTACTGAAAAGACGTGCCGCGAGCACGACCATCGCCAGGATGACCGTCACGTCGAGGATCGCCAGGGCGGCGAGGATGCGTTTCTGTCTCGGTGTCATTGACAGGAGTGTAACACAATCAATGAACAATGACAAATGAACAATGATCAAGGAGGCAAGATAATATGATGCGGTTGAGCCACGAGCAGCGCTGGGGCGTTCTGAGCACAGTGACGGCCAGTTTCTTGTTGAGCTGGGCGCCTATCCTGGGCAAAATGGCGTATGCCGTCGGAGCCACGCCGTTCACCGTGGTTTCTGTGCGCACAGTGATCGCCGCGCTGTTCCTCTGGGCGGTGTTTGTGATATTCTGGCGTCAGGACATCGCCGTCTCGTGGCGGGGGCTGATCGGCTGCATCAGTGTCGGCGCGTTCAACGGGTTCGGCTCGCTGCTCTATTACACGAGTCTCTCGCGCCTCGACGCCTCTCGTGCCGCGCTGCTCAACACCCTCTACCCGATGTGGGTAGTGCTCTTTCTCTTCGCTTCCGGGCAGCCGCTGACGATCCTCACGTTGGTGCGACTGGCGCTTTCGATGGTAGGCGTCTACCTTCTGGCGCGAGCAGGCCCCGGAGAACTGGACTGGCTGGGAGTGACGCTGATGATCGCCTCGGCGGCGACGTATGGCTGGCACATCGTGCTGGGACAATGGGTGCTGGCCGATGTCCCGGCGCGCACGGCGGCGCTCTACATCGTGACCACCATGGCATGCGTGGTCGGCCTGGCGCGAGCGTTGCAGGCACGACCGATCGAGATGCTCCCGATCAATGGTTGGTACGTCATCGCAGCGCTGGGACTGACGACCGCACTTTCTCGACTGGCCATGTTCAGCGGCTTGCAGCGACTGGGGGGCGTCGAGACCTCGTTGGTCAGTCTGCTGGAACTGCTGGTCAGCTTGCTGCTGGCTTTCTTGCTGCTGGGCGAGCGATTGACGCCTGGGCAATGGTTGGGAGGCGTGCTGTTGGCGATCAGCCTGATACTGATGAGCCGCGACCGGGGCATGCGTCTGGCAGAGGGAAACGTCCCCCTGGAGTGGGAAGAGGAATAGCAGCAGGTTCGTAGTGGCGACGACTTTGAGCAAACTCGTAGTTGCGACTTTAGTCGCGGTCAATCAAAACGACTAAAGTCGTCAGCAATTCCCGTTATGGGAAAAAACGAGAGTTGTAGCCGCGATTTCTATATCGCGAAGGATGTTTCATGTGGCAAAATGCACGCGCTATGGAAAGCGCGGCTACAAAACGGGAATTGCTGTCAAGTCGTTACTACGGTCTGTTAGCCAGCGATCTCGGCCATCACCGCCGATAACGTCGTCGACTCGGTCTCTTGCATCTCTACCCCGGCGTCGCCAAAGACATAGACCGGCCCCTTGCCGCGCAGGCTTTCCTTCAGCAACATCACGTCCACCTTCTGCGCCACCAGCCACTCGGCCACCTGGATGCCCTTGGCTTTCTCCACATCCTGGTACGGATTCGAGACGATCTGCTGCTCTTCGACGGCTCCGTCGGCCAGCCGCACCCTGACCAGGGCAAAGTACGGGGCTTCACCGAAATGCTCGCTGACGGCCCCGTCGGGATCGGCCAGCGGAACGGCGTAGCGCAGATGCGTGCGCTCCATCGGCTCGGCGTGGATCAGCACCCGCTCGACGTGGGGCACGGCCTGGCGGATCTGCGTCTCGATATGCTGCGTGATCGCCCCTGCTTTCTCCAAATCGCGGACGCGCAGGGCCACCTCGGTCTCCACGAAGCGGAAACGACCGGCGTTGCGCCCGGTGACCCACTTAAGCTCCGCCACCGCCGGCTCGGCCAGGATGATCTCGCGGATCTGCAAGAGCGTCTCGGCGTCCAGCGAGGCGTCCAGCAGCACGCGCATTCCATCTACCAGCAGGTCCCAGCCGGTCTTGACGATGGCGACGACGATGATCAGCGCGGCGACGCGATCCAGCGGAAGCTCGAACCACTGGGCCAGCAGCGCGGCAAAGACCGTGCCGGTGGTAAAGACGTGGGCGCGGTACTCTTTGGCGTCGGCGATGAGGGCCGGCGAGTTGGCCTCCTGCCCGGCGCGCAGCTCAAAGTGGCTGAACACGAGGGGGATGATCGTCGCGACTATCACACCGCCCAACATCCAGGGGTCTACCGTGGCCAGGCGCGCCGGTGCAAAGAGCGCGTCGCGCGAGATCTCGTAGGCGGTGAAAAAGACCATCCCGGCCAACACCACCGTGATCACGTTCTCCAGTTTGTACAGGCCATAGGGAAAGGCTTTCGACTTGCGCGTCGAAAGTTTCAGCCCCACCAACACCCCGATCGCCGTCAGCAGATCCACCAAGTTGTGGACCATCTCCGCCTCCACCGCCAGGCTGCCAGAGGCGGCGGCGATGCCCGCGTTGATGACGATCAGGACGACGTTAACGGCAATCGAGTACCAACCCCAACGTTCGACTTTCATCGTTCACCTTCCCCATCTTCCAAGAACATCCCGAACAAAACTTCACGCGCCTCAACTCAACCCAGCTTTCTCACGTAAAACGTTTGCCCCTTGTATTCCGTCCTGACGAGCTGGTCCCGCTCGACCAACTCGTGAACGACCGGCCAGGCAGCCCCGGCCCGCTCCAGAAACTCGTCCACCGCGTCCTCCCGCATGGGATGCACCGCCGTGATGCTCAACAGGTCCTTTTCGACGTCGCCCGTAAAGGCGAATGCGTTCCCCTCGTAACCGATCAGGGTTTCCACCGGACTTGTCTGCTCGGCAAGGATCTGATAGGCCCGGTTGATCGTCTCCTCACCGGGCGCCTGCACCCACTCCTCGGCGGGCGGCCTGGTGGGGATGGAGAGGTAGGCCCTGGCAGGTTCCAGGCGGGACAGAAAGCGGGCGACCTCTCGGAGAGAATCGTCCCCATCGTTGATGCCCTCCACCAGCATCGTCTCCGTCGCCAACTCGCCCTCAAAGACCTGGGCAAACTCGAGCGCCCCATCGAGCACCGCGGTCAGCCGGAGCGCGCCGTGGGGCCGATCCGTTTTGCGCCAGACATCCTCTCGCACCGCATCCACTTTCAGCGAGACCCAATCCGCCCCCAGCAGATCCTCCCGCGCGTCCTTGCGCCAGAGGAGGGAGCTGTTGGTGATCACGGCGATTTTGATCCCCAGCGGCCTCAACAACTCGATCTCGCGGCCAAGATGGACGTCCAGCGTAGGCTCCCCATCGGGCACAAAGGCGAGATAGTCAATCGCCTCTCCGATGTCCCTCGTCTTTTCTACCTTGTCCCGGACGGCCTCGAACAGCTCCTGCGGCTCGTAAAACGCGCGACGCTCGACCCGCATCTTGAGGGTGCGCCCCAACTGGCAATAGACACAGGAATAGGTGCACACCTTGGGCGGGATGTTGTTGATCCCCAGGCTGCGCCCCAACCGCCTGGATGGGACCGGTCCGAAAGCGATCATCGTTTGTTCATTCCCCCTTCAGAGGACGCCTGGCGCTCAATGAGCGCCAGGCATCCCCCACCTCGCGCTAAATCGGGTGCTCCGGCTCCTCTCGGCGCTCGCCCAACATCTCTTTGACGGTGTCGGCCAGCGCGTCCGGCTCGATCGGCTTATCCAGAAAGACGTCCACCGGCAGGTAATCCTCGTCAGGGGCAAAGCGATAAGGCACTTTTTTGGCGCTATGCACGTTGGTGAGGATGACGATAGGCAGATCCCTCAGATTGTGTTCCTCCCGGATCTCACGGGCGACCTGAAATCCTTCGTACCCCGTCGGCATCATGACATCCAGAACCACCAGGTCGGGTTCCGTGCTCAGGACCTTTTCGATCCCTTCCTCGGGCGTCGTGGCCGCTTCCATCTCAAAACCATGGGCTTCGAGCACCATCTGCACGGCCAGGATGAAATCAGGGTCATCGTCTATGATGAGTATCTTGGACATAATTAGCCTCCTCGCTCACGCATCTGTTGGATGGCCATCTCGGCGGCGTTCACGATGTGGTAGGCGATGGGAGAGGCGGTCAGCGCGGGATGGGTGCCCGTCTGGAACATCGCAATGTCCTCAGCCGTCATGCGGTTCTGCACGCAGGCGGAGATGGCGTTGATGATCTCGCCCGCCGTGGCGTCGCCCATCACCTGCCCACCCAGGAGCACTTCCGAGTTCCGCTCGAACACCAGCTTGATCTTGGTCATCGCCGCGCCGGGCATGATGCCGGGGTGGCGGTTAGGCCCCTGGATCGTCACGGCGACTGCGTCGTAGCCGCGCTCCTTCGCCATCGCCTCGGTCAACCCGGCGGTGGCCAGCGCGTGGTTGCCCACAGCCGTCGACCAGACGCCCACCGTTCCCACGTTCTCGCGCCGGATGCCAAAGAGGTTCGCCCCGGCGATCCGCGCCTCCAGCGTGGCGATAGAGGCCAGCTTGAGCGGCGAGGGCCGGCCGCCAAAGAACGAGATTTTCTCAGCGCAGTCTCCACAGGCATAGATATTTTCATCGGACGTCTGCATCGTCCGATCCACCGCGATGCTGCCCGTCAGCCCAATGCGCAACCCGGCCTCTTTCGCCAGGTCGACGTTCGCCACGGCCCCGATGCCCAGGATGACGGCTTCGGCCTCGATCTCTTCGCCATTGGAGAGCACTACTTTTTCCACCTTCCCGTCGCCGCCGATTCGCTCCACCCGGGAAGCGGTGCGAATGGCGATCCCGCGAGACTCGACCACTTTTTCCATCTCGATGCAAAACTCTTCGTCGTACGCCAGGGCGAGGCAATGCGGAAGAATCTCGACGATGGTGACGTTCTTCCCCTCCGCCTTGTTGATCTCGTCGGCGAACTCGATCCCGATGAACCCGCCGCCGATGATGACCACGTCCTTGACGTTTTCGAGCCGCCGCTGCAAGTCGCTCAGATACTCGACGTCCTTAACGACCGCATAGACACCCTCCAGGTCAAACCCTGGGATCGGCGGCATCGCGGGCCGCGATCCTGTGGCGATGACGAGCCGCTCGTAGCCCGCGTCCCCGGCGGTCGTGTGTACCACCTTATTTTCCCGGTCCACGTCCGTGGCCTGAGCCACCAACAGATCGATGTCGTTCTTCTCGAGTACTCCGTCGCCGATGAGATTCTTCTGGGGAGTCTCGACGGTGCCAAAGATGTAGGGGATACCGCACGGTATCAACACCTGTTTCTCCTGACGCACCACGAGAATACTCTTGTCCGGGTAGTGGCGCCGCGCCGTGATCGCAGCCGTCAGACCAGCGGCGCTCCCACCTACAACAACTATGTCAGCCTTGTTCACTTTTATGCTCCTTTTTTCATTGTAATTTAGAAATAGCCGCACCCGGGCCCCGGGCGCGGTTTGCAAACCTAACCCTGCCAAGCCTCTCTGTCATCTTGCTCGTGGATTCCATCTATTGGACTACCGCTTGTGTGATCGCCTCCATGGGCGCGGAGAGAACTTGGAAAGCACAGCGTAGATTGAGAAAGAGCATGGGTGTTCGCCGACGATAGGCCTCGTAATCCTCTCCAAACTTTTCCAACAGCTCTTTCTCTTCCACCAGGAAGAGGAATCCCAGGATCCATAGCCACTGCGGGACGACGACGAGCAGAAACGACCACGGGTGGCCGATGAGCAGGCCGAGAGAGAGCATGAAAACACCCACTCCAACGTGGTGCGGATGCCTCACACATCGGTAGAGATCGGTCACGATCAGCCGGTTCGTGCACCCCCACTCCTCTGATTCTCCCCACAGCTTGAGCAATCTGCCCGTTCTCTTCAAGGGGAAATGAGCCAGCAATATACCGACGAGCCCCAGGAGACGCACGGCGATAGGGAAAGGTTCCGTCTCTAGGGCAAGGTCCACGACGATTCCCCCGACCACGGATATGGCGGCCAGCAAAAGCCAGTATACGAGACGGATACGACATTTAGACATAGTTCATTCCCCCGCCTATCATGGTACTACTAAATGACATCTTTGACAATGATCATAGCGCGGCCTCCTGCCGCAACCATCGGATTGGAACAATCCGCGCTTTAACGCAAAGACGCATCCAATCTCTGGTTGGCGACACAAAGAAACCGTCGGCCTTCCCAGGCCGCAGAAACCTTTGCGCCCTGGCGTCTTGGTTCAGTACGCAACCAATCCCAGGCGCAAGCCGAAGCATTCGGCCTGTCCACGCCCGCCGTCTCGCATCCTTTTAGGGTGGGGGCGGTTCAACTCCCGTCCCCACCCTAGTTCCCAATCCGGCGCTTAGAGGGGCAGCCCCAGCCAGGTGAATACACCGATCAGCTTGAGGCCCACGTAGATGTACAGGATCGCCAGTAGGAACTTGAGCCGTTTCTCGCTCAACTTGTGGGCCACAACCGCGCCTATCTGGGCCAGCGGGATGCTGGCGACCACTAGGGCCAGCCAGGCCGCCAGGTTGAAGTAGCCCAAGCTCAGCGGCGGTAGGTCCGTCAAATTGCGAAAGAGGCTCAGGATGAAGAAGGTCAAGGCCCCCACGCTGGAACCGATGACCATCGTCGCCTGGGAGATGGCCACCGCCCGGTGGACGGGCACACCCAGGATGGTGTTCAGGCCCGGCACATAGACCAATCCACCGCCGATGCCCAGAAAGTGGGCGACAAAACCACTGCCAAAGCCGGTAGACCAGAACCTGGTCTTTTCTACCGGCGGCATCTCGTCCACCGGGCGCGGCTGGGCCGTCATGAACCGCCAGGCGCCGACGAGACACAACACACCGAAGAGAATCTTTAGTATCGCGCCCGGCACAAAGACGGCGATAGCACTGCCTACCAAGGAGCCTATCCCTACCGGAATGGCAAAGTTCCAGTAGTGAAGCCAGGAGAACTTTTTGATCCGCGCATGGCGCAGCGCGCCGCTCAACGCAGTAGGGACGACGACGGCCATATTGGTGCACAGCGAGATTTTCATGGCTGTGTCCACCGGTACGCCTAATCCCTTGAACAGATAGAACATGGTGGGCACCATCAGGAAACAGCCGCCCACACCGAACATACCGTTGACGAAGCCGACGCCCGCGCCGGCCACCAGTAACCAGATCACAAACATCGCGTTCATAATTGTTCACCTCCTATGAGTGAAACGCTGTTATTCACATCAGAAACCAATAGTTTCCGCGCTCACTCCATCGGGCGGTGAACGTTTGAGACCTTTGCCGCGTCCGCTCTGGCACGGGCAACTGTGCAGGCAGCATCTCCGCCTGGGACACATCCTGATCATCGTTTCTCTTCTTCCTTTGCTCTCACCGTAAGCGCATCTATCCAATAGAGATTATAAGGCCTTTGGTCAATGGATCAAATGGCTTGGGCAGCCAAGAACCCTTCCCTGATGGCGTCGATGATTTTGCGTGGCTCGGAAGCATCGCCGATGGCAATAGGGGCTAGATCCTGAATCGCTTGCGCCAGATCGTTTGACGGCCTTGCCCCTCGGGCTAACGCCACCCGGTCGGCAAGGATGACATGCCCTGCTCCGGTCTGATCGCGCGCCAGCACCCCGTCCGCCTGAATGGCCTGCACCTCGACGCCGGTCACGATCTCCACACCATGTTCCCCTAACTCACGCAACAGATAATCACGGTACAGCGGCTCGATGCTGCGCCCGATGGTCTCGTATCGCTTGAGCACGGTTACGGTGTTCCCCTGCGCAGCCAGGTATTCCGCTGTCTCCAGCCCTAGCATTCCACCGCCGATGACGACGACTCGTTGCCCCGCGAAACGCATCTGGCGGGCCAGGAGATCCTGGGCCACGAGCACGTTCGGCCCATCCACGCCGGGGATGTCCGGGAAGGCGGGTCGGGAACCGGCGGCGATGATCACCACGTCCGGTTTCAATGTCCGCACGCTCTCCGCCTCCAGCATCTCCCCCAGGTGGACTTTTACCCCCAGGCGGGCCAGCTCGTGGGCGAAATACTCTGTGATCCAGGTCAGCTTCTCCTTTCCCGGCGGAATAGCAGCGACATTCAGCATTCCGCCCAGACAGGGTGACTGTTCGTAGAGCATCACCCGATGTCCACGCAGCGCCGCCACCCGCGCGGCCTCCATCCCCGCCGGACCGCCGCCCACCACGAGCACCCGCTTGGGCGCCTTCGCCGGTTCGAGCCGGCGCTCTTCAGCCGACAGGCCGACCGTGGCGTTGAGCGAGCAGCGCAGAGGGGCGTCGGCCACGTGGCGAGCGATCACGCACTCGTTGCAACCGATACATCGCCGGATGGAGGCGACCTCCCCGGCCTGGGCCTTGTTGGGCCACTCGGGATCGGCGTTGAGCGCCCGTCCCAGGGCGACGAAATCCGCCTTCCCTGCCTCCAAAATTTTCTCGGCCACCCCTGGCTCACGGATCACCCCCACGGCGATCACCGGCAGGGAGACCACCTGTTTGATCCTCTCGGCCAGGTAGACCCGCCACGCCTGGGGATAGGGCATCGGCTCCAGCCGCTTCTCTTTGCCCCCCAGACCGAAATCAGGGTGGATGGCATCCGCCCCTGCTTCCTCCAGGCGACGGGCGAACCAGCGCCCCTCCTCCGGCGTCACCCCACCTTCTGTTACATCCTCGGCGACCAGGCGCACCATGACAGGGAAATCAACGCCCACGCGGCGCTTGACGCCCTCCACGATCTCTACCAGAAAGCGGATCCTGTTCTCACGATCGCCCCCGTATTCGTCCTGTCGCTGGTTGGTCAGTGGAGAAAGGAACTGATTGATGAGCAAGCCGTGGCAGGCTTGGAGCTCGACCGCGTCGAACCCGGCTTCTTGGGCCCGCCGCGCCGCTTCCACGTACTCATCAACCACCTCCACGACTTGCTCGTGGGAAAGGGCTCTGGACACGAGGCCATCTTTGGATCGGGGCACAGCCGAAGGGGCAACCGGGGTCTCCCCTTCGGTGTAGCGCAGACCGGCGTTCATCCCCGGATGGGTAAGCTCCACGGCAGCCTTTGCGCCGCCCCGATGGATGGCGTCCGTCAGACGGCTCAGGCCAGGGATGAACGTATCATCGTCGATGCGTGGCTGGGCCGCGCCATGGCGGGCCAATGGGTAGGCGATGCACACGTTCTCCACCGTGATCATCCCTACCCCGCCCTTGGCCCGTTCTGCGTAGTGGAAGAGCAGTTCCTCGCTCACGGTACCATCCTCCTCCGCCAGGTTGGTGGAGATAGGCGCCATAATAAGCCGATTCTTCAACGTCATCGCCCCGATTGAACCGGGTTCAAATAGAAATGGGAACATTCCCTCTCCTTCCTGTGACTTTGTCCTTGTTGCTCATATCGCCCCCTCCAAAACTGCCCCGCGCGATACTGCTCACCGCACCGCCCGACGGATAGTCACGGACAGCGGATGATGTCCTGCGCCCACAGACAGTCGGCGCAGGAAGGACGCCATCCCCAACAACCATCGTTGCTCTCGGCAATGTCGCACGTGTCGCGTAGATCGCAGTCCACACAGGAGTGAGAGAGCGCGTAAAGGGCTGACTGCGCCGTCCCAGAGCAGCCAATCGCCGCTACGGACCGGCCATCCGACGCAAACGGGCGTTGGAATCTATCCTCAAAAAGTGACCGGGCCGCCTCGCTCAATGTCGCCAGCCTCTCAATCCTGCCGCTCCCGCACCCACCGCAGCACCTGCCTGACCGTCGGGTCTGCCAGGCGGTAGAAGTGGAACGAGCCTCTTCTATGACACTCGATCATCCCGCATGTCCGCAGCACGCGCAGTTGCTGGGAGACGTAGCACTGTGGCCTGTGCAGCGCGGTCTGCAAATCACAGACACACTTGTCCTCTTCCAATAGCTCGTTCAGGATCTGCAGACGGACGGGATGGGAGAGGACGAAAAACCAATGCGCTGCCTCTCGATAGTCCCGTCTGTTCATTTCAGCTCGCCTCCTTCCCGAGCGGCGCGGCCTCAACCAGATTTCCCGGACCTGTGCGTCACCTGAACGCTAAAGACGCCAACGTTTTGTGTAACATTTGCATCTACCAGCTCCACTTGGGGCAATCGCGTCGGTTTTTCCTACCCGCCGGCGCTGGTCGCCATCTCTCGCAACATCGCGTTCAGATCCGCCGCCCCCACATAGCCCGCCACCTCCATCTCCTGCCCGATCACCCCCTCCACCTCGGCCACCGCCTGGCGGATGGAAAGGGCCAGCGACACCGCCATGGGGCACAGCGGGGAGGAAGGACGGAACGTGTAGCGCGCCACACCTTTTTCGTCCACCGTCAACCCCTCGATCAACCGCATCCGTACCACGTCCACGCCCGTCCCGGGATCGACGACGGTGGAGAGGCGAGCGAGCACAGCCTCGCGCGTCGCGTCTCGATCGGTCATGACTCTCCCCCTTTCTCCTCCACGAAAAGCTGCTCCTTGATCTGCGACCATACGTCTCGCAGCGCCTCTGTCACCGGGCCATCCGTGTAGGCCGTCACCGGCTGGCCCTGCACCATCGCCTCGGTCACGACATTGTCGTAAGGGATCCGTCCCACGACCTGCACGCCCCGCTCGGCGCAAAAGGCGGCGATCTCCTCGGAGCGGGTCAGGTTCAGGTCCGCCTTGTTGATCGCCACCAGCGAAGGCACACCAAAGTGATCGGTGGTGCCCATGATGCGCTCCAGATCGTGCACGCCAGAGACGGTCGGCTCGACCACGTGGAGCGCCATATCCGCGCCCGCGCTGGCCGAGATGACGGGGCAGCCGATGCCCGGCGGACCGTCCACCAGCAGCAGCTTTGCCTCGGTGTCCAGCGCCCGCAGGCGGCCCTGTTGCTTGACCAACGTGACCAGCTTGCCCGAGTTTTCCTGCCCGGCAAAGAGATGGGCGTGAAAGAGCGGGCCAAAGCGGCTGTCGGAACGGAACCACATCCCGGCGTGTTGCTCCTCCATCTGGATCGCCTCCTCGGGGCACTGGTAGAAGCAGGAAGCGCACCCTTCGCAGGCGAGAGGCTCCACCTGATACGCCTCGTCGCCGGGAACCACCGCGTCGAAGCGGCAGACGTCGGCGCAGATACCGCAGGCGATACACGCTTCTGGATCGATCACGGCCACCTGGCCGCTCCTGAAATCGTGCTCCTCCTGCTTGGCCGGGTCGAGCACCAGTTCCAGGTTGGCCGCGTCCACGTCGGCGTCGGCCAGGACCGCGTACAGCTCCTGGGAAGCCAGATGGGCCAGCGCCGCCGCGACGGTCGTCTTGCCGGTGCCTCCCTTGCCGCTGAGAATGACGAATTGTTTCATGACGCGCTTGCTCCTTTTTCGCCCGCCAACAACTGCTTGATGGCTGCGTATAGATTCTGAAATTGCTCGCGATATTCGGGCAGTGTCTCGACCAGCGGTATCCCCTCCGAGTACGCCTCGGCGATGCGCCGGTCGAGCGGGATGCGCATCAGGATCGGGATCTCCTCGGCGGCGCAGTACTCGTCCACCCCCTTGTCTCCCACTCCTTCTCGGTTGACCACCACGCCGACGGGCAACCCCAGCTCGTCGCGGGCCACCTGCACCGCCATCCGCAGGTCGTGCAGACCAAAGGGAGTCGGCTCGGTGACCATCAGCACAACATCCGCGTCGCTCATGCTCTCGACGACGGGACAAGCCGTGCCCGGCGGCGCGTCCAGGATGACGGGACGGTTGTTGTGATCAGGTGGGATGACCCACTGCTTCAACTGGCGGATGATGGGCACGGCCATCGGCTCGCCCACGTTCATCGTCCCCTGGGCGAACTCGATGGAGCCATAATCGACCCGGTCAATCGTGCCCGTCACATCCAGCACTTCGTAAATCGCCTGTTCCGGGCAGTTGAGCGTACAACTTCCACAGCCGTGGCACAGTTCGGGAAAGATGAGCACCCTTTCTCCCACGACGGCGACAGCGTTGTACTGGCAAACCTCGGCGCAGCGTCCACAGTAGGTGCACTTGTCGAAATCCACCTCCGGGATCATCTGGCCCACCTCGCGGCGCTCCCACGCGGCAGACGGCCGCGCCAACTGTTTGAGAAAAAGAGCCGAGTTCGGCTCCTCCACGTCGCAGTCCAGGAGCAGCGGATGGACAGGGTTGCCAGCGCCCTCCTCGGTTGCTAAACTCAACACCAGACTGACGGCGACGGTAGTCTTGCCGGTGCCTCCCTTTCCACTTGCTACTGTAACGATCATGCCCTCACTCCCTATTTCTCTTTGATGTACTGACGAATCACTCCGACCGAGTGGCCTCCAAGCGATGCAGCGCCTCACGATACTCGGTATAACAAGCCGGACAACGCGCCAGAAGTTTCTGAATATCAGCAAGAAGATCGACGCCGCCCTCGGCCAATAGCCCGGCCCAATACTCCATCACAGCAAAGCACTCGTCACAATCCAAATTCCCCGGATCGTCCAGCAACAGTCGCCACAACGGTCTGAGCATCGTTAGAATTCTCCAACAGCCCCCGCCGGGCAGGGGCGACCGTCTGGGTCGCCCCTGCTCCGCCAGAGGACCTGGCCCTCGCCTAGCGCGTCATCTGCGCGCCACACTTGGGACATTGCATCTGGTAACAGGGTTTACCAGCAACGTGCGACGCTCTGTGCCCACAGTTGGGGCACACGCAGTCGCCGCCAGGACCGGCGGCCTTGGAACCGCCCATCCGGCCCGGTCCTTGACCACGGCCACGACCCGCGCCGCCGCCACGACCGCCTCCACTTCCACCACCTCGACCCATTTCACTCACCTCCTTTTATTCGCGCCGACACTCGCCCCCTGCGGAGCAAGGCAGCGCGTCACATCGTTCCTCCCGACCGCGACCGACCGCTGTGCGGTCGGCCAGGTGCGACCCGCCGGTCGGGCTGTCCGCCCGCTCAACATGACGGGGGCGGAGGGTAGCTTACGGACTGCAAGTCCGCTTCAACGACGCGCTGCCGCAGTGCGGGCAAACGACGGGTTCGCCGCCCCGCACCAGCGCCTCGAACGTCGCGTCGCAATCACGACAGGTATACTCATAAATCGGCATGATGAATCCCTCATTCCTCCGCGAAACGAATCGTCACCTCCGGCGGACGCGCGAGCGTGTTGACCAGCGTGACGCGCCGGGCCACACCGACGAGCCGCCGCTTCACGTCATCGGGCTGCTCCGGCTCAATGTGGATCGTCACCTCCAACGGGCCGACGCGGCGGGGACGGTCCAGTTCCTCGTACTCCAACTCCAGGCTCAACCGCTCGAATGGAATCTCGCGCAACCGGCAAGAGTTTGCCACAAACTCGAGGATGCAAGCGCCCACCGCCGCCGCAAACATCTGCGGCGAGCTCATCGCCGCGCCCGCGCCGCCGTCCTCCGGCGCAGCGTCCACGACCACGGTGTGGCCCGCCGTCGTCGCCAGGAAGCGCATGCCGTCCACGTGCCGTACCGTGAGCTTCATTCCGCCCTCCCTTCCGCTGAACCAATGGTGGTCGTCCACCCCACGCCGGCCAGAATGCAGGCGTCGCCGAACGCATCGGCAAACATCTTTCGCGCCTGGTCGCCTGTGCAATGGCATGGCGCAACATTCTGCACGCCCAGGTCGCGGAACTCGGCGATGATGGTCTCGATCTGGCGACGGCTCGCGCTCCCCAGATGGAAGCCACCCATCACCAGGTAGATCTCCCCTCCCGCCGGACGTGAAACGTCCGCACTCTCTTTGGCGCGGCGCGTCAGCTCCACGACGCCGGGATGCGCGCAGCCAGTGACGACGACCAATCCCTTCGCGGTCTCCACCGCCAGCGCCTGCTCGGCGATCCCCGAACCCAACTCGCCGGTGGTGTGGAAACCGGAGAAAATCTTCATCGGCCCGGTCACTTCCACCAGCTCGGTGTGAGTGCGCACGCAGTCCTTGAACGAGGCGGAAAAAGCAGCCGGTACGTAGACCGTCGGCTGAGCGCCTGCGCCCAGCAATCCGCCCAGCCCGCCGGTGTGATCGCCGTGGGCGTGGGAGAGCACGACGGCGTCAATCGCCTGCGGGTCTATGCCCAGCTTGCTCATGTTGCCCAATAAGGTAGGGCTGTCGCCTCCCGTGTCAAAGAGCACCGTCTTCTCCCCGGCCTCCACCAGGCAGGAAAATCCCCAGGCGGTCTGCAACCGCCCGTCGTACCCATTGTTATCGTAGACGATGGTAAAGCTCACTCTGTCCACCTCCTCTGTCGGCGCAATCGTAACAGTCTGAGTCGGGCGAAGGGTCGGCTCCGGTGTGACGGTGGGCGCCAGCGTGGGCGACGGCGTGGCCGTCGGTTTCAGCGTCGGCGTCGGCGACCGAGTTGGCGTGGGAGACACCAGTCGCGCCGGCGGCGCGCAACTCGCAACCAGCGTGACCAGCAGCGCCACGGCTCCCACGGTCCTGGTAAAGAACGACCATCTCCGCATCACCCCTACCCTCGCCGCCCCCGCTGCCGGCGCCGCGATTGACGCCCGCGTCCGCCTCTCTCCCCGCCTCCAGTCGAAGACGAGGCTCCCCCAGAGGGCGCTCTCGTCGGCCCAGGTTCCTGCGTCAACCAGCGGCCCACCGCCCGGGCCAGCGCCCCGGCGGCTCTCGTCAGCAGCCCCGCGCCGGCGACGACGACGGCTGCGCCCGCGGTCTCTGCCAACGGGCCGGGCTGCCGGACGGCCGGGGCCGGTCGCTCCGGCGCGACGACGAGTTCGCCCTGAACCACAGGCTGGATCGCCTCCTCCGGGCAAAGATTCACGCAAGCCTGACAACCGGTGCACGTCTCCTCGTCCACGCGGGCCTTGCCGCCCACCAGCGTGATCGCCCCGACGGGACACGCCGCCACACACGCGCTGCAGCCCGTACAACGCGCCTCATCTACCCACACTTTTTGTCTTTCCATCATCCTTCCTCCCCAAAACCATCATTCGCAATCAACGCCATCCCAATGAATCCTCCCCAGGGCAAGCGCGCCTGCGCCCAGGGCCAACCGCGAGGGAACAGCGTGATGCGCCACACGATGCGCGCCTTCCCTCCGGCGACGGAGCGCAGCAGGCGCTCCAGCTCGCCCACGCCGTAAAAGCGCGCGCTGTCATAGACCGTCCGCCGAAATAGCCCCGCCAACCGGCGCTGCAAATTGAGCACGCTCCAGCGGTTGAGCACGCCCAGCGCCACGCCGCGCCGCGCCACCCGCAGCGCCTCCGCCAACGCCTCCCGAGGCTGCTCCACAAACTCGAGCGCAGTGATAAACACCGCCAGGTCGAACGCGCCATCGGCGAAAGGGAGCCTCCGGGCATCGGCATGCACCAATGGAACCCCATCGAGTGCTCGCGCCTTGGTCAGCATCGCCGCCGAGAGATCCAGCCCCACCGCCGCCAATCCTTGGTCGTTCAGCCAACGGGTGAAATGGCCCGTGCCGCATCCGATCTCCAGGACGCTTTCCGATCTGGAAAATCCCCGCAGTAGCCAGCTCAGAACGGCCTTTTCCAGCTCGTCGGCTCGCCGGCCCTCCGGCGTCTCGTACCAGGCTTCGTAGTGGGCGGCGAGGCTCTCGTCAAAGATCATCATGGCTCCCTGGGTAAGACTTCCGAAGTCTTGGAGACTTGTGAAGTCTCTGACTCCTCGGGCGATGGACAGGCGTTGGAAAGCGTGACCACCATCACCGTATCCCCACGCTCCGCAGCCTGGTGGAACGCCTCCTGCAGGGCGGCAAAGACCGCTGGCTCCTCGCCCCAGACCAGCGTGCTCATCTCGCCCACGCGCATCTCCAGCCCGCGCTCGCGCAAGACGCGCGCCGCCTCGCGGATGGGCGGCCCGATGGACGTCTGCCGCAGCGGGTAGAGGCTGACCTGCGCCGCTATTTTCATCTCAAAGGCCCTGTTGGTCCTGGGAGATCAGAGCATCCACCAGCAAGCCCTTGAAACGGTCGAGGGTGATGGGATAGAACTCGACCCCCAGGCCTGCCCAGTCGAACAGTTCCAGGATCTCTTCGGCGTGCTCGGTCATGTACTCCTCGCCGATGCCAAGCGTGTCCAGGATGATGATCTTGTCGTAGAACCCCGGAAAGTTCGCGTTGGCGTCCGCAGCATCCCAGCCGAAATACCTCTGATAGATCGTCTTCCAGCTCCTGAGCCAGCCCGGCGTGAACCAGAGGATCTTGTCCTGCCTCCCCTCGCTGATGCGCTGCCGATCCTCCATACCGGCCAGCATGTCGTAGCCGTACTCCCCCTGCACCCGGACGATCCCCTCGCCCGCCTCCTGCAAGATCGAATCCACGCGCTTGAGCGGCTCGTCTACGCTGACGTAGCACTTTTTCCCGTATGCGACAATGATCTTGTGATCGGGACAATCTTCCCTGACTCGCTCCAGCCGGTCGAGCAGATGTTTCTCCAGCCGGTCCGTCAAAGCGTGCAGGCCCGGCGGCGTGAACAGAATCCGGCGCGGGTTCAGAAAACCGTTCTCCATCAGATGGGCCATCTCTGGCTGCAACATCCCACAGGAGACGATACAGCGGTCCTCGAACGTGGGTTGGGTCATTTCAATCCTCCCTTATATTCCCGGAGGCGCACGGCCTCCTAGAAACTCAGCGATCAGGTAGAGCCGCTAGGCCCACAGGAAACGGCCGAGCTCTTGCTGCTCCCCGTCCCGCCAACGCCAAACAGCGATACAGCCTTCTTCACCCTTTGACTTCCACACTTGGGGCAGGCGAGATTGGTTTGTTGCGAGGATGAACGCACAAACACCTCAAAAGGTTCGTTGCATTCTTCACAACGGTACTCGTAAATTGGCATGCTCCTCCTATCTTTTATGCCCTTTCGGGAACATCATCCGCCATTCTCTTTAGAATGATCACACTCTTCATCAGATCGATGCGCTCGATACGCGCCTGAAATGATTGGCGTTCTCCCAACATGGTGATCAATTCAAGTCCGCCGTTTTCAGGCTCGATCCAGGCCACGTCCTGCATCACTTTTTCTTGTTGACCGTCCTCTTCAATATAGACCGTAGCCAGGCACATACACTCCCCCTATCCAGCTTGGTTTCGATACACGCAAAGCTCTGCTTCGACGTTACTCAACCGGCGCTCGCTCCCCCTGCAACAACTGATCCAGGATGCTGCCAAGGTCGGTCTCCATCCTATCGCGACGCACCGGACGTCCCTCCAGGCCAGCCTCAAAGATCTCTGGCTCGTAGCCGATGGCTCCAACGACAGAGACGCCTCTCTGCTCCAGTTCCTTCCGCACCCTCGCAGCGATCTCCTCGGACCCGATCTTGTTGAGAATGGTCCACACCCGTTCCACCCCCACTTCGGCGGCGAGGGCGTTGATCTTTTGCGCCAGTTCGAGCGAATCGAAGGAGGGTTCGGTCACGATCAGCACGCTGTCTATGCTCGTGTCCACGCCTCTGCCGAAATGCTCGATACCGGCCTCCATATCCACGACGGCCACCTCGTCTTCCTGCAAGGCAAGCCGCTTCAGGAACTCGCGGCCCAGCGCCCCCATGGGGCAGGCGCAGCCCTCGAGCGACTGGAGGATCTTGCCGATGCAGACCAAGCCAATGCCGTCCCGCTCCACGATATAGTCATCGGGGAGGTCCGCGACGCCGAACGCCTCTCGCGTCAGAAGGCTCTCTCGATGCTCCGATTCCTCGGAGAAGGTCGAAAACACCTCCTTCTTTCCCCCCACCAGACCGAGCAAGGGTTTGGGCCGCCTGTCAAAACCGAGCACGCGATAGAGACCCGGGTTTGATTCATCGGAATCCACAACCAGTACTCGACGACCTCTATCTCGCAGGCCGCGCGCCAGGAGGGCGACGACGGTGCTTTTTCCGCTGCCCCCCTTTCCGCAAATTGAGAGCTTTTTCATACACATTTCCTTTCTATTGGACTTTGGATAAAAGTTTTTAGCCTACCACCACATATACGTTCTTCGCTTGGCGAACCGGTATATATAGGGGTTTGGCCTTTCTGTTCAGGATTCAAGTCCTAGACAAGCCTTTCTTTACCCGC
>DAOTUB010000345.1:0-12638 GCA_034437455.1 Anaerolineae bacterium | reverse complement strand
AAAGGCTGCCCCTAAATCTCGACGTTTTCGAGGCAAAAATGGGGCATGAAGCCTCAATGTAGGCCAAAAAACTGCGCCTGAAGGGACGTTTCCTGCCAAAAACAAACCCTCTCCGACAGCCTGCTAGGTTGTACATAGATTATACCACGCGCTTTCGGCGTCGTCAACTATCCGTATTCATTCTTTCCCGAGCTGTGACAGGATCTCTCATTGCAACCCTCCACATGAAAGAATAAGGTTTTGTTTAGAGGTTCGTTTATAGGCCCGTGCTATAATTATAATAGATCTGTTACTGAATGAGAACAGGTTGGCCAAGATAGGAATTTTCGTCGCATTTGGATGGTAGAAAACCTCTATTTAGTGCGGGCCGTTCTCTTATTAGCGCGAAAGGAGGTGATGTTCTCGGAAAACCACAGTTGCGCGTTCTGCATTCACTTTGTTCGATGAAATTGGTAAAAACCTGGACAACATAATTACATATCGTATGGAGAATAAAATAAAATGAAGAGACAAAGACTTTGTGCGTTTGTTGGAAGCTCCCTGGTTTTGGGCAGTGCCTTGCTGTTATTGCTGTTAGGTATTGGTCCAAACAATGCGGCGTTAGCGAACGAACCTGCTCGGTTCCCCGAAAGACTGTCGGCAGCCAGCACTAGCGACGTACTGATCAACGAGTTCGTCGCCAAAGAAGGCACCGGCGGCGAAGGTGTAGAATGGGTAGAGCTTTACAATACCACAACCTCTGCTGTGGACATCACCGGCTGGCTGCTTGAGACAGATGAAGTTTATACACTGACCGGTTCTATTCCCCTCAATGGATACCTCGTGATTACTAACACCAACGTCGACGTAAACAACTCCGGCGGCGCGATCCGTCTGCTATTGGGAACGGTTACAATCGACGAGGTGACATTCGGCAACCAGGGAGGAGCGCCGCTCTCGTGCGACGGGTATTCGACGTCGAGAGTGCCAGATGCCCAGGATACAGACGACGATGCACGTGATTGGAATCTCGACGTCTCCCCTACGCCTGGCTCCGCCAACGACGCGCCTGGTGTGAGTCTGGGCAGTTCGCTCGTTTTTAACGAGTTCGATAATTATCCGACCAGTGGAAACGACCTGATCGAGATTTATAACCCTACTGCCAGCGACGTTGTGATCGAAAGCTGGTTGCTCAGTGATGGAGATGGCGTCGCGATAATCACCGGCCCCATAACCATCACAGTAGGCGGTTGGCAAGTCATCGAGGAAAATGTTGATTGGGTTCCTGGTGGATCCAGCGGTGTGGACTTTACCAGTACCGACGTTGGCTATCTTTTTCAGCCCGACGGCGTCCGCGTGGACCAGATCGGCTGGGAAGGCGAATATGAAAATGACACGTTCCAGCGCATTCCCGACGGCGCCGGTCCCAACGACGGCTACGACTGGTCATCTTCTGGCGGCGGTGTAACCTGGTTCGACGTGCCAGAGACGTTCGGCTCTACCAACAACCGCAGCCTGAACATCTCCAAGGATGGGCCATCCGCCGCGCAGGAAGGTGAACCGATCTTTTTCACCGTCACCTACGGGAATATGGCAGGTGACACGGCGCAGAATGTGGTCATCACCGAGAGCTTGCCCGCTGGCGTGGACTATGGTGGCTTTGTCACCTACACCACCGATCTTAATCTCGCCGGTACCGCGCCGCCGGTGTGGGATGCGGGCGCTGTTCCATCCCACACCGCCGGCCTCACCTTCACCGTGTGGGTGACTTTTACCGGCCCCTTCTCCGACCGGCAGGTCGTGGACAATGTGATCTGGATCGACAGCTCCACAGCGGGCTTTAATCCGGTCAGCAGCACGCTTTCCACGATGGTCTTGACGGGGACTACGTTCATCCACGAGGTCCAGGGCAGCGGCCTTTCAAGCCCCATAGCGGGTGAGCCTGTCATCATCGAGGGTGTAGTAGTCGGCGACTTTCAGAACACAGACGATCAACTGGGTGGTTTCTTTGTCCAGGAAGAGAACGCCGATGCCGACGCCGATCCACTGACCTCAGAGGGCATCTTTATCTACGATGATGGATTTGGCGTTGACGTCGACGTGGGGGATGTGGTGCGCGTGCAGGGAGATGTGAACGAGTATCGCGGCCTCACGCGGCTGACCGACCTAGACAGCGTGGTTGTCATCAGCAGCGGAATCAGCATATCGCCGACGACCGTCACGCTGCCGCTCGCGGCGGAAGACGACTATGAGCCATACGAAGGGATGCTGGTCACGTTCCCACAGGATTTGACGGTTACAGAGGTATACAACCTGGGACGCTACGGTCAGGTCAGCCTCTCGCAGGGAGGGCGGCTGTTCAACCCGACGAACGTCATCACGCCGGGCGTGGCAGCGAACGCTCTGCAAGATGCAAATGACCTGCGCCTCCTGGTGCTCGACGATGGCGACGCTTCGGAAGACTCCGATCCGATCATCTATCCCTCTCCTGGGCTCAGCGCGACCAATACGCTGCGGACCGGCTACACCGTGAGTGGCATCACCGGTGTACTGGACTATGCTTACGGCGACTACCGCCTACAGCCGACGAGCATGCCGACGTTTGTTCCCGCCAATCCCCGCCCGGCCACGCCAGAGGCGGTGGGCGGCGCGTTGAGCGTCGCCAGCTTCAACGTCCTGAACTATTTTACCACCATCGACACCGGCGCGGAGATATGTGGGCCTGATGGCGACCAGGGCTGTCGCGGGGCAGACAGCGCATCCGAGTTCACTCGCCAGCGCGACAAAATCATCAACGCCATTGCCACAATGGATGCGGACGTCGTAGGCCTGATGGAGATCGAAAACAACGCCATCACCGCCACCCAGGACCTGGTAGACGGACTGAACGCCGTCGTGGGAGCCGGTACCTACGCTTATGTCGACACGGGTACGATCGGCGACGATGTCATCAAGGTCGCCTTCATCTATCAACCTGGCACAGTTACCCCCGTGGGTTCGCCCGCCATCCTTGACTCATCCGTTGACCCGTTGTTCAACGACGAGCTGAACCGTCCCGCGCTGGCCCAGACTTTTGAGCAAAATGGGACCGGTGAACGGTTCACCGCCGTGGTCAACCATCTCAAGTCGAAGAGTTGCTACGATGCATCTGGAGACGACGCCGACCAGGGCGACGGTCAGGGCTGCTGGAGCGCCGCTCGCACGGACGCTGCGACGGCCCTGGCGAACTGGCTGGCCACAGATCCCACCGGCAGTGGCGATCCTGACGTTCTCATCATCGGCGACCTGAACTCGTACGCCAAAGAGGATCCCATCACTGCCATCAAAGACGCTGGTTACGCCGACTTGCTTGATACCTTTATTGGGGCGGAGGCGTATTCGTACATCTACGCTGGTCAGTCTGGGTATCTCGACCATGCACTATCGAGTAGCAGCTTGACGCCGCAGGTGGTCAGCGCGACGGTATGGCACATCAACACCGACGAACCGCTCGCTCTCGATTACAACGAAGAGTACAAATCACCAGGCCACGTCACCAGCTTGTACAAAGATGACCCGTATCGCGCGTCGGACCACGATCCGGTGATCGTCGGGCTCGACCTGGGCAGCGGTTATCATATCTACTTGCCGCTCGTCGTGCGCAACAACTAGACTGCTACACAGGGATACAATAACAAGCGCCGCCGGGTTCATTGCCGGCGGCGCTTGTGCTCGACTTTGTCCAAATGTCAAATTACAACCGTCCCAAAATCCCCAGCGTGGCCGTCCACACCAACACCTGGACGAGAAGCGCCCCTCCCCACAGCAGATAACTCGCCACGCGCTCGCGCCGATACGCCAGGCCGCCAAGCACGCCGTTGAGCAGCAGCGTCAGCAAGCCAATGAGCGGGACGATAAAGATCAGCCCCCTGGGCCCCAGACGGTCGACCTTGCCCGCCGCGTCAAAATGGAGCGGGACAAGCATAGGCAACGAGGGAGATCGAAAACAGAGTAGACCGATCAAAACTAACAGCGCCAGAAAGCTGGTCGCCAGCAACGTCAATCCCAGCCAGTCCTGCCAGATGGACCATTCCAAGAAGGCTGGCCGCTTGGAAGATTGCTCCACCACCTGGGTAGGCCCCATCTGCAAGCGTCTTTGGAGTGAGCGGAGAAAATCATCCCGCTCGGCGGGAGAGATGCCGTAGATGAGGCCAGGCGTAGCGATGTAGATTTGCTGTTGTGGAGGGACGGTAGCGTAAAAGAGTGTCTGCCCGATGTTGGCGATCTCGCCGTAGCCAACCCAGTGGCCGGGCCACCTCCCACCGTGGAACATGACGGGATCCTCGAGTTCCTCGCCCACGAATACGCGCTCGATCTGACCGGTGGGAATGACCTGCTCCGCTGGCCCCCACTGGATGATCAGCGCATTGCGGTCGAGGAAATATCCCGAAGCACCCAACCCATACACCCAGTAACCGATCAATCCCAACAGACCAAAGCTGAGCAGCACAGCCAATCCGATGAGGAACGTCCCGATGCTGAGCGGACGGGAAGAAGCTAGCCCGATCAAACCGATGTCCACCAGGACGATGATGATCATCAAGCAGATGCCAACGCCAAGCCCCAGACCAAAATTTGTTCTCCACGCTTTCATGCCTTTAAACTCCTCGCTCAAGCATTATACCAGGGAGGAAGGGGATGGCAAATTGCAAGAGCCGAAACAAAAAAGAGAGGCAAAGAAGAACGCCCTCAGGGTCTGAGGGCGTCAGCAAATCCAGCCTTGAAGACTACTGTCCCAGGTGCATCGGCATAATCACGTGAGTAAAGTCCACGTCGCCCACGGGCCGGATGACGCCAGGGCTGGACGAGGTCGTCGTGCTCAAGGTCACTTGAGGCGTCCCGACCACGCCTAGCACGTCGATCAGATAACGTACGTTAAAGGCGATCTCAATTTCTTCGCCCTCGACGTTGGCGTCTATTTCGCTCACGTCGTCGCCTGTCTCGGCCGAGGTGGCGGAGACGATCACGTGGTCCCCGCTCAAATCTGTGCCGGGCTTGACGTGGATACGGGTGATGTGAGCCGCATCGCGGGCAAAGATGTGCGCCATCTTGCACGCCTTCAAGAATCCCGCCGTATCCAACACTGTGCTCGTGGTGCGATCTTGCGGAATGATCTGACGATAATCCGGAAAGTTTCCATCGATCAGTTGCGACACCAATACAACATCGGTGAGTTGGAAGAGCACCTGATTGCGGGTGGGGGTGACGTGGATGATAACGGGATCGGTCTGTTCGCCGCTGATGCGCCCCAGTTCGGTCAGTGCCTGGGCCGGGATGATGATACTGAAGGGATCGGAGATAGACTGGGGCAGCGAGACGGTGCGCACCGAAAGGCGGAATCCGTCGGCGGCTGCCAGCGTGAGTTGAGAATCCTCAAACTTGGCCAACACGCCGGTGAGAATCGGGCGGCTTTCGTCGGTAGCGGCGGCGAGAGCGACCTGCCCAATCGCCGCGCGTAGCACCTCGGCCTCGATGAGGATGCCTCCCTCTCCCTCAGGCACAGGCACGATAGGAAATTCCTGTGCATCGATACCTTTGATGTTTGCCTCGCTGCGACCAGCGCGCAGGTTGATCGTCTGTGTGCTCACGATCAGCTCCATATCCACCTGTTCCGGCGGCAGCGCACCGACCAAGTCGATAAACGTGCGCGCGGGGACAGTGGTCGCCCCCTCTTCCTCCACCTTTGCCCCGATCCAGCAGTTGATGCCCACTTCCAGGTTCGTGGCCGAGAGTTTGAGCCGCCCGGCATCCGTCGCCAGGAGCACATTGCCCAGTACAGGCAGCGTGGAGCGGGGCGAGACCGCCCGTCCGACGATGCTTAGACCTTTAGCGAGATTCTCTTGCAGGCAGGAGACCTTCATTGGTATCATCCTCCTCAATGTTTGGTGACTAGAACAGAGCCAGTATACACCAACTCTGCAAGCAGCACAAGTGCAAGCGAGATTCACACATCACGTTCAGCATCTTCCCAACCGGGAACCTCCAATCGCACCACATCACCGTGCACATCCACGATGGCGCGAAAGCCCGCCATCCACAACGCGGTGCGCAGTTCGTCCGCATCCACCGCGCCCGGCTCAAGAATGCGATCCATATTCTCAATCGCGTGCTCGATCGAGACCCGTGTGAACAGGTTCTCCTGGCCGAGCAGGTGGATCATGCTCTCGGTGATGACGTCGCGCATGGATAGAATGCGCTCCTGCAAAGCCGTCACGATCTGACGGTCCACGTACTCGGCCTCGACGTGGCGCAGAAAATCCCCCTCGGGCACAGCGTAGTGAGGAATCTGGCCGATGTAGACCGCTTTGGCCGGCTGGTCGTCTTCGTTAAAGACCAAGTCGGCAAACAACGCTCGTCGGGCAGCATCACTCATCTCGAGCCTTCCCCAATCGGCGCTTTAAAGTCGTAGATGATGCCGGACGCGCCACGTCCGGCGTGCACTGTAAAGCATGCACCACAATCGGTGCACGATAGCGCACCTTCCCCATCCACCAGCGCAGTAGAACCGCAGACAGTGCAGCGAAAGAAAGCGCCCTGCGGTGCAGATAGCTTACCACTATTGGCCTTGCAGCGGACAAAAACGCTAGGCGTCAGTTGCCACAATGCCCCTGTCGGTTGGAACAGTTGATCGAGCGCCACCAGCAGATTCGTGGGCACCAACCGTTTGAAAAGAGCAAGCCGAAAATGGGAAACGGTGCGCAACGTTTGCACGCGCAGTCCAACCTCCGCGAGTCGTTCCCGAATCCAGGCCGGGTGAAAGTCAAAATTCAGTTCCACGAACTCGACCGGCTCCCGGTCAAAGGGAGACCAATCCTGTCGTCGCAGCAGATAGCGCAGAATGGCCTTCAGATTGCGCTTGTTGGCGTACTCCAACACGAACGTACCGCCGGGCGCGAGGATCTGGGATACCCCGCGCAGCACCGCCGGCGCGTCGGCGGCGTGGTGGAGCACACGCACCATCGTCACCGCATCAAAGAGGCCGAGGGAAAAGGGCAGGTTGTAAAAATCGCCGGCGACGTAGATGTAGCGAGGGCGACCGCCAGGGCCAGCATCCCCCCACAGTTCATACGCCTGTTGCAGTTGCGAGAGCGCATAGTCGAAAAACACCACCTCGTCGTACCCGCTGTAGAGGGGGACGAGCCGTCCATACCCCACGCCAATTTCGATCAGACGACGACCGATAGCGGGCAGGAGATGTTGTAGCGCCGCCCGCTCCACCGCATCCTCGTACTCCCGCCCCTGTCCCCAGAAATCGGTGCGGTAGGCAGAACCCTCATAATCGCAGATGGGACGTTGGGTCATCCGACAAACACACTCCGCAGCAACGTGGCCGCATGGATCAACGTCTGAGGATTGGACAGCCAGTCGATGATAAACCGGCGGTAGCCCCTCTTGATCTGGGGCAATATCTCGCCGAGTTCGTCACGGGTCGAGCGAGAGAATCGTTGCAGCGCGCTTTGATTGGCCTCCAACCATTCCTCATACGATTGTGTATCGGCCATCACATCTGTCAACTCGGCGACGATCCAATTGCCAAACACCCTGGAGAATAAGGTGTATCCCTGCCCGTTAACGACCAGGGCGCGCTTCTCAAGCCGCGAAAGAATCGGAGCCGAACGCTGGTAGAGCTGTTCCAGTTTGCTCAGAGAGAACCGCCGCTCCTCTGTCTTTCCCCGACGCGCCAGCAGCGCCAGGGCAGAGAGCACGATCTTTTCGCTGTCGTCCGAGTGATGCCAGTAATCGGCCAGGGTTGGAACCGCTTCCTCGTTGAATTCTCGCAGCAAGAACCGCTCGCGCTGGCGCCCAATCATTCCCCTTGTATACGCGGTAAAGAGAAAATGAGCAGCGGCTTGAATAAAGTAAGGATGATAGCCAGCGATGTCGAATAGCAGGGCTAGCTCGGCCCGGGTAAAAAGCACACCGGTTCCCTCCAACGACCGTTTGAGCAGCGCTCTAACATCCTCCTCACCAAAGTTGGGAAGATTGATGTTGGCGAAAATATTGAAAAAGGGAGAGGCGCGCACGGCGTCTGAGTGACACAAAGAGATCAATTCCTGCCTGCTCGCGGTGACCAGGGCCAAATTGTGGTGAATCGCCAGCGCACGCAGCCCGTAGAAAAAGTCCGTGCCAAAGTTAACGTTCTCCGTGACGTTCTCAAATTCGTCGAGCAGCAGGACAAAATAGAGGTCGCGCTCGTCGGCGAGGTCGAAGAGATCGTCCAACGTGTAATTGTCAATCACTTCTTGCTCGTATGCGCGCTTGAACTCGGCTTTGAGTTGATCGTCCTTCATCTCGCGAGCGATGCGGCGTAGAATCCTGGCCCAGAAGCGCGTGGGCGTGGTTCTTTGATCGATCATTTGCAGATCGGTGTAGACGAAAAGATAGCGATCCGGATCCAGCCCGCGGGCGCTGATTATAGACGGGTGCGCAATGTAGTTGAGAAGAGATGTCTTGCCCGTGCGCCGCTCGCCGACGATGGAACTGCTCTCGAACTCGGCGTTGAGCAGGCGGGTGTAGATCTGCTCCACCTCGGCCCGCCGCCCGAAAAAGCGGTCGGGGTCAGAGATGGGATTGCCGTAGGTAAAGGGGTTCGTGGATGCATTCATCATTTCATCTCCCTGCTTTTTTCTTGCGCTGGATTCTCACGGAACCGTCAGGTTTTTACTGGGCAGATGCTGATTCAACGTCCTGGGCGCAACGGAACCCAACGTAATCAGCCCATTGAATGTTGGGAAGGAGTTCGTAGCGATTGGCAGTGCGCACCTGGTACGGAGCATCGTCCCACGAACCTCCACGGATCACTCGATATTCCCCCGAAGAAGGCCCCGACGGGTTTATCTGCGGTTCCGCGGGATAACTTCCGTACCAATCCGCCGCCCACTCGAACACGTTGCCTGCCATATCCAACGCGCCGCACCAACTGACTCCCTCTGGGTAATTTTCCACTGGCGCCGTGTCAGCGTAACCGTCGTCCGCCGTCTTGTCGGCCCAGTTGTTCGTACAATTCACATCGCAGTAATTCAGCCTCGTTCCATCAAACTCGTCTCCCCAGGGAAACAGTCGCTCCTCTGGCCCGCCTGCTGCATACTCCCACTCGGCCTCTGTTGGCAGTCGCGCTTCCGCCCAGGCACAATATTGCGCCGCCTGGTAAGAACTGATGTAAAGGACTGGATACTCGTCATATTCGCTACTGCGATAGTATGCCTCGCGGGCATCCGATCCAGCTATCTCTGGCGGCTCACAAGATCCCGCCTCTACGCATCGCCGGTATTGAGCGTTCGTCACCTCGGTCTGATCGATCCAGAAATCATCAAGAGTAACAGAGTGCTGGGGAAATTCGTCCTCGAAATCACTTCGGCGACACGTGTTGCTCTCAGGTCTTTGTTCACATCGCTCGAATGCTGCGTCAATTTCGGCGACAGTACTGCCCATCTGAAACGTGCCGTCTGGCACATAGACCATCATCATTCCATCGGCGGGCCGGGTCCAGATGTCGCCGAGGCTGCCGCCTTCCGGTGTAGGCGTGGTGAGCGGACTAGGCACATCGGTCGGAGTGGGCACAGGGGTCGGAGTAGACGTAGCGGTCGGCACGGGCGTGTTCGTCGGAACCTGTTGGGTCGCTTGGTCTACCGCAATTTGAGTTTGAGCCAAGGCGCGTTCTGCCTGAAGGGTTTGTAATTCAATTCTACTGCCAGTTCCCAGCGCGATTTTGGTCTCCAGAGCCGCGATAGTACCCGACATCGCCGTCGCGTTTGCCTGTCTCTCCACCCTGGCCAACTCCGCTTCGCGCGAGGCGCGGGAAAAAATCACCGACAAACCAATCAGCAGGAACAACAACCCAGCCGACACGCCCACCAGGGCTAACCGTACCCAGTCGCGCTCGGCGGGAGGTTCTGGCTCTTTCGGAGGCGGGATCTTGCCCTTGACCCATTCGAGTCTCTGATACTGCTGCACCCAGAGCCGCATCAAGTCCACAGTGAACATGTAGCCGCCGTCAACGCGATACAACACTTCCCGTGCCACCAGCTCTTGCAGCGACACGTTGACCGCGTGGCGAGATAGATCAATCTCCTGTGCAGCAACAATCGCTCTCAAGTCGCTCGAACGGATCGGCTGATTCCCATCCGCCATGAGCTTGGTCAGTGCAGCCAGGACGACTTTGGCAACGTCCGATGCTTCCTCCCAGGCGTACTGCAAGCTAGCCATGCCTTGCTCAGCCGCTTCATCAAGAACGGCTTCCACGTCAGAAACCGTCACCTCGTCGCCCTGTTGGCGGGCCCAACGGGCGAACAGGCGGTTGCATACCAGTTGGGTGTAGTAGGGATGTCCGTGAGTGACCTCCAGAATACGCTCCATCGCGCCAGGCGCATACCGATAATGCTCCTTCACCGGCTCGACGATGAGCGCCTCCGCTGCATCCTGATCGAGGAAACTGATCTTGCGGTACTGACACAGGTTGAAAAGGAGCGCATACTCCTGACGCATCTCCTCCAACCCGCTGCCAATAGAGAAGATAAAGTTGAGGCGGGGGTGATACTGGATCAAACTGCGCAGGAAATCAAAAACGCGAGGCTCCAGGCGACCGGCGTGCACCTGCTCGTAGAGCCGCGCCGCCTCGTCCAGCAGAAATAGCAAATGGTCGTCGCCCAGCGCCTCCAAAGCAGGAATGAGAAAGCCCCCACGGAAACAACCTTCCGGATCGACGGCAAATTTGGCGCGCGCCGGCACATTCAACTCGATCCCTTTTTGCCGACGCAGCACCCGCGTGGCCTGACGAGAAATCCCCCACAGCATCTCGCCCAGCCCCTCCAGCGAAATCCCCTGTAGGTCCACAAAGACCGGCACGTAGCGAGGATCCAGGTGCCGGCCGATCTGATATAGAACCGAAGTCTTGCCCGTGCGCCGCCCGCCATAGAGAACGATAGCATTGTCCTGATAGCGCCCCACCAGCGTTTCCCGCACGAAGTGGAAGACATCCCGGCGACCAAAGAACATCTCCGTACCCGTGATCGGATTCCCAGCGATATAAGGGTTGGTCGGGCTATTCATACACTTCTCGCACCCTGGAAATTGTCCCTCACCAGCTTGTCAGACCTCTAGAACCCGTCCGGTAGACTCTCAATCTGCTCTCTCAAGGGACTAAAGACGCCGCGCAGTTCGTCAACCGCCGGGTCCAGGCCAGATTCTCCCAGTTTGATGTGCACCGGCACATCCATCTGGATAGGAACAGTCTGGTCGACCGGCACATCCAAGCGCACCGGGATCGTCTGGCTAACCGGCACAACCATACTCAAACGAACCGGTAGGCGCAGGCCCGCAGGCAAGGAAAGGGAAACCGAACCGTTGATCACGCCTCCACCGCCAGGTAGATTAAACTGAGCAGGTAAGCCGCTGAGGGGCACCGGCCTCTGGAGCACAACGGTCGTATCCTGCTCAATAGGCAACTGAAAGTCTATGGGGAGTGGTTGATCTAACGGCAGACTGAACTGAATGGGCACAGGCTCGTTGATGGGAATGGTGGTATCAATCGTTGCAGCGCCCAACCCGACAAAGGCGGCATCCAGGTCGCTCAGCAATGGCTCGACCATACCGGTCTTGAGAGCAAAGGTGAGCCGCAGAGCCGGTATACTCATCACAAGTAGCAAGGCCACTGTGATAAAGTTAACGACGAACGAGAAGACAATGGCAGTGTCTTTGAAAGCAGTCCAGAAGCGTTTCAGCCGTTCCATGGAGCGACCTCCTTATGTGGGTAGATTGGTAAATTGGGCAATCATCGATCTGTCAGCCATATTAGCACAACTGCGCAAAAAATACAACTCAAGCGAGAGTCTTTTTCACACCCCTCGCATTAAGGCCCACTCACGGGAAAAAACGTAAGCAGCCAACAAGATAGCTCCCACAGCATAGACAGCGGCTGCTGCCCACGTCAATGCCAGCGTTCCCGGAGCGACTCCTCCCCCGAACAGATCGCGCATCGCCACCAGTACACCTATCACAGGCAGCGCGTACACGGACAGCGGAGGTGTAGGACCAATACCAAAGGTGGCCAGAAGCGCCAAAGCCGGGAGCAACAATTGCAGAACGCCCAGGAACAGGTTGGATCCGCGATAGTTCTTGGCAAAGGCGCACACAGCCGCCACAAGCCCGCTCGACATCGTCATCAAAGGCAACATCAGCAACACAAGCCACACGATGGCCAAACCCAGACTGTTGTCAACGAACGAAAAGTGTACCAAAAACACCGAAGTAAAATTCATTTTCAGCATAGCAAAACAGGTATGTCGCGATAAGCACTTTAAAAATCGAAACGCTCATGTCTAGCAGAGTGTAGACAGTGAAGAGCACAGCACTTTACAAAACAAGCGACTTGGTGTGCGTCTCATAGGCCAAACTCCATCAGGAGGTGGCCTATGAGACGCACACCAAGTCTATGGCATATTATACTTGCATTGTCGTTGATTGTCACGTCCATCCAGTCCACCCAATGGCTGGTAACGATATGGGACAAACGGTTGATGCCGCCGAGACGAATACGACAACGGCGCAATCCACGGCGGAACCGAGAGCGGTGGGCTAGACGATGGGCAAAGCGGCAACGTCAACGGCCACCAGTGAGTCGC
>DAOTUB010000344.1:0-3083 GCA_034437455.1 Anaerolineae bacterium | reverse complement strand
CTGTTCTAGCTGTGTTTCCTGAACCATATCGCTGTTACTGTATCATACTCACATTTGAATATCGTTAGAGGAACGTTAGAAATCAGTTAGAGTTCAACGGGGATCCCTGATCCCCCTGAACGCTTACCTTTGATGAACTCGTAGGCGCGATATCCGGTGACGCGCTCGCACGATGGCGAGACGTAGAGATAGTTCCCAGCAGGAGTCATCCAATACTCCCAACCGTAGGTAAAGTCGGCCACAGTGCGGAATCGCTCCTCGCTATCTCGCAGCGCCTCTTCTGCCCACGTGCGCTCGCCGATGTCGCGAATGATCATCTGTATCGCTGGCTTTCCCTGGTAAGTGAGAGGAGCACCCGCCATCTCTACGTCTATCTTTGTTCCATCGAACTGGACGAATCTTTCCTCAACAAAGGAGGCCGTTCCCCCATTTTTTCTCATCTCTCGCAATCGCTTCTTGAGGATTTCTCGATATTCGGGATGCACGCAATTCACGAGCGGCTTTCCAACGAGTGATTGGGTAGTGGTTGCGCCCAAAAGCCTGGCTCCGGCCGCGTTCATAAAGATGATTTTGCCCTGGCTGTAAACAAGGACGGCGTCGGGGGAAAGTGCTGCGAATCGGTGGTAGCGTTCCTCGCTCTCTTGAAGTGCTTCCGCTGCCTGTTCATGTTGGGCATTTACCGCTTCCAATTCATCCAGGAGTTGTTCTTTTGTCTTTTCCCCGCCCTTCATATGGTAGCCTCCACAAGCCTCGTGTAGACGAAAAGGTCTTGCTCTTGATCCTCCAACTCTAGTTGAGGGGGTGATCCGCTGAACCTCCCCAGTGTATCATTACTTTGCCCGATAGTCAACCGAAATACCCATCCCAAACAAAAAGCCCCCCGTTCGATCCGCTTGGAGGCTCTCTCCTGCTCGTGTGCGCCTGGTAATACCCATTGCATATCGAAACCAAGCGTTTCGGGCCGCTCGTGCCCTTGATTTCGATACGGCCTTCGGCCTACTCAATCAGCGGGCACTCGCTTATTTGCGGTATTTGATTCCGCAATTAGTGCAAATTTATTCGGTCTCGCTGGCTGTACCCGGTAACGTGAAGGCAAAGATGCTTCCCTGCCCCACGCTGCTTTCTACTCCTACCTGTCCGCCGAGTTTCTCCACGATGCGTCGCACGATGGACAATCCCAGCCCGTACCCTCTGTCCTGAGTGTGGTTGAATCGCGTGAAAGGAGTGAACAACCGGGCCTGCTCCTCTGGCGTGAGACCCGATCCATTATCGCGTATCCAGAAGCGCACCATGCCGTCTGGTTGGACGGTCGCGCCCAGCTCTACGTGGGGCGGTTGCCCGCCGTATTTGACGGCATTACTGAGGTAGTTGACCCACACCTCTTCGACCCACGGCCCGTAGCCCCAGGAAATGGGCCAGGCGTCGGGTACGTCGATCTCGGCCTGGTGTTCCTCAATCGTGTGGGTCAATCGCCTCTGGGCTTCGGCCACGATGCTCGCCATATCCAGAGGTGCTATATTTACTTCCTTCTTGCGCACTCCGGCCAGTAGCAACAGCTCGTCAATGATACTGTTCATCTTGCGCCCGTTCTGGGCGATGACGTGCAGGTATTCTTGTAGCCTCTCCCGGGGCATGGTGGTGCAATCCTCCTCCAACACGTCGGCAAAGCCGACGATGAGACCGATCGGGTTTTTGAGGTCGTGAGCCACGGTGTGAGCAAAGGCGTCCAGCTCCTCATTACGCTTTTCCAGTTCGTCGGTGTATTGGCGCAGCGCTTCCTCTGCCTGCTTGCGCTCGGTGATATCAATAATGGCTGCTAACACGGCTGGTTTGCCATCCCAAAGTATTGTAGTCACCAGCAGTTGTAAAGTGACAATGGAACCATCTTTGCAAACGGCATCGTATTCATACTGAACAGGCGCAGGCTCTCCTTTGACACGGGTGGCGTGGTAGTTCAGCAGCCGCTCTTGTTCATAAGGTGCGATCAGGGGCAATACCGAATCCAGGTTCAGGACTTCATCGGGCGAATCATAGCCCAGAATTCGTGCATAAGCCGGGTTGGCAAAGAGAGGTTGGGTGTCACGATGCACTAAAATACCCTCAACAGAGCCTTCGATCACAGCCCGGAAGCGCTCCTCGCTCTCCCGCAACGTCTCTTCCGCTTGCTTCCGCTCGGTGATGTCGCGGGCGATGCTGAGCATCGCGGGATTGCCGGCGTATTCGATCACCCGGCTGCTCAGTTCCACAGGGATCACGGTGCCATCCCGCCGCACGTGCTCCGTCTCAAAGAATACGTGACCGCGTTGACGCAACTTCTCAAGCCGCGCTGACACCAGAGCGGCGTATTCTGGCGAATCTATGTCCATCGGACTCATTTGCAAAAGCTCTTCCCGGCTGTACCCCAGGCGCTCACAGGCCACCCGGTTTACCTCCAGAAAGTGACCCTCCAGATCGTGAATAAAGATCGCATCCCCGGCGTTTTCAAACAGCGTTCTGTAACGGCTCTCCGACTCCTGTAGCGCTTCCTCCGCCAGCTTGCGCTCGGTGATATCGCGGCACAAGCCCTGGAACCCGATCGGCTCGCCGGCGCGATTGCGGTCCAGAGATACCGAGACTTCGATAAACCTTTTGGTTCCGTCTTTTCTGATCAACTCCCAATCAAATGTTTTAGCCGGTTCTCCCGTTTGGTAGACGATGTTAAAGGTGCGATAGACTTTTTTGGCCGTTTCGTCATCCATGTACTGCCGATTGTTCATGCCCATCAATTCGTCTTTGGGATAGCCGAGGATCTTGCACAGAGCGTCGTTGAAAAAGGTCAAGTTGCCCGCAATATCCACCTTATAATAGCCATCCTCGATGTTTTCGAGGATGGTCCGATACTTTTCCTCGCTCTCCCGCAGCGCTTCTTCCGCCCGTTTGCGCTCGGCGATCTTTCTCTGCAATTCGGCGGTCCGCGCCTCCACTCGCTTTTCCACCTCAGCATACGCCCTTTTCAGTGCGTTTTCCGCCTGCTTGCGCTGAGTGATGTCGCGGGCGATCACCGTGAAGAAGACGCCCACCTTGCCCCCCCAGGTCGCGAGGGA
>DAOTUB010000343.1:0-5097 GCA_034437455.1 Anaerolineae bacterium | reverse complement strand
GTTCTCCTGTTCCCCCCATCCCTTGGGAGAGAGGTCTCGCTCTCCGTTCTCCTGTTCCCCCCACCCCTTGGGAGGGAGGTCTCGCTCTCCGTTCTCCTGTTCCCCCCATCCCTTGGGAGGGAGGTCTCGCTCTCCGTTCTCCTGTTCCCCCCACCCCTTGGGAGGGAGGTCTCGCTCTCCGTTCTCCTGTTCCTCCCCCCCCTTGGGGGGGACAGAGGGGGGGAGAAGTAGGCGACAGAATCCTCTACCGTCACCGCCACCCGCGAGGCCAACCGACTGATCAAGCGCACCGCCAGGCCCGGCTCAATGTCGGGCAAATAGACCAGGATGGGTACCCGGAGTGTCCACGCGGCCAAGGCTACCGGTATGCTGGCATATCCCCCGGTGGCGAACAGCACCGCCGGTCGCTCCCGCCGGCCCAGCCGGTACGCAGTTCCCCACCCTTGCATCAGCTTGATAAAGTTCCGCGCCGCTTTCCCCGGAGACAATCCGTGCATCCCGCCCGCCGGCACGCCCACGAAACGCAATCCGGCTCGCGCGACCAGCCGCTCCTCGACGCCTCCCGCTCCGCCGACATAGAGGACGTCTACCGTTTCTTTAGCGAGTGCGGCTTTGCCGAGCGCTTGTATGACGGCCAGGCCGGGATAAACGTGTCCCCCGGTTCCCCCACCGGCGATCCAGATCCGCATGCTGGCGGCTCCCTCGGACTGTTCCAGTCCGCTTCTGCTTGCCAATTCGCTTGCCCCGTGAAATACTCAACAACAATCCAACCCCCGCCAGCGAGACGACCATCACAGAGCCGCCAAAGCTGATGAACGGCAACGCCGTGCCGGTGAAGGGGATCAATCCCGTCATCACGGCCACATTGATCAGAGCCTGAAAACTGAGCCAACAGGTGACGCCGCAGGCCAGAAGAGCGGCGAACGCATCCTGGGCCTCCAGCGCGATCTTGAAACCGCGATAGGCGAGGAGCGCAAACAGAGCGATCACCAGCAGACAGCCGAGCAATCCAACCTCCTCGCCCAACACCACAAAGATGCTGTCTGTATGGGGGGCCGGCAGATAGCCCAATTTCTGCTGTCCATGCCCCAGCCCCACGCCGAACGCCCCTCCGCTGCCCAGCGCGATCAGCGCCTGTCGAATGTGATGTCCGACGCGCATCGGGTCGCGCCAGATCAACATGTACTCGTCAATGCGTTGTCTGGCATAAGGGATCCGGTTGACCAACAGCAAAAAGGTGACGCCGCTGACCGCGCCGCCAGCGGCCAACTGGAAAATGTCGGCGCCAGCAAAAAAGAACATCGCCAGCGCGGTCATCACGAGCAAGATCGCCGTGCCCATATCCGGCTGCATCACGATCAGGCCGGCCACCACGCCGATCAGCACAGCGAAAGGGATCAGGCCATACGTCACGTCGCGGATCTGATCGCCCTTGGAGGACAGCCAGGCGGCCACGTAGAGCACCAGCGCCGGTTTCGCCAGCTCGCCCGGTTGAATCGAGCCGTTGAGAAAGGAGCGGCGCGCGCCAAAGCGATCGTCTCCAAAAATGAGCACCAGGATCAGCAAGAAAAGCGCCACTCCCATCACGGGTATCACCACATCCTGCCACCAATCGTAGGGTACAGCGGCGACGATCACCGAGACGACCACGCCCAGGATCACCCACAAGAATTGCCGCGAGGCGATGCGAAACGAGTCCTGATGCTCCTGATACGACCAGTCAAAGGTCGCGCTGTAGACCATCATCAAGCCGATGATGAGCAATCCGGCTACCGCCAGCATCAGCGCGTAATCGGGGCTGGTATGTCCCCGCCGGATCTGCTGTGTTTTTTTCGCCTTTACTCTTGCCGTCATCGAGAGCCTCCGAGAACCTAATGCGCACTTATAGAGAACGAACCAGCTCTTTGAATCTGTCGCCGCGCTCGGCAAAATCGCGGAAGGCGTCAAAGCTGGTGCCGCCGGGCGAAAGTAACACCACGTCGCCGGGCCGGGTCAGGCGGGTGGCAGCTTCCACCGCCTCCTCCAACGTCTCTGCCTGGACAATTCCCTCCAACCTTCCCATCCCCCCCTCTTTCCCCCCCAATGGGGGGGAGGAACCATTCAGTTTTGCTTTTACGATCCGGGCGATCATTGGGCCGGCTTCTCCAAAGGTCACCAGCCGCCGTACCCGCTGCACCGTCTCGTCGGCGAATTCGTCCCAGGGCAGTTTCTTGTCGCGGCCACCGGCGAGGAGTACGAGCGGTTCCTCGAACGAACGGAGCGCCGCCAGCGTCCGCTCGGGGGCGGTGGCCATCGAGTCGTTGTACCACTGCACGCCGTCCAGCTCGCGCACCAGTTCCAGCCGGTGCTCGACGCCGGTGAAGGTCGTGACGACCTGCCGCATCACCGGCAGCGGCACGCCGGCCAGCCGGGCCAGCGCGCACGCCGCCAGCACGTTCAGCAGATTGTGGCGTCCTCGCAGACGCACCTCCGCAGTCTGGCAGATCTCGCGATCCACGCCGTCACACCGGAGCGTCAGCTCGCCGTTCGTCTTGAAGGCCCCCGCCTCCACCTCAGCGCCGCCGCTGAAAAAGACGAGGTGCGCGGGCGTCTCCAGCGCCAGGGCGCGAGCGTTGGCCTCGTCGTAGCCCAGGAGCGCGAAATCCTCCGGCTTCTGATGGGCCACGATGTTCCGCTTGGCGGCGATGTACGTCTCCATCGTTCCGTGCCGGTCGAGGTGGTTGGGCGTGATGTTGAGCACCGCCGCGATGTGCGGACTCGTCGTCATCACCTCCAACTGGAAGCTGGAAAGTTCCATCACCACCCAATCGCCGGGCTTGATTTTTCCCAGATCGGCGATGAGTGGGTTGCCGATGTTGCCCCCTACCCAGACTGTACGTCGCCGCCCCCCCTCTTTCCCCCCCAACGGGGGGGAGGAAAAGGCAATGTGACACATCTCGCCTACGAGCGCCGTCGTCGTCGTCTTGCCCGCCGAGCCGGTGATGCCAATGACCGGGGCCGGGCAACGCTCCAGGAAAAGCTGGGCGTCGTTGCTCAACGGGATGCCGCGTTTCCGCGCCTCCACGACGATGGGCTTTTCGAGCGGCACGCCGCCGCTGAGACACAACAGGTCGGTCCCATCCAGCAGGGAGAGCGGATGCTCGCCCAGCACGTAGCGAATAGGCAGGTCCGCCAACGCCGCCAGTCGGTCGGCCAGCGCCGCCTCATCCCGCAGATCAGAGACCGTCACGTCGGCTCCGGCCTGCACCAGGAAACGGGCCAACGCTGTCCCCTGGCGGGCCAGGCCGAGAATCACGATTTGCTTGTCTGCCAACACGTCTTTTTGCTGCATAGATGCCTCGAATTCCTATCCTTTACTAGACCCTCGAATCCCTCAACCACTGCCCCACAGCGCCAATGCCACACCGGCCATCGCCGCCAGCAATCCCACCAGCCAGAAACGCTGCACCACCTGCGTCTCTGACCAGCCCAAAAGCTCAAAGTGACAATGGAGCGGGCTCATTTTGAAAATTCTCCGGCCCTGGCCGTACTTGCGCTTGGTGTACTTGAAATAGGCTACCTGCAAAACGACGGAAACGGCCTCGGCCACCGGGACGAGCGCGATCACCGGCAGCAGCAGCCATTGGCCGGTCATCAGCGCCACCACTCCCAACGTCGCTCCCAGGGCCAGGCTGCCCGTGTCGCCCATGAACAACTGCGCCGGATGAGCGTTGTACCACAGAAAGGCAAAGCACGCTCCCACCATCGTGAAGCAAAAGTGCACCAGATAAACCTGTCCCTGCAACAGGGCGACGACGCCATAGGCGGCAAAGGCGCTGGCGACGATGATGCCGGCCAACCCATCCAGCCCATCGGTCAAGTTGATCGAGTTGGCCGAGAAATAGATCACGAGCGCCGCGATGGGCAACCAGGCCCAGCCCAGGTCGACCGCCCGCCGTATCCCAGGCACGCCTACCTGCCCGGCGAACTGTATCCTCATCAAAAGCATCGTCCCCGCGATCGCCAAACTGAACAAGAGTTCCCAGACGGTCTTTTGCCGCGCCGAGTACCCCTCGCCGCGCCGCACCCCGCGCACGCCGGCGATGTCGTCCAGAGCGCCGATGAGCGCGTAGGCTACCATCACTCCAAGCGGCACCAAGATGGAACGTCCGCTTTCTGTCTGTCCTAGCAGGTTGTAGACGTTGAGTGACAGCGTAATGAGCATCACGGGCACGACGATCATCAGCCCGCCCATCGTCGGCGTCCCCCGCTTGGTCATGTGGCTGCGTGGGCCATCGATGCGGATACGCTTGCCGATGCCATAATACCGCAGAATGCGGATCAGAAACGGCCCCCACACCACCGCCAGGACGAAAGAAATACTTGCCAGAATTAACGCAAAGCCCATAGTTGCTAGTTGTTAGTCGTTAGTCTTTAGTCGCTAGCTGATTGGCCGCTAACCACTGCCCATACTGCTCAACGCGGTGACGATCTCTTCCATCGCCATCCCTCGCGAACCTTTGATCAGAACCACGTCGTCGCCTGCGACCATCTGTTTCAACAAGGCGATGGCCTGGGGATTCTCCTCGACGATGTGCACCTGCTCGTCGGACATCCCCCAGCGCAACGCCGTCTCACCGATGATGCGCCCCAGCCGCCCGACGGTGATGAGCACGTCGGCCACCTCCAGCACCCGCATACCCACCTTCTCGTGTCCCTCACATTCATAGGCGCCCAGTTCCAGCATGTCGCCCAGGACGGCGATCTTGCGTCCATTCAGTTCATCCAGCAGGTTGAGCGCGGCGAGAGTCGAAGCCGGGCTGGCGTTGTAGGTGTCGTCCAGGATGGTCGCACCCTCTGGCCCCGACACCGCCACCAGCCGCAACTGCGCCGATGGCTCCACCCCGCGCAGCCCCTCGATGATCTCCTGCCAGGTCAGCCCTTCGACCAATCCCACCGCCGCCGCCCGCAGCGCGGTGTGGACGGAATGTCTCCCCAGCAGCGGGATCTTGACGTATAGCGTCTCCTCCCCCCCCCCTCTTTCCCCCCCAATGGGGGGGATGGCCGCAGGCCAGGGGGGGATGGTCGGAGGCCCGGGGGGGATGGTCGGAGGCCCGG
>DAOTUB010000342.1:0-7518 GCA_034437455.1 Anaerolineae bacterium | reverse complement strand
GCAGCCGAAGGCTCCTCAGCGGAGTTTTGCAAGCTCACACCTTTGCCCTCCCAGGAGATAGCATATCATCCCTGTTGCTAATTGGCAATGCTATTCGAGGTTGTTAATGTTCAACCCTAATATACAAGCTTTGTAGCGTCAGCGGAGAAGCGTATCGAAACCAAGCGGGTCTTACCAGAGCCAATCTGGGTTCAGAGAGCCGCTTGGCTTCGATACACCCTTCCGCCATGCTCCAGGGCACTCAGCTGGCGCTATACCCTGAACGCTTACCAAAAATTGACCACATCTCCCACACTTGTTCATACTTTTTTCACAAGCCCGTGGCATAATGATGGCAAAGGTCAGACAAGCTACAAATAGACTAACGGAGGTACAGACCGTGGACAAGATTATCAGCGAGTTCAAGGTCATCGAGACCGACGATGGTTTCCGCGTCGAGATCAAGGGGAACAGGGAAGCCATCCGCCAGATGTTCAAAGGCGGGCGCCGTCATTTCTTCAAAGGCAGAGAGCACTTTGGTCCGGGCTTTTGGGGCAGGTTTGGCTGGCGCGGCCCGTGGGAAGAATCAGAAGAAGCGAGTGCATAAATGCTGCAAAACAGCTCTCGACTCCAGTTCGGGTCGAGGGCTGTCTCTCTCAATCCGTCAAGGCCATCAGGTCAGCGATCGTCCGTCCGCTCGAGCGGCAAGAGGATGTGGAAGGTACTGCCCGGCAGCCGTTCCTCGTCGTGCCCCTCACTCTCCACCCAGATCTGGCCATCGTGGGCCTCGATGATGCCCCGGGCCACCGTAAGCCCCAGTCCCAATCCGCCGCCCTTGAAAGCGGTCTTGCTGGAGTGGTGAAGATTCGTGTCCTCCAACACGTAGAAACGCTCAAAGATACGCTCTCGCTCCTCCAGCGGGATGCCCACCCCGGTATCCTGGATGGCGACGTGTACCGTATCTTCGATCTGATCTCCCGTAATGTAGATATACCCACCGTCAGGGGTGAACTTCATGGCGTTGCTGATGATGTTCCACAGCGCCTGGCGCAGTCGCCGCGCATCCCCCCGAATCTTGGGCAAGCTCGACACATCCTCGATCACGAACTGTAAATCACGATCGGGGCCGAAACCTTCCAAGCTCTTAACCACATTGGTAACCAGTTTCCCCAGTTTTACCGGCTCCCGAGTCAGGTTCAGACGATCGGCGTCAATGAGCGAGATGTTGCGGATTTCATCAAAGACCTGGCTGAGCCGCTTTGAAGCGTCGGCGATGCAATGCAAAAGATGGCGGGGACTGCCTTCTTCCTTGGGGGAGCCTGGAATGTCCGGGTTATTCACCAACATCTGGATGTAGCCGTAGATACTTGTCAGCGGCGTGCGTAATTCGTGGCTGGCCAGGATGATAAAGTCTGATTTCATCTTTTCGACGCGCTGTAACTCGGTGTGGGCCTGTTCCAATTCGCGGATCTTTTCCTCCAGACGTTCTACCAACCGCTGGCTGTATTCCACCAGGTACTCGGCTTTCTTCTCTGAGGATTCAACGCTCTCTCGGAAACCATCCAGGAAGGCGTTCACCTGCCTGGGAAAGCGGTCCACGTCAATCGGTTTGGGGATGTACCCGTTGCAGCCGGCGATGAGCGCCCGCTCTCGATCCCCTCGCATGGTGGATGCAGTCACTGCCACTATGGGCACGTGCTGCATTTCTTCGTTGGACCGCAGGTGAGTGGTCACTTCATAGCCATCCAACCCGCTGATATTGATGTCCATCAGGATGAGGGCCGGTCGGAGACGTGGAGCCATCTCCAGGGCCGTCACGCCATCGGTCACGATCTCGACCTCGTACCCTTCGGCGCGCAACACCCGTTTCACCAGGGCCGCGCTGGCAGGATCGTCCTCGACGTACAGGATGCGCGTCGGTGCTTCCTGGCTCATTCCCCTAACCTTCCCCTAACCTTTCCAGCGCATCCAGCACTTCGTGCAGAAGTTCATCGTCGGTAAACGTCCCTTTCTCGAGGAGCATCTGGATCTGACCGCTGAGGCGATTCTTCTCGCTGGCCGTCAGCGCCTTGGCGGTGACTACGATGACGGGGATTCCGCGCAGTTGTTCGTCGGCTTCCAGGGTCTCGAGCACCTCGAAGCCATCTACTTCGGGCATCATCAGGTCCAGGAGGATCACGTCCGGTCGCTCGCGACGGATTATCTCCAGACCGACGCGGCCATTTGGGGCTTCAAAAATCTGATAGTCTCCGCGGGCCTGGAGAATGCGTCGGAGCAGGCGGGCGGCATCGGGATTATCCTCCAGGATGGCGATGCGGCGCACGCTGCGGTCCAGGTTTTCCAGCGATCCCAGCAGTCCCTCCTCCGTCGTCGGGACCCCCGTGGGCGCCTCCACGGTACGCGCCCAATCCTCCCCCAGCAGATGTTTTTCCACCGGGAAGGTGTGGCCAGAACAGTTGACGACGACGACCTCATCCCGCTTGACCACGCCGCTGCTGATCAGTTTGAACAACCCGGCAAAGGCCAGCGCGGCGGCCGGTTCCATCGAAATTCCGTCCAGTTTCGCCATCACGTGCATGGCGCGGAAGGCTTCCTCGTCACTGACCGCTTCGAACGCTCCCCCGTGCTCCCGAATGACGCGGGAGAGAAAGGTGTAAGCAGGTCCCGGGCTGCCTGTGGCGATGGTGATGATGCGGGTGCGTGGGTTGAGGACAGGCTCGGCCTGTTCCAAGCCCTTCTGGAATGACCAGACCATCGGGGCGCACCCTTCGGCCTGGATGCAGGCTAGCTTGGGCATCTTTTCCACCAATCCCATTCGCACCAGTTCCTTATACCCCTTCCAAACCCCCACCGGCCCCATCCCTCCGCTGACAGCCTGAAAATACCAATCGGGCGCGCGCCAGGGCGTGGGACCAGGTTCGAAAAACTCGGGAAGCTGCTCGGCAGCCTCAAAGGCGACCGTCTTCATACTCTCGCGTGCGGCGATGGAACGAATGCCCCGATCCAAATAGACTCCCTGCCGCTTGGCAAACTCTGCCGCCACCTGCTTGGTCTGGTCATACGTGCCGGTCACCTTGACGACGTCGCTGCCATAGATAGCGACCTCCCGCATCTTTTCTGAAGGGACCAGACTGGTGAGAAAGGCCCAGAGTTTGATTCCGGCCAGGGCGGAGTAGGCGGAGTAGGCGATGGCGACGTTGCCGGTGGAGGCGACGACCGACTCGGTGACGCCCAGTTCCTTCATCACAGAGATGGAAAGGGACGCCTGCCGATCCTTGAACGAACCGGTAGGCCCTTGCCGCTCGTCTTTGACGTAGATGTGGGAGCAACCGAGCATCATCCCCAGATTGACAGCGCGCAGAAGCGAGGTGCCGCCCTCGCCCATCGTGACCCGGTTTGCATCGTCGTGCAGAGGCAACAATTCCCGGTAGCGCCACATACTGCTGGGACGATCGCGCAAAGCCCCCGGCCAGTCCTGAGCGATGGTCTCATAGTCGTAAATCACGTCCAGCCAATCTCCGCCGCACTGGGGGCACTGCTCCAGGGGTTGCCCAAACGATTCCCTGTAACCGCAGCGAATACACTCCAGGAGAGGGAAAGCAGGTTGGGTTTTCATCGTAACTCGTTCCTCCATTTACAAGCGCAATGCACTTGATGTGGTCTCCACACGTTGCAGTGGGAGCCAATACCATGTGATATAGTGTAGCCGAATTTTACCGAGATGTCGGTTACAGTTTCGTTGCAGTTCCCTAACGGAAGGTGGAAAAAGGTTACGGGCGGTAACCTCGAAATTTCACCACATCTCCCACATCTCTTCATAATTTCTACACAGGTTTGTGGCATATTTTAGTCAGAGAAAGCGAGGCGGCATTCGGAGGTGCGACGATGCAGGAAATGAGATGGACGCCGGGAATGGCAAGCACGCGTGGAATCGTTCGGTTGATCGTAGGGATCATCTTATTCGTCCTGGTGACTGGAATTTGGGCCTGTCTCTGGGTTCCGCCATCGCCTATATTTTAAGAAACGAGGAGGTAAACGTGTCTAAAAAGTGGATTCTGTGGAGAGTGTTGGCGGGGTTGTTTTTCGTGGGCCTGTTGATAGCCGGTGGCCTGGCGATCTATTACCTGGGATGGTCGCAGGGCTACGGGACGGGCCAACTGCTCCCCGAAGGCGAGGGGGGAGCGCTGTGGCCCCATCTGCCTCGCGGCTCGGGCGATATAGGACGTCCCTTTGCCTTTGCTATGTGCACGGGACTGGTATTCAAGCTCGGGTTGCTGGTGCTGCTGTTCTGCATCATTGGCAAGATCTTGCGGTTCTTTGCCTGGGGGATAGTCGGCGGGCCGTGGCTGATGGGTGGACCCTGGAGCAGACATTGGGCCAGACGCTCGCATCGGCATCACGGGCCTGTGCCGCCCTGGTACTGGGACTGGGAAAAGCCGTCTGAGAGAGACGTGGAGACTGGCGACGCTGAGGCGGAGCAGTAGCCGATCGCAACATGGGGACGGACAAAGTGTATGTGTCCGTCCCCATCGTTTTTAAGGAGGAACTCATTATGGATAGCCCGATGGCCAATCTGATGTTTAACGGGATGACGTTGTTCTTCAAGGTGCGCGATTTTATCCTACCACGCGAGCAAATTCTGGAAGAGGTAGGGATCAAACCGGGGTTCCGGGTGCTCGATTATGGATGTGGTCCTGGCGGCTACGTCCCCGGCGCCGCGGAACTGGTGGGCGAATCGGGGAAGGTGTACGCGCTGGATATCCAGCCACTGGCACTCCGGTGCGTTCAGAATCTTGCCAGGAAGCGAAATCTGACAAACGTCGAGACCATCTGCTCCGATTGCAGGACTGAACTGCCAGACAACAGCGTGGATGTTGTTCTACTGTATGATGTCTTTCACGGGTTGAGCAGGCCACAGGCCATCCTGGCGGAATTTCATCGCGTGTTGAAGGAGAATGGCACGCTATCCTTTAACGATCATCATATGAGCGAGGATGATATTATGGCCGGGATCACGAGCGGTCGGTTGTTCGAACTGGTGAGAGAGGGCAAGCACACCTATGGTTTCTCCAAATTAGAGGTTCTTGCGTAGTTCATCGCGCATCTGATCCTCGCAAAGGTCCCAGAAATCTTCACAAGGCCGGTCGGCATCTCATACGGCGAATGCGCCCTTGCCAGGTTACGAAAAACGAAAATAAGAACTTGGAATAATTCGAAATCGTGATAGAATAGCTCGGTAATTTCTCATCCATCACGCATACTCGATACTCGATGCGCGCGCTAGAGACATTTACGATCGCCTGTCATGATCGAACTACCTGCATGCGTCTCGCCACCCACGAGACTGTCCACCAGGACCAGTGAACGAGGGAGAATATGGCTAAACAGCCGCCCGTTGACCAGTTGAGATCGCTGGACACGTCGATCCGCATTGAGAAGGTAGGGACTGAATCGCTGGAAACAGCTTTTTATCTGTTACGGCGTTTCTTTGTTGAAGAAGGATTCGACACCCCTGCGGAAAAGATGCGCGCTTCATTAGCCACAATGTTGGCGAGTGAGCGCAGCGCGGTCTTTTGGGCCCGGCGCGGCGGAGAGGCCCTGGGGGTAGCCACGGTGACGACATCGGTGGGGGTTGAGTACGGACGCGTAGCAGAGATGGACGACCTGTACGTATTGCCTCAGGCGCGGGGAGAGGGCGTGGCGAGGAGGCTGATTGAAGCCGCGTGTGACTGGTGCCGCGATCAGGGATGTACGACGGTGCTGGTCACAGTGACGCCTGAGGGAGAGGCCGCTCACGGCTTGCTGGAGTTTTATCGGCGGCGGGGTTTTGTGAACACGGGCCGCGTGATCGTGGAGCGTAGTTTGCAACCATCATGTGATTGAACCGCTTATGAAAAAACAGATACAACCCACCGATCCTTTCCTGCACCAATTTCTGTCCCTTCCCGAGGTGTTCCGACCCTACCTGTCACCCGATGGTAGGTGGGTGGCCTTTGAATGGTACCACATCCACGAGAACCTGGACGTCTTTGCCGCGCCCACCGACGGTTCAGCGCCGCCCGTGTCGCTCACCCACACCCCCGAGATGACCCGGTTCATCAGTTGGACGCTCGACTCGCGGGCCGTGATCGTGGCCGAAGATCACGATGGCGATGAGAGAATACGGCTCTTCCGGGTAGAACTTGCCCATCCTGGAAAGATGCAGCCCCTCACCAAAGACCGCCCGCCCTACTTTATCCGCGGCGGCAGCCTCCACTCCGATGGACGCACGCTTTTCTACGGAGCCAATTACGATTTCGCCGCCGAGCGGGAGATCGAGCCGACCTGGATCTATTGCCACGATCTCGAAACCGGGGAGCGAGCGGTCATCGCCCGCCCCCAGAAGCCCGCCTGGAGCGCTCCTGTGCTCAACCAGACCGCCACGCACCTGATCTATCCTCGCCAGGATCGCCACCCGGCGGGATTGCAGATCTACCTGGTGGACGTCGAGGGGCGGGAGGACCGCGAGATCCTCAACTTTGGCGACGCGATCAAAGTGACCGCCCAGTGGTTCCCCGACGGAGAACGGATGCTCGTCCTTTCTGAATCCCGCGACGGGCGCCCGCAGGAACACTACAGCCTGGGCGTCTACCACTGGCCCAGCGGCAAGATGCGCTGGCTGCTGGACGACCCTACCCGCAACGTCGAGGGGGCGCGGGTCTCTCCAGATAGCCTGATCGTGGTGGAAGAAGTGCGCGAGGCACGTCGTTTACCCACGTTCATCGATCCCGCCACCGGTGTAGAGACCGGGTTCCCTGGTTTCCCGGGCAATCTACGGCCCCTGGGCCGCGCCCCCGACGGAACCTGGATCGCCCATCACTACTCGGCCACCTCACCGAGCGAACTGGTGCGCATCGAGAATTTGAAGGTCCATTCCTTGACCCGCACCTGGGAGCAGACCGACCTGGAACCCAGTCGTCTCGTACCGACCGAGGATTTCCGCTGGCGCTCGGTGGACGACGTCAAGATCCAGGGATGGCTGTACCGGGCGCAGCCCAACCCTCGCCGGGCGATCCTCCTCGTCCACGGCGGCCCTACCTGGCATTGCGAGGATGACTTTAACGCGCAGGTCCAGTACCTTGTGTCCCGGGGTTTCAACGTCCTGGACGTGAACTACCGGGGCAGCACCGGCTTTGGGCTCCAGTTCCGCGAATCAATCAAGGAGGACGGCTGGGGCGGGCGCGAGCAGGCGGATATCGCTGCCGGGGCCGAGGCTCTGATCCGATCCGAGCTGGCCGATCCGGGCCGGGTCGGCGTGACCGGTACCTCGTATGGCGGATACAGTGCCTGGTTCCTGATCACCCACTATCCACCGGACGTCATCGCCGCCGCCGCGCCCATCTGCGGCATGACCGACCTGGTGGTGGACTATGAAACCACCCGCCCCGATCTGCGCCCCTACAGCGAAGAGATGATGGGAGGCAGCCCCGAGACCGCGCCGGAGCGATACCATGAACGGTCGCCGATCCACTTTATCCAGAACATCCGCGGGCGGTTGTT
>DAOTUB010000341.1:0-16674 GCA_034437455.1 Anaerolineae bacterium | reverse complement strand
CCCCTGAACGCTTACAAGTATCTTTCCAGATACTTTTCATTTGTATTTTGTCCTAGCAGGCTGTCGGAGAGGGTTTGTTTTTGGCAGGAAACGTCCCTTCAGGCGCAGTTTTTTGGCAGCAATTCCAATTATGGAAGAAAATGAGAATTGTAGCCGCGATTTCCATATCGCGCAGAATGTTTTATGCAGCATAATGCACGCGCTATGGAAAGCGCGGCTACAAAATTGGAATTGCTGGTTTTTTGGCCTACATTGAGGCTTCATGCCCCATTTTTGCCTCGAAAACGTCGAGATTTAGGGGCAGCCTTTCTCTCTCCGACAGCCTGCTAGTATAGCACATATGCTCTATACTGCCAACCGAACTGCCGATCTTGGGGATGGTTCCCTAGTTTGTGATACAGGCCGGAGATATTTGTGGCTTCGGTAAACCTACAGCGGAGAAAAATCTGTCGCCCCAAAGTCTTCCAAGTTGATCTTGGCCCGTTGTATAGCGCTGGTACCTTGATTTGGCCCGCGCGTTTTGATGTCAAAGTTCTCCGCCAAGTCAACGCCTGACCTCTTCTACTACATTGAGGCATTCTACAATCGGCGTCGCCTCCCTTCGTCGCTGGGCTATCTCAGCCCAGAAGAGTACGAGAAGCGCTACTATGAAGAGCAGCTTTTTGCTTAACTCTCTGTCCACCAAATCGGGGGAACCCCAAATTGCTCGGCTGCGACGAGAAAATCTGGCCCTGGTTGACAAATCCCTGCGCTCGTGGTATGAATAACTAAACAACCCCCATCTAAAGCTGGGGGGTTTGGGGCTAAAGCCCCTTCCGCCTTCGGCGAGCTAAAGCGAGGTATGGAAATGAAGACATTGGCTGGAACCATCAACAACGTGCCAGGCATCCGCGTCGGCCATGCCATCGATTGGGAGGCGCTCACCGGCTGCACCGTCGTATTGTGCGAGAAAGGAGCCGTGGGCGGCGTGGCTCAGCGAGGCGGCGCGCCCGGCACCCGCGAGACTGACCTGCTGCGCCCCTTGCACCTGGTGCAAGAGGTTCACGCCGTGCTCCTGGCGGGAGGCTCGGCTTTTGGGCTGGCCGCCGCCGACGGCGTGATGCATTACCTGGAGGAACAGGGCGTGGGTTTTGACGCCCGCGTGGCCAAGGTGCCCATCGTCCCCGCCGCCATCCTCTTCGACCTGGAACTGGGCGACGCCACGACGCGCCCCAACGCGAAGATGGGCTACGCTGCCTGCCAGTCCGCCGACGACGGCCCCATGGCCGAAGGGAACGTGGGAGCTGGCACCGGGGCCTCGGCAGGCAAGATCATGGGACTGAAACGGGCGATGAAATCTGGCCTGGGAACCGCCTCCGTCTCTCTAGGCGGCGGGCTGGTGGTTGGGGCGCTGGTCGCGGCCAATCCCTTCGGCGACGTGGTGGACCCAACCACGGGCGAGATTCTGGCCGGGGCGCGGAAACTCCGCTCTGACGAGCCAGCCAATACGCTGGCGGTGATGCGCAGCTTTGTCGGCAAGACGGTTTTGAACTTTGCCTCCAGCACGGTCATCGGCGTGGTGGCGACCAACGCCCGCTTGACCAAGGAGGAAGCGAACAAGGTGGCACAGATGGCCCAGGACGGCATCGCGCGAGCGGTGCGCCCGGCCCACACGATGTTCGACGGAGACACACTCTTTGCGCTCTCCACGGGCAAAAAGCGCGCCGATGTCAACCTGATCGGCGCTTACGCCGCCGAGGTCGTTGCCGAGGCGATCGTGCGCGGCGTGCGGGCCGCCGAGAGCGCCGGAGGGCTGCCGGCCTATCGCGATCTGCGGCCCGAAACCGAAGCCTGATGCATCTGACTCCTGATCGCCTGTTCCTCTGTTGTCTCTTGCTGTTGAGCGGTTGCGCCTCTCCACCCGCAACCTCCACCACATCGCAGCGGCTTCCCACCCGCGCTCCTACTCCCACCCCCACCGTGACTCCCTTCGCCATCTCCGGCCGGGCGTACTACGAGGAGGGCTTGGCGCGCCAGCAGGAAGGCGACGCCGAGGGCGCGCTGCAATCATTCACCTGGGCCATCCAACGAGCGCCCGACTTTGCGCCGGCCTACGTCGCGCGGGGTTCCGTCTATCTGGCGCAGGGGGAATTCGACCTGGCGCTGGCCGAGGCCGACGCCGCGTTGGAGCTCGAGCCATCCGGCGCCGCTCACGCGCTGCGCGGCGAGACGTTGCGCCTGTTGGGCCGTAATCAAGCGGCGCTGAAAGCTCTCGACCAGGTATTGGATCTGGAACCCGGGCTGAGGGAAGGGACGTTCTATTCCCGCTGGCTGGCGGCTCGCGCACTCCACGACACCTCGCGCATGCTGGCGTTGGGTATGGAGCACGCCAATAGGCGCCCCAACGATCCCGCGCGTCACTACTACCAGGGTTGGGCGTTCATCGAATTGGGCACGCCCGGCGTCGCCATCAGCACGTTGGTTAAGGGCATCGAAAGCACCCCCGATCCGCCCGCCTTGCTCTGGTTCGCGCTGGGTCAGGCTTACGCCGCGAATCGCCATTGGCCAGAGGCAGTCGTTGCTTTTGAGGCCACTCGCGAGTTGGTACAGGCGGGCGACGGTAGCTTGGCCCTCCATTCGGACCAGCCCATTGCCGATCTCTTCAGCGCGCTGGGGCGGGCCTACCTGGGGGTCGGGCGTTGCGCGGACGCCGAGACGGCGTTGGAGTACGCGATTTCCATCGGTGCTTTGGCCTCAGAGCACACCGCCGCATTGGAGGAAGCGCGTATCTGTCAGACTCCTACTCCCACCATCACACCCTATCCTACTACGACCCCGTCAGCGCGCAGTCGCGACGTTGACGCTGCCCTCAGTTGTGCTATACTATATCGGCACACGCAATCTATCCAAGGAGACCGCTACCATGGTAAGCAAAGATCTACTTGAAATTCTCCGCTGCCCCTACTGCGTCAGCGGCGAGACCCGCAAGCCCGGCGACGATCCAGGCCGACTGGAATTGGTTCACGACTGCTGGCTCGTCTGCCAGGAGGCCGATTGTGACCGCAAGTACCCCATCCGCGACGAGATCCCCGTGATGCTGATCGAGGAAGGGGACAAGTGGACGAATGTGGCTGTCGAGGATCTGCCGGTTCCGCCGCCGGCCGAGTAGCCCGATGTTCCAGTGGTTGGTGATCCTGATGGCGGCGCTGGCCGTGCTGCTGCTGTTGGGCGGGCTGACGGCCTTGATCTTGCCCGACTCCCAGGAAGGCCCGGCACTCTATCAATTCGACGAGCAGCACACGATCCGAACCTACGACGGGTTGGGGATCGGGTTGCTGGCGCTGGGATGTCTCATGGCCTGGGGCGCAGGCGTGGTGTGGCAGCGACGGATGTATGCCCCCTGAGAACGCCGGGACGTATGTGCTGATCCTGCATCTGCCGTGTCCTGCAACCGTTGACGTCGGGCGGTTGGGTCGCTTCCAACTCCCAGACGGCTGGTATGTCTACGTCGGTAGCGCCCGCGGACCCGGCGGATTGGCTGCCCGCGTCTCCCGACACCGGCGCTCGTCCAAACCCCTGCACTGGCACGTGGACTATCTGCGCGTTCACGCTCATCCGGTTGCCGTTTGGTACGCCATCGGAGATGGGAAACGGGAGTGCGCATGGGCCGAGATATTGTCCAGGCTCCCCGACGCTTCCATTCCCGCGCCTCGTTTCGGCGCTTCCGATTGTCGCTGCCTGGCTCACCTGATCCACTTTGACTCGCTGCCAAACCTGGGCGTGTTCGCTCGTGCTGTAAGCGAGTCCATTTTTGAGGAGAGGTTCAATGCCTGACGCACTCCAGATATTCCTGGACGCCATCGCCGCCGGAGACGATGCCCGCACCGAAAAAGCCGCGCTCGCCCTGAACCCTCTGGGCGACGCGGCGTTGCCCCTGCTGCGCGACTTGTTGGCCGACGCCGACCCCGACCGTCGCTGGTGGGGCGCTCGCGCTCTGGCCGCCGTTGGCGTCACTGCCGCAGGCGAGCTGCTCATCACCGTGCTGGAGGACCCTGATCCCGATGTGCGAGCCTGTGCAGTGACGGGGCTGGCAGCCTTGCAGCCTCCAGAGGCCGTCGAGCCACTGGCGGCCCTCCTCTCCGACCCCTCCGCTTACGTTGCCCGACTGGCCGCTGACGCTCTGGCGCGGTTTGGCCAGCCTGCCGTGGAAACCCTCATCGCCGCTCTGGAAAAGGGGGACACCGCTGCACGAGTAGGAGCCGCCCGCGCCCTCTGCGCCATCCGGGCCGAGGAAGCCATCCCGGCCCTCTGCGCCGCTCTCGACGACCCCAGCGCCGCCGTCACCCATTATGCCGAGGAGGCATTGGAGCGGATGGGAGTAGGAATGGTGTTTTTCCAGCCGTGAGCGGCTTTACGGGCAACGGACGGACAAAACCAGAACGCTATCCGGGTGACCATCGGCCAGCCATCGCTCCCCGGTCGCCAATTCCCACAATCCCAGCCTGACGGTGTACTCGCCTGGCGACACAGGATCAAAGTAGCGCACGTCGCGCACGACCTCGCCGGAATTCCACAGCCAGAAGGGAAGCATCCCCAGCAGCGGGTAACCATCGGCCTGCGCGACGAGCGCGCCATCAGGGCCGAGCAGGTGTGCAAATACGGTTACATCTGCCTTTACATTCGCCTCGGTCTGCCAGCAGGCGGTGAGATGTACCTGCCCGGTCTCGTCGCAAGTGCACGTCGCGTTCAGCAACGTTACGAGATCTCGGAAGCGAGCCTGCGACCCATTCAACGGAACAGCCCCGCCCACTGAGCCAACCTCGATCAGGCGGATGCGCTCAGCCTCGTATCGCGCCAGGTAGACGGTGCGTGCTCGACGAGCGGCCGCCGCCAATTCCTCCCAACCGACCGTCTGGCCAAAGAGTTCATAGTCATAGCCCGCCGGTTGCTCCGTCGCCACGATACCAAAGGCGATGGCCTCGACTGCGTCGTGGATGCCCGTGTGAACGTAGACCAGCCCCTCGGCGGTGACGCGCGTGGGCAAAGGAGTGACGCCCTCGAAACCCAGGGGATAGACGCGACCGTGCGGCGTGATCCGTTTGGGTAAATTGACAAACAGCACAGGCCGCTCGTGGGTAGCGGCTTGTGCAGCATCCCAAATGCTCTCACCGGCCATTCGATAGAGGCGCATCCCGTCGCGGACGAAGAGAGCCGCCGGGGTCAGCAGGGCCGCCAGCACGATCACGGTCAGCGCCACACGCCAGGAGAGGCGCAGTCGGGCGATCCAGGCGCTCGCAGCCGCCGCCCACATCAGAGCGACGCCTGTCGCCGTCATGTAGAGAAAACGTGGAGCCAGCGCGAACCAGTCGGCCTTCATCGAGATTACCGGGGGTAAAGCGAAGAGCGCGAACCAGCATGCTCCCAGCCAGAACACATCCCGGTTCCATCGCAGCGCGCCCCACGTCAGCAGCGCCAGCGTTGGCAGGGCCACGAGCCACAGCACGAGTTCGGGGGCGAGTCCCAGCCACCCGGCCAGACATTGGGCCAGCGGCGCGGTGGGGTAGATCAGGCCTTGCGCCAGATAGCCCACGTTGCGCCACAGATCGGTTGGATTGAGGCCAAAGCCGGTGACGCCAGCGCCACGCATACCGCGCCAGATCGCAAATATGCTCAAGAACAAGCCGACGAAGGCCAGCGGCCACCACGAGCGTCGTTCCCAGCGATGTTGCAGCCATCCCAACCCCTCCGCCAGCAACACCAGAGGTCCGACCAGCATACCGCTTTCATAATGGAACGGAGCCAGCGCGGCGAGCAGTAGCGCCAGCCCGATCCAGCGCATCCCGTGACCCTGGCGGCCACGGTCGTAGGCCAGCAGAGCGCCAGCCGCCATACCGCTGACCACGGGGTTGTACAGCGCGCCGGGCCAGGCGACGGCCTGACGCGAGAAAGGAAAGGTGGCGAACAGGGCCGTGGCAAGAAAGGCAGAGAGTGCCTGGCCTCTACGAATTGATGTGGAGCGCGTCCAGGTCGCAGCCAGCAGACCGGTGAGCCAGGAAGCGGCGAAATGGGCGATCAGGTTGAGGAGATGTAATCCCGCCGGATAAAGTCCGCCAACGAACGTGCCCCACAAACGCCAGAGCGTGTACCACAAGGGACGATAATAGCCGTAGGGACTGGGGCTGGTCCACAACTCGCGCCACGAGATCGACTCTAGCCAGGGAATCTGCACCAGATCGTCGGAAAAGAGCGGCAGCGCGAGCGCGTCCCCGTACAGTAGGCCCGTGAGCGCCAGCGCGACGAGAGCGGAGGCGACGGCGGGATGAGTCAGCGAATGCAGAAAAGCTTTCATCGCGCCGTAGTGTAACACAGAGGTCCAAGAACGGCAAGAATCGCGTCGAGCTGGACAAAAGCGTAAGATAGTCGTAGGGCAATCGCCTGATGATCGTAATTGAGCCTGACGAAGAATGTGCTATAATGTCGCGGCGTGTGTTGACATTGAGTCGTTGGAATCATGAGATGGACACAGAATGGAGAGCAGAAAAACTGGAGACTTGAATGAATCAACATACCGCACATCTTTCAGGGCAGGCGATCATCTTTGATCTGGATGGCCTGATGGCGGACAGCGAACCGCTGGCCGAGTGGTCCTGGAACCAGGTGCTGACTCGCTACGGGCATCAGATGGACCAGCAGACGTTTCGTGATGTTCTGGGGATGCGGGTGGCCGACTCTTCGCGTTTCATCTGTGAGCGATTCCGACTCCCCATCAGCGCCGAGGAAGCGATGGCTGAACGGGATCAGTTATTCTTGGAAGCGGTCCCCACTCGCCTCCAGGCCCGCCCCGGCCTCTATTCCTTGCTGGATGAATTGGTCGCCCGCGATCTTCCATTGGGGGTCGCCACCTCCGGCCATCGTCGGTACGTGACGCTGGCGCTGCAAACCCTGGGGCTGGAATCTCGCTTTCAGGCGATTGCCCGGGGAGATGAGGTAGAACGAGGCAAGCCCGCTCCCGACGTCTTTTTGCTGGCGGCAGAGCGGTTGGGCATCTCTCCCGATAGCTGCCTGGCGCTGGAGGATGCTCCGTTAGGGGTCGAGTCCGCTGTCACGGCGGGGATGGTCTGCCTGGCCGTGCCGAACGAGAGGACCCCGCCGCCCCACTTTTCCAGCGCCTACTGCATCTTTCCCTCCTTGAACGAGGTCAGAGAGGCGCTAGGCGATCTACTGAACGTTCAGTACGTGCGCTACACCGCTGCCGGGGGCGTCGTCGTGCACGATGACCGCGTGTTGGTGCTGCGCCGACCCAGTCTGCGCCAGATGCGGCTGCCCAAAGGACACATCGAACCAGGCGAGAGCGCGCAAGAGACGGCGCTGCGCGAAACTCGCGAGGAGAGCGGTTACGCCGAACTGATCCTGAAAACCGACCTGGGTACTCAAGTCGTCCGGTTCGCTCACGCAGAGCGGCAGGTCGTGCGCACCGAACGGTATTTTTTGATGACCCTTGTGGATCCGGCTTTCGAGCCGGCCCAGCCTGCAGAAGAGCAATTTGAGTCTATCTGGCTCACCTGGAACGAAGCCTTGGCGGCCCTGACTTTTGAAGCAGAGAAAGAATGGGTGCGGCGGGCGCAGTTTGCCCTGAGCAACGGCAACGAGACAACAACGGAGAGAAAATTATGATCGCGCTTTCTACTGGTTCACTTTACAACTATGGCACCGCCCGCGTCTTTGAACTGGCGGCCCAGGCCGGCTACGATGGGATGGAGGTGTTGGTGGATCAACGCTGGGATACCCGCCACCCGGCCTACCTGCGGCGGCTTTCCGACGACTATGGGTTGCCCATCTTGGCCGTGCACAATCCCTTTGTCTTTGGCGTGGCCGGCTGGCCCGACGATCAATTGGGCCGGCTCCAACGCACGGTGGCGTTAGCTCAGGAGCTTGGCGTGCCGACAGTCGTGACCCATCTGCCGTTCCGCTTCCACGCCATCATGGGCCACTGGCACGCCTATCGGATGCGCCCCTTCCGCCTGCTGGCGCCGATCCCGCGCCGCGAGCCTTACTACCATTTTCTGCGCAACGGCCTGGCAGAATTCGAGGTCGAGGCGGGCATTACGATTGCCGTCGAGAATATGCCCTGCCACCGGTTGCTTGGGACCAAGGTCAGTTATTACGCCCTCAACAGCGCCGACGAACTGGAGCAATTCCCACACCTGACGCTCGACACGACCCACGTGGGAACCTGGGAGGGAGATCTGTTGGCGGTCTATGAGCAACTGCGAGAGCGGGTGGCCCACGTGCATCTCTCGAACTTTGACGGTCGGGAGCATCGCTCGCCGCCGGATGGCCGCCTGCCGCTGGGGGAACTGTTGCACCGGCTGGCCCGCGATGGCTACCCCGGCGTCATCACCGTCGAGAGCCACCCCGATGCCCTGGACGCCGACGACGAGGCGAAATGCCTGGCGGCGCTCCGCCGGGCGCTGGCGTTCTGTCGTCAGCATTTCACCGTCGAGGATCAGTCCTCTAAACTGGCGTAATACTCAAACGCACCGTCTCGCACGACGTCCAGCACGATCGGCTTGTCCACCACATCGCCGTTCTCCTGGAAGGTGTGCGAACCCGTGACACCGGGCCAGCCCTGGGTCGAACGCAGCGCCCCCGCCACTTCCTCCGGGACGGTGGAGCCGGCCGCTTCCATCGCGTGAGCCAGCAAATAGACCGCGTCGTACCCCTGCGCCGCCCAGACGTCGGGCGGAACAGAGTACCGCTCCTGAAAGTCGGCCTTGAATCGCCGCACCTCGGGCCGGGGATCGTCGGGGTGGAAATACGTGGCGGTCATCACCCCCTCGGCTGCCTCTCCGGCGATCTCCCAGAGCACCTCGGTCGCCAACCCCTCGCCCCCCAGGATCGGCTGAGCGATCCCCTGTGCCCGGATCTGGTCGACAAAGTAAGCGGTCTCTGGATTCGTTCCGGCGACAAAGACGGCGTCGAAATCCAACTCGTTCCAGTGGGTCAGAAGCGGAGTGAAATCACTTGCGCCGTCCGGGTACGACACCCGATCGACGATCGTGATGCCCTCCTTCCCGGCCTGCATTTCAAAGACGTTGCCCAATCCACGGCCATAGGCGTCCTTTGCGGATACGATCATCATCCGCTCATATCCCTGGCTGGCCGCGAAGCTCGCCAACTGCGGCCCGACCTGTTTGTTCGAGGGACTGGTTCGGAACACCAGCCTGAAACCTTGCTCAGTCAATTTTGGGCTGGTCGCCGCCGGGCAGATCATCAAAAGCCCCGCGAACTCGTAGGTGGCCGAGGCGGAGATCGCTATATCCGAGCCCCAATGGCCGACCACTGCGACCATGTCCGGGTTGCTGGCAAACTGCTGGGCGACGAGCTTGGCCTGGGTCGGCGACGATTCGTCATATTTTTGGATCACCTGCACCTGCCGGCCCAGTATCCCGCCGGCTCCATTGATCTCCTCGACGGCCATCCAGATCCCCTTCCACATCCAGCCGTCGGGGTCCGCCGCGGCGCCGATGAGAATGTCGCCCTCGGAACGCGCGGCCCGGTAAGCGCGTTCCTCGGCCACCGTGCGCTCGCTCCCACACGCGCTGACGAGCAACAGGATGAATGACGCAAGACATAAGAGCCTGTATCTGAACATGTTCTCTCCAAACAAGTAAAACGTGCTTCACACTTCACGCAAGCTGCCGTTGAGCCAATTCCGCGAACAGTCCCTCTTGCTCCATCAGTTCCTCGTACGTGCCGCTTTGGACGAGCTGGCCGTCGTCCATGACGAAAATACGGTCGGCGTTGACGATGGTGCTGAGCCGGTGGGCGATCACGACCCGGGTTGCCTGCAGGTGCTCCAGGCTCTCACCGACGAGGGCTTGGGTCCGATTGTCCAGCGCGCTGGTGGCCTCGTCGAAGAAGAGAACGCGGGGCTTGTTGACGATGGCGCGGGCGATGAGCAACCGCTGCCGCTGCCCGCCCGACAGCGCGCCGCCTCCCTCGCTGAGCACCGTGTGCATCCCCATCGGCATCTGCTCGATGTCCTCGCCGAGGCCGACCAATCGCGCAGCCTCCCAGGCGTCGGCTATCATCAGGGACGACGAGCCGACGATGTTGGTAAAGATGTCGCCTGCGATCAACTGACCGTTTTGGAGCACCACGCCGAGTTGATGCCGCAGCTTTTCCACATCCAGCCCGGCGAGGTCCTGGCCGTCGTAATAGATCGCGCCCGCCAGCGGCGTCTCAAAGCCGAGCAGCAACCGCATCAGGGTTGATTTGCCACAGCCCGATGGGCCGACGATGGCCGCAAATTCTCCCGCTTCGATGTGCAGCGATACGTCCTTCAACACGAGCGGCTCGTTCTCCCGGTACCGAAAGACCACGTGACCGATCTCGATCTCGCCGGTCAGATCGCCGGGGTCGGATTTAGCCGGGTCGACCTCTGGCAGGGTCTGCAGGATGGGTTGGGCGCGCTCGTAGATGGGGACGACGTTGAGCGTCGAGATAAAGGCCGAGCTGACGGCCAGGCTGGCGACGAGGAACTGGCTAAAGGCCGCGGTAAAGGCCAGAAAATCGCCGGTGGATAGTCCCGCCCGGCTCTCGCTGGCAAATGCGATCATCGCAAAGATCGCCATCAGGGTCAGGACGGGATAGACCGAGTTGAAAACCGAGAGGTTGTTCGCCACGCTCCTGGCCTTGAAGGCGACTTTTTTCTGGGCGCTGAACTCCCTGGCCCACAGGGCAAAGGCCCGATCTTCGACGCCCGCCACCCGCAGCTTGGCGATACCGCTGACGAATTGCAGGATCATGCCCGAGATCCGCCCCTGGAGATCGGCCAGGCTCCTTTGATGCCGCATCTGAAGCACCCCGGCCGCCACGGTGGCCGCGATAGAGATCAGGGCCAGCCCGGTAGCCGCCCAGGCCAGCCCGGCGTCGTAGTAAAAGAGCAGGCCAAAGCTGAATATCGAAAAGACGCCCGCCAGGATCGACGAGATGGCGGTTCCCGACAGGGTGCGCCGGATCACGTCTAGCCCCATCGCCCGCTCCGCCAGATCCCCTGACGAGTAGCGGCGGAAGAAGGAAGCGGGCAGGCGCAGCAACCGATCCCAGACGGCGGCCAGGATGGAACTGTCCCACCGTCCTTCCAGGCGCAGCACGGCGATGTTCTGAGCGATCTGGAACAGGCTGGCCGCCAGGATGCTGACGAACAGCGCCAGCCCGACTTGCAGGAGTTGACCCCGCTCCGCGCCGGGGATGACGCTGTCGAAGAGGACGCCGGTCGCCAGCGGGATCGCCATCCCCAGCACGCCGGCGGCGACTCCCATGAGGGCGACCATCCGCAGGTCGCTCTTGCCGCCCCGGAAACCAAACCGGATCAGATCCGGGACGGTGAGGGACCGTTCGGGAAAGGGCCGGTAAAAGACGTGGGCCAGAGGAGCGAGCGACGCGGCCACCTCAGGGATCACCGGCGTCCGGGTCTGCGCGACTGGATCGAACAATTCATAGCTGTGGGGGCATAGTCCCGTAAGGGCCAACGCCCCTGCGGGAGAGGTCGGCAGGAGCGCCACCGGCTGGCCATCCTCCCGATAGGCGAGCAAAGGGCCGTTGTCGGCGCGCCACCACTCTCCCCGGAGCGCCACCTGGCGGACGCGAATCCTGGAAGCCCTGGCGATGTTCTTGAGCGGATCCCCTTTGGCGTCAGGGGGTAGCTGGATCGCCAGGCCCTCGGCCTGGCCCACCAGGCGGCAGGCCGCCAGCAACGGGTCCGCCCCTCCATCCTCCACGCTTGCGAGCGGGAAAGTCGATTCAGGCTCCAGAACGGCGGCGAGATGGGAGAACGCGCTCTCCACCGCCCGTCGTTCCGCCTGTGCCTTGGCCTCCAGATGTTCCTGCTCGGCCTGCTCCGCCTGAGCCGCGCTCAAGGCGATGCAGTCGAGCGCCAATTGGTGGAAGCGATCCAGGCCGGACCAGGCCGAGTCTTGCCGGATGAACGTCTCGGTATCCACCACGCCGAGTTTGCTCCGGCTGACCGTCTGTAGCCAGGCGCGGTTTGTGATGGGAAAGTAACCGTCCCCGGTCACGGGCAGCCCCGGCAGGCCCATCCATTGCGAGCTTCCCTCCAGATGTCTGACCCAGAGGACGGTTTTCCGGGCGTGGGCCGCTTGGCCCGCCTCCAGAACCACCGCTTCGACCGGCTCCAACTGTTCGCTTCCTTTGGGAGGCAGGCCTTGAGCGAGGGCCGAGGAGAGCTTGAGGATCCAGCCATCCATCAGGGCAGCCACTTCCCCCGACGGTTCGCGATCCAGTCTCGAACGGTCCACCCGCACGAGCTGGGTCTCCGGCCCTCCGACCGCCATGAGCGCCGTCCTTCGACTTTGCTCAGGGCAGGCCATTCGGTCGTCGCAGTCCATCCCGAAAACGGCCTGGCCGGACTCGACGCGGAAGAGATGGCGGCGAACCCCGGCCGCCTCGCCGCGCTCGACCGGAACCGCAAAGACGTCCACCCGCCCCGCATAGACCACCCAGACCGTCCGGCGGTCGTCCAGCAGGATCGGCTCTCGGCGGTCGGCGCGGATCAGCCGGCCCAGTTTGTACCGCAGTTTGAGCAGAAAGAGTTCTTCGGGAGCCTGGGTCTCTGCCATCAGTACAGATACTCCAACGGGTGCTTTTTCCTCTCCAGGGCCTCTGCTGGACGCAAAGCGTCCGCCTCGACCAGGTTGGCGTAGGCACCATCCCTCACCCGGATCAGTTCCTCGTGCGTGCCGCGCTGGACCACCTTGCCCCGCTCGAGCACGATGATCTCGTCGCAATCCCGGATCGTGCTCAACCGGTGGGCGACGATCAGGCAGGTGCAGCCTCGACGGCGCAGGTTATCGTCGATCCGCTTTTCGGTCTGGGTATCCAGCGCGCTGGTCGCCTCGTCCAGCACCAGGATCGTCGGGTTGCCGACCAGGGCGCGGGCGATCTCTAACCGCTGGCGCTGCCCGCCGCTAAAGTTGCGCCCGCCTTCCTCCACCAGGTAGTCGTAACCGGCGGCCTTGGCCGAGATCTCTTCGTGGATCAGCCCGTCTCGGGCCGCCTGGACGACGTTCGCCTCGGGAGCGGTCGCGTCCCACAGCGTCAGGTTCTCTCGGATGGAGCCTTCAAAGAGAAAGATCTCCTGATCAACCAGTCCTAGCGAGCCGGTGAGCACGTCGCGGGGGATCTGGTGGCGGGGCTTGCCGTCGAAGAGAATCTCGCCAGACCAGGGTTCGTACAGCCCGGACACCAGTTTCGCGACGGTGGATTTTCCGCTCCCCGTCCTGCCGACCAGAGCGACGCGCTCTCCCGGCTTCAAGCTCAGGGTAAAATCCTCGATCAAGGGCGGCTCGAGCGGGTTGTAGCCAAAGGTCAGGTGGCACAGCTCCACGCGGCCCGACAGCTTGATGGTCGCATCCGGATCGGGAATCAGCCGGTCCACCTGGGGGTCGGGGTCGTGGCGGAGCACATCGTCCAGCCGGTTCATATCCCCCTCGACCTCTTGCAACGCGCCGCCCAGCCTGACCAACTGGTTGATAGGGGTCAAGAAACTCGCCATCAGCGTCTGGAAGGCGACCAGCTCGCCGATGCTCAGGCGGCCATCCATGATCCGCAATCCCCCGATGATCAGGATCGCCAGCGTGTTCATCCCGTTCAGAAAAGGCGGCAGCACCGCCAGCGCCTGGGAGAACACGCCCAACTGCTGCTCCACGTTCACCATCTTGGCGTGGTAGCCGGACCAGCGGGCGAAAAAATCGGATTCCCGCCCGGTTGCCTTCAATGTCTCGATGATCTGCAAGCCGCTCATGGCGGTTCCCATCAGCTTGCCTCCCTCCTGGAGAAGCTGTTGATGGCCGTCCACGCGCTTGCGAGAAACGTATCTCAAGCCAATCAGGTTCAAGGCGGCGATGAAAATGCCGATCAAGGTCAGGACGACGTCGTATTGGAACATCAGGATGGCGTAAAAGACGACCAACAGCGCGCCGATGGCGGCGGCAGCCAGATCGCCCGACAGCAACAGGGCCACCCGGTCGTTGATGGCCACCCGCGCGCCGATCTCGCCGCCGTACCGCTGGGTGAAAAACTCGACGGGCAGGCGCAGGACGTGCCAAAAGAACTGGCTCGACGTGGTCAGGGCGAGCTTTGTCTCCAGCCGCAGGAGATAATGCGCTTGCAGCCAGGCCAGGCCGGCCCGCAGACCGGCGGTCAGCGCCATGCCCAGGAGCAGGGGAGCGACCCAGCTCCTCAATCCCTCCACCAGGTACTCGTCCACAAAGATCCGGCTGAACGTCGGGATGATCAGCCCCGGAACCACCAGCGCCAGCCCCGCCAGCATCACGTAAGCCAGCCCGCCCTCCGACCCGACCAGTCGTTTTCTCAGCGCCTCGACCAGACTTGGCTTTTCCCCGCCCTTTTCAAAGTCCGGTCCCGCTTCAAAGATCAGGACCACGCCGGTGAAGGATTGGTCGAACTCCTCGACAGAGACCACCCTCGGTCCGGCGGCGGGGTCGTTCAAATAGACCCGGTCCCTGCCAAACCCCTCCACGACCACAAAGTGGTTGAAATTCCAAAAGACGATCATCGGCAGGGGGAGCGAGCGGAGCGATTCCGGCTCCTTCTTGAATCCCCTGGCCTCGAGACCATACTGGCGGGCCGCCTTGACGACGTTGCTCGCCTTGCTGCCGTCCCGCGAGACGCCGCAGGCGACGCGCAGCTCCTCCAGGGAGACGAACCGGCCATAATAGCCCAGCACGATAGCGAGCGCAGCCGCGCCGCACTCCACGGCCTCCATTTGCAACACGGTCGGCGTTCGGATGCGTCGCGTTGATCGGAGTGTTCCTCGTAGACGGAAATACAATTGCTTGAGAGCGAGGATCGTCATCTGAGCACTCTTAACCCGGCTCGCTCGCCAACCGCTTGAGGATGCGGTTGAAACGCTGCCCGGCGAGGTATACCTTGTCCATCACGTTCGAGTCGAGTTCATCCTCTTCCCGCTCCTCCTCGCGGAACAGTTGCCGCTCCTCGCCGTAGCCGAACTGAGCCACCGTGTCGCGCAGGCGATAGGCCAGAAAAACGGCCAGCGCCCGGTAGAACCGCGCCGCAAACCCCTCGTCAGATTGCAGCTTGGCGTTCAGCACGTCGCGCGGGATAGAAAGCAGCAGCGCGTTCTTTGTCACCCTGACCGTCGCGGACGGGGGGCGTAGATCCACAAAGGAGACCTCGCCGACGACCTCGCCGGCGCCCAGCCGCGCCAGTTCGTGCCCCTGCTCTCCCACCGACACCACGAGCTGCCCTTCGAGCAAGATGTACAGCGCCTCGATCTCGCCGCCCTCCTGGATGAGCACCGCGCCAGCAGGTTGCCGCTCCCGCCGCCCGTGGGCGATCATCCACTCCACGTCCAAGTCGCTCAACTCGCCCAGGATATACAACACTTTTCTCATCTGCCTGTTTCCTTTACCCCGATGTAGGTCGGATTTGCTATCCGACCACGCGGCGGTTAGCGTGCAGCCTCTGGTTACCGACCGCCCTCGCCCTACTTGAATGCAGGCAACACCAGGCTGAGAGGCCGCTGCTCGCGAACCTCGATCCAGGCCGTGCAGAACGTGCCGCTGTCAATCTGCACGGGGGGGCCTGACGACGACGACCAAGCATAGCCGCTGGGCATCTCTGCGTCAAGGATCAGATCTACGTGCACCTCGATCAGCGCGCTTCCCCCGGACAAGGCTTGCACCAACTCCTCACTGCCCAGCACGCGGAACATGCCCTGGCGGGTCGCCGGGAACTCGCCCACCGAGACCACCTGGCCCAGGATGAAGCCAAACTCCTCCCGCTTGACCGTCGAAGGGGATAGCTGCACGTCCATCCCGGGGCGGATTTGCTTTCCCTCGCTGGTGGGGACATAGATCACGGCTTCGAGGTTTCCCGGCCCCTCGCCCCCGGCCTCGACGCTCAAGATAGGCGTACCTCGCTCGACCAGGCTGCCGTCGTCCACCTTGACCTCCACGATGTGGCCCGCGTACGGGCTGACGACTTTGGTATTCACGGGCTGGTCGGGTTCGGCGATCCGGGCCACGACTTGCCCCGCCTGGACGACGTCCCTAACGCCAAGGTAAATGTCCACGATCTGCCCGGAGGCCAGGGACACGACGTCGTTGACGCCCCCGCGTGCCAGCAGGATGCCCTGCCCGACGACCCGGGTGGGGATGCTGCCGAATATCCCCCACAGGATCGCCGCCAGCAATAGGAGGCCCAGGGCAAGCAGGACCGCCCAGCCCATAGGCTGGGTGATCCGCATCAACTGGTCCAATTGCTCCGGGGATGACAGTCGCTCCAGGGCGACTTGGCGAAAGATAGGTTTCCTTTTCACCGCTGGCTCCTTACGCAGGTGGCTCAACAAGTAGCTCCTGTAGAAACTGGGCTAGGGAATATTCTAGCACAGTTTAGTCTCCTTGTCATGTTCGCACCCAGTGCGTAGTGTTCGGTACATCCGAAGGCAGCCTGACACCGAAACCCGAAGGGTCTCGCAGACCCTTCGGGTTTTGTGATGCTAGCAGCCTGTCGGAGAGGGTTTGTTTTTACAGGAAATGTCCCATTCAGGCGCATTTTGGGGTCTAAATTGAGGCTTCGCGCCCCATTTTTGCCTCGAAAACGTTGAGATTTAGGGGCAGCGTTTTT
>DAOTUB010000340.1:0-13984 GCA_034437455.1 Anaerolineae bacterium | reverse complement strand
GCTGCTGTTGATCGCGGACGAGCCGACGACGTCGTTGGACGTGACGATCCAGGCGCAGATCATCGACCTGGTGAGGCGGCTGCGAGACCGACTGGGGATGGCCGTGATCTGGATCACGCACGACCTGGGGGTGGTGGCGGGGCTGGCGGAGCGGGTCAACGTGATGTACGCGGGGAGCATCATCGAGTCGGGGCCGGTGAAAGAGATCTATGGGAATCCACACCACCCCTACACGGTGGGATTGTTGGGTTCGGTGCCGCGCCTGCATCAGGTGGAGGGGGTCAAGCTCTTTTCGATCCGCGGGGAGCCGCTGGACCTGGTGGGATTGCCGGAGGGCTGTCCCTTTGTGCCCCGCTGCGATTACGTCGTGGAGCGCTGTCGTCACGAAACGCCTCCGCTGGAGCCGACGGAGCCGGGACACCTGGTGGCATGCTGGGAGAAAGAGAGAGTGAGGAAGCCACAATGACCAATCAACGAGAAGTGATATTGCAAGTGGAGAATCTGAAAAAGTATTTCCCCATCCGGCGGGGGGTGTTTCAGCGTCACGTGGGAGACGTGAAGGCAGTGGATGGGGTGAGCTTTAACGTCTATCGTGGAGAGACGTTGGGGCTGGTGGGCGAGAGCGGCTGCGGCAAGACGACGACGGGCCGCACCATCATCCGCCTGACCGAGCCGACCGAGGGGCGCGTTCTATTCCAGGACGTAGACCTGGCGAGTATCGAGGGGCGTGATCTGCGGCAGATGCGGCGCAAGATGCAGATGATCTTTCAGGACCCGTATGCCTCGCTAAGCCCGCGGATGAGCGTGCTGGGCATCGTCGGGGAGCCGTTGGAAGTGCACCGCGTGGCCAAGGGGAGGGAGAAGCGGGAGCGCGTGGCGGACCTGCTCGAGATGGTGGGGTTGGACCCGGCCTTTATGACGCGCTATCCGCACGAGTTCTCCGGCGGGCAGCGGCAGCGAATTGGCATCGCGCGGGCGTTGGCGTTGAACCCGGACATGATCATCTGCGACGAGCCGATCTCGTCGTTGGACGTATCGATCCAGGCGCAGGTGGTGAACCTGATGGAAGAGTTGCAGGACAGGATGGGGCTGACCTACATTTTTATCGCCCACGACCTGAGCATGGTGCGGCACATCAGCGACCGGATCGTGGTGATGTACCTGGGCAAGGTGGTGGAGTTGACGGATCGGAAAACCCTGTACGACAATCCGCTGCATCCCTACACCCAGGCGCTGCTGTCGGCGGTGCCGATTCCCGATCCGGTGATCGAGGAGAAGCGGCAGCGCATCATTCTGGAGGGCGACCTGCCCAGCCCGTCGAACCCGCCCAAGGGCTGCAACTTTAATACGCGCTGCCCGGTGGTGACGGACATTTGCTTCGAGGTGGAGCCAGAGTTCATCGAGATCGAAGAGGAACACTTTTGCGCCTGCCACCTGGTCAAGCCCCAGGGATAAACTGTGGCAGATAGTCCCTTTCGGTAAAGCAGTTAAAGTATCTTTGCACAACGGCATAGGCTCGTGTCCTGTGGCGGCGTGGAAACGCCACAGGACGTTGGGAGACTGTGCCCGGCATGGATACTGGACTTTTACAACGTGGGTGCCGCAAGCCGGTTAGATGCCTGTTGGCAATCGATCGGCTTGACGATGCGGTAGAAAGAAAAGATAAATATATTTACCTAAAGGAGGTGAACACGTACGATCCTTTTTTTAGAACATTGTGTAACGGTTAACCTTTAACTTAGGAGGAGAAAATGTTTAACAAGAAGTGGTATGTTTTGGTAGCCGTATTGGTGATCGGGAGCACATTGCTGTCCGCTTGCGCTGCGCCGACGCCAGAGAAGATCGTGGAGCAAGTAGAAGTAGTCGTCACCCAGGTCGTGGAGAAAGAGGGTGAGACTGTAGTAGAGGAAGTAATTGTCACCGCGACGCCAGCGCCCGCACCGGAAAAACCGGTGACACTGCACTGGAACCTGGGCACCGAGCCGCCGCAGATTGACCCCTCTCTGGGCACCGACACGACCTCCGTGTTGATCGATGAGCAGCTTTTCCTGGGCTTGACCGACTTTGACGACGTGACCAGCGAGGTGATCCCCGAGCTGGCCACCGACTGGGAAGTCTCGGAGGATGGCCTGGTCTGGACGTTCTACATGCGCGACGATGTGCCGTGGGTCAAGTACAACCCGGCCACCGGCGACGCCGCGATCGTGACGGACGACGATGGCAACCCGCGCATGGTCAACGCCCACGACGTCGTGTACAACACAAAGCGCACCCTTAACCCGGAGACGGGTTCTGACTATGCCTACGTGCTCTACATCATCGAGGGCGCTATGGCCGTTAACACTGGCGAGGAAACCGATCTCGACACCATCGGCGTCGAGGCGATTGACGACTATACCGTCGCCTTCACCCTCCGCCAGCCCGCTGGCTACTTTCCCGGCATCGCCAGCATGTGGGTCGTCCGCCCGGTCTATCAGCCGATCATCGACGAGTGGGGCCCGCGCTGGATCGAGCCTGGCTACATCGTCACCAATGGCCCGTACGTGATGCACGAGTGGGCGCACGACGACCACATGGTCCTGGTCAAGAATCCTCACTTTTACGACGCTGACAGCATACAGATCGAGCGCATCGAAATGGTGATGATCGTCGAGGCTTCGACGGCCTTTGCCATGTACGAGAACAACGAGCTCGACAACGCCGGCGTGCCGTTGGAGGAGATGGACCGCGTCAAGGCCGATCCGGTGCTGGGCGAGGAACTCTACATCGCGCCCCGGGTATGCACCTACTACTACGGCTTTACCAACAACAAGCCGCCCTTTGACGACCCCTTGGTGCGCTCCGCTTTCTCCGCGGCTATCGACCGCGTGAGCCTGATCGAAAACGTGACCAAGGGCGGCCAGCTCCCGGCCAACACCTTTGCTCCAGAGGGCATCTTTGGCGCTGCGCCTGGAGATCCAGACATTGCTCCGTGGCTCCTGGACCCCGAAGCGGGTAAGGCAAAGGCTCAGGAATTCCTGGCCGAGGCCGGCTACCCCAACGGCGAGGGCTTTCCCGTGGTGACGCTGATGCACAACACCAGCGAGGGGCACCGCTCCATCGCCGAGGCGATCCAGGCCATGTGGCGCGAGACGCTCAACGTCGAGGTCGAAGTCACCAACCAGGAGTGGGGCGTCTATCTGGAGACCCTCAAGAACGAGACCCCGCTTTCAGACATGCCGCACGTCTGGCGTCTGGGCTGGTGCGCCGACTATGCCGACCAGAACAACTGGGTGCACGAGGTGTTCAACAACACCGAGGGCGCCAACCGGTTGCGCCGTGGTTGCCTGGACGACACCTGCACCGAGGTCGAAGAGCTCGAGTTCGACCTGCTGACCAAGCAGGCCGGCGCGGAGCAGGATCCAGCGGTGCGCAAGGATCTCTACTGGCAGGCCGAGAAGCAACTGAGCGAGGTAGAGGCCGCTTACGCGCCGATCTACTACTACACCACCGTGTTCTGCACCAAGCCCTGGCTGAACCGTACGGTTCAGCAGATTGGTGGACAGCACTTTGACAAGTGGACGATTGATTGGCAGGCCAAGCAGGCGGCCACCGAGTAATCTCCCTATCTAGTTTTATAGCGCCATGCAGTCCTCCATCAGGAGGACTGCATGGCACTTTTATTCGACCTGATTCGTCATTCCGAGTAAACCACAACGCCACGGCGTTGTTCAGTGAGCAAGAAACTAAAGCGTCGCCGTCACCCTGAGCGGAGCGGAGTCGAAGGAGCCTGCCTTGAGCTTGTCGAAAGGTCTCCATCCCGTAACGTGAGATTTCTCGGCTCCCTACGGTCGCTCGAAATGATGGTAACAGAGGTTCCTCGATTCACTACGCTCATTCGGAATGACGGGGCGAGAAGCAACCGTAGGAGGAAGAAATGATTCAGTACATCGTGCGGCGTATTCTTTCGTTCGTCCCTGTACTTTTGGCTGTGACCCTCTTCACATTTATCCTGGTACGGGTCATTCCCGGAGGGCCGTTCGATCGCATCGGTGACAAATCCTTGCCGCCCGAGATCGTGGCCAATCTGGAAGCCAAGTATGACCTGGACAAGCCGATGTGGCAGCAGTATGTGCAGTATCTCTGGAATCTACTTCATTTTGACCTGGGGCCATCTTTCAGCTATCGTACCCGCACTGTGAATGACATCATCGGCAATTCATTGCCGATCTCGGCGCAGTTGGGAGTGATGTCTGTATTGCTTGGGCTGGTCATTGGCCTGCCGGCAGGGTGCCTCGCTGCCTTGAAGCACAATACCCCCATTGACTATGGTAGCACTTTCTTGGCTATCCTGGGGCGTTCCATTCCCAGCCTGGTGATGGGGCCGGTTTTGATCTGGCTCTTTGCCTTGAAACTGGGATGGTTCCCCGTCGCCCGTTGGGAGGGGCCAATGTACTGGGTCTTGCCGGTGATCACGCTCGGCTCTGGCCTCTCGGCCGGCATCGCCCGGCTGACGCGGGGCAGTCTGTTGCAAGTGATGCAATCGGACTATATCCGCACCGCGCGGGCCAAGGGGCTGCGCGAGACGACGGTCGTCGTGCGACACGCGCTAAAGAACAGCCTGATCCCGGTGGTCACGATCCTGGGGCCGATGTTTGCGGCGGTGCTGACGGGCACCTTTGTGGTCGAGCAGATATTTGGCATTCCGGGGCTGGGCAAACACTTTGTGACCAGCATTGGGAACCGCGACTATCCGGTGGTGTTGGGAACGACGTTGCTCTATGCTCTGGCGTTGGTGTTCGCCAACCTTTTGGTAGACATCACCTACGCCTGGCTGGACCCACGAATTCGTTACGATTGATCGCCTTTACAATAAAAGTCTGTACTCTGGCAAATTCGAGGTTGTGCGGAGAGAGACCAAGGAACTCACTTGTCAGGCGTTCACGCCATCCCGATGGGAGTATTTGCCTGGGTCTGAGATAGGAGAAAAAAGATGACAGCAACCAAACAAGAAAAATCCACCGCATTCGATATGGAACGCAAGCCTCGCAGCCCGATGGTGGATGCTTTTAATATGTTGATCAAAAACAGGCTCGCTGTTGGCAGCGGGATATTTTTGTTCCTGCTCATCGTGATGGCCATTTTCGCCGCTGCGTTTGCGCCGGAGGGGGTCGATGACCAGAAACTGGCGGATAACTATATGGATCCTGGCACAAAGTACATCCTGGGCGCCGATCAATTCGGACGGGATGTCCTCAGTCGGGTGATCTATGGCACGAGGGTATCGCTCTCGGTCGCCTTTATGGCCGCGCTGGTCAGTTTGCTCATCGGCCTGGCGTATGGGTTGATCTCGGGTTACTTTGGAGGGAAGATTGACAATGTCATGATGCGCATCGTGGATATTCTCTACGGTTTTCCCTTTTTGATCTTTGTCATCCTGCTCCAGGTCTATTTCAAGGCCGTGGCGGCCAGAGGGGGGGAGGGCACACTCGCGGCCCCCATCATCGCCTTGGATAGACAGATGGGCGGGATGTTGTTCATCTTTATCGCCCTGGGAGCTTTGAACTGGATCGGCATGGCGCGCATCGCCCGAGGACAGGTATTGTCTTACAAAGAAATGGAGTTTATCGAGGGAGCCAGGAGCGTCGGTGCTACGGATATGCGGATCATCTTTCGCCACTTGCTGCCCAATGTCCTGGGTCCGTGTATCGTCGCCGAGACGATGGCGATTCCGGGCTATATCTTTACCGAGGCGTTCCTCAGCTTTATCGGCCTGGGGGTCAACGCGCCTACTCCCAGTTGGGGCATCATGGTCAATAATGGATACCGGGCGCTGCGCTCTCACCCTCACGTGTTGTGGCCGCCGGCCATCGCGTTGGTGATAACGACGCTCGCCTTTAACTTCCTGGGAGATGGCCTGCGCGATGCGTTTGATCCGCGTTTGAAAGGAACGACCTAGTTCGACGGCCTCGTTGGATGCGAGAAGTGGCTTGGCGGTCTTGCCTACCAGGTCGCTTTTTCCCTATTCCCGGCGAAACTGAACCTCTGGAAGACGAACCAGGTAGTAATTGAGTACGAGAAAGGAAAAAACTTTTCGTATCGACTGGATATAAGTGGTACATGGGTTTATGTTTGAGGGGATGTATGCATAAGGAGCTTCCAGAGAAACGTTCCGCGGAGGTTTTGGATGTCTTGATCGGCGCGGCCTTGCGTGGTAGTGTGGCCGGTGCCGAGCCTTCGCCGCGCGTCTGGGAGCGGATCAAGGAGCGTCTGGAAGGGCGGACTCTGGCCAAGCAAGCCAGTTTCTGGCAAAACTTTTGCATGATCTTTGGAAACACACTTGATTGGTTGGGGGGAGAGAGTGTACTTACTCCGGCTCAACCTGCTTATTACAATCAGGCGCAAAGCGGGAGGGCGGTGCGCGAGGAGAATTATCTCTGCTCGCTGGCGTATCAGTGTGAGTTGCTGATGCAGCTGGCAAGAGCATGTTAGATCTTTGGCCTGGCGCGTAGCAGCAGTTGCCTGGCCCTCAATTGAAGAAAATCTTTTTCTGGCATAGAAAAGCGACTTGATCCAATCAAGTCGCTTTTTTTCGTAACCGTTCAGCCATTGACATTAGGAGCGCCGGTTGAGTGGCTTCGCAGCGCCAGCGGAGAAGCGTATCGAAACCAAGCGGGTCTTGTCGGAGCAATTTTGGTTTCCGGGAGCCGCTTGGCTTCGATACACCCTTCTGCCACGCTCCAGGGCACTCAGCCGACGTTACTTCCTGAACGCTTAGCCGGGGTTAAAGAGCTGGGGAGCGTAGAGCACGATCGTCAACAGCCCATCGGCGATGGCAAAGATGAGATACGCTTTGAAAATCGAGGCCCTGTCAGAGCGTCGGGCATAGAGATAGATCGCTCCCAGCGCCAGGATGAGCATCGCCACCGGTACGGCTGTGGTCAGGGTTGCGGTTGTTCCACTGGATACTTGATAAAGAAAAGGCGTGCCAGCGGATAATCCGGGCAAGAACAGCAGCTTGGAGGCGACGTAGATGATAATCGTGACCAGCATGCCGAGCTTGGCGCCTATCTGATCCAGTTCCTCCTGTCCGCTAACCATGTAGAACAGAATCAGCCAAATGATCGGCGGCAGGTTCCATATGGCCACGATAGGGACGAGGCCGATGCCGGATACGATTCCCCAGATCAGGTGCGCGACGCGGAGTACGACGTCATCGGGGCTTGTTCGATCCAGCCACGCTTTTACCTGGGGAGCGGTGGAGGCGTAGTACACGTCATATTGCCGAAACCCGGCGGTATCGAGCCAGGCCAGGTGCAAACTTGCGTCGGCGTCGGCGACCATGGTGGAAAGGACCGAGGCGCTTGATGTGTCGCTGGCCAACTGGTAGCCTACGAGCTCGCCCTCAGAGAGGACGGCCATGGCCAATTGCATCATACTTTCGGCGGTTGATTGCACCATCAGGCTGAATGCGACCGGCAGCTCGCTCTCTTGCCGTTGGACCGTGGTCGGCGCGTTCACAAAATCGCTGCTGTAGCCGGGGGCAACAAGGGCCAACTCACTGTATCCGTAAGGGCTGGTGTGATCGGTATAGCTTGGCATCGCATCGGGGGGCAGCCCAATGGTGCGGGGATTGACGAGCGCGGGCTTGCCGGGTTCAAAGCTCACGTAATAGGCAAAGGCCGCGGTGGGCGTGAGACCTCCGCCCAGGTTTTGTATCGTCCAGATGACATAGATATGGTGGGAATCGGCACCGATGACGGGGCCGCGATAGATCGCACTCTCGGCAAATTCAAAGTCCCCCAGCTTTTGGCCGCCGCCGGGCGCGATCTGAGTTCCTTCCAGGGTGGCGTAGTAGAGGTCTCTGGAAAGGTATCCTCTCTCGTACAGCCAGGTCAGGTGTGTCGTTCCCGACTCGTCCACCAACACGAAAGGATCGATCCCCTGGGGGATTAACAAAGTGGGAGGGGACGTATCGTGCAGGGCAAAGTGAAATATCCCCTCCGGCTCGTCTTCCAGTTGACTGCTCCAGATAAATGCAATTTTCCCTTCGGCAGATAGGTACATTTGAAAACTGCTGACGTTTTCTTCTGCCCTTGATAAGGGGATCGGGGTCGTTGGCTGGCCGTTCGGGTCGATCAGAGCGTGGTACAAGATATCCTGGCCCTCAACACGCGATAGCCAGGCCAGGTGGAGCTGGTTCTCTCTGTCTACCAGGAGTTGGGGATGGCGAGCATGGGGCGCATCTATGGCCAGAGGTTCGTTGATCACGATCTGACCCTGTTCGTTGAGCCGGACATAGTGCAGCGTGTCTCCCTCGTCGGCGACGCTTCCGCACCAGATCAGATGGGCCTGTTCGTTTGCGTCCACCTGAAGGGCCACAGGTTGCTTGATGATCGTTGTTCCCAAGAACAGTCCTCGGCTCCAATCCTCCGAGGGCTTGTCGGTGCGGTCGCTCTCGACGCTGCATCCGCTCAACAGAAGCGCCAGGATAACCAGGGGTGCAATTCGCAACACTTGCTGAATCTTTTTTGTGATGTGCATACTCGTCTCCCTGAACTGTTCTTTTTCGGCCCGTATTATACCACAAAATGGTTTAAACGTTCACTTGGAAAAAGGATGCCCCGTTAGCGGGTATAATTCCAAAGTCTGGGGAGCTTTCGACGTAGCCGCGCTTTCCATAGCGCGCAGGCCCGCGAGGTATGGAAAGCGCGGCTACATAACCCCGTTTTATTGAAAAGATACAGTCTGGAGGAAAAAGAAACCTGTCCCCCAGAGTTTTGAATTATACCCCCCGTTAGCGTGCACGTTGACCTTTGCCCCGCTTTTTGTATAATTAGGCGCGGTATCCTTGAACTTGAAGGGCTAGAAGGAGTATGCGGTTTATGACTAGTAGAGAACCAACAGAAACACCCCCGGCAAAAGATTCGAGCGCGCGCCGAGAGACGCCGCTCAGTGTGGCCGCCTCCGTTGCCTATCGAGTAGCCGGACGTTTGGCCTTTGGCGCGCTGGTGTTGATGGCCATTATCTTTCTCAGCTACCTGGGGTTGAGCATGGCCCAGGGCGTGGCGTTTTATCCGGCCTTGGGCAGTTCTGCGTCCAAGACCCTGGGCTACCTGGGGCGGTTGTCCCGAGGTGAGCTGGGCCTCTCCAGGGCGGGCAGCGTGACCCAGGCCCCGGTCACCGTCGCCGAGGTGCTGCCCGTGGTTCTGTTCAGGAGCCTGGGGCTGTTGACCGTCGTCCTGCTGGTCGCGACTTTCGTGGGCGTCGTTTTGGGCCTCCTGGCGGCGGGACGTCGCCGCTCGAACTGGTCGTTGGCGATGCTGCTGGCCTCCATCGTCGGCGTGTCGGTCCCCAGCTTCTTTGCCGCCTTGCTCCTCCAGTTGGCCGCCATTCAAATGACGCGGATTCTAGGACATCCCATTCTTCCGGTAGGAGGGTTCGGCTGGGACAAGCACATCATCCTGCCGGCGTTGGTGCTGGCCGCCCGGCCCATCGCCCAGATCGCGCGCGTCACCTTCGTCTCGGTGGGCGAAGTGCTCGACCAGGACTATGTGCGCACAGCCCACAGCAAGGGCTTGCAGGCGCGGCAGGTGCTGATCTTTCACGTGATCCGCAACGCGGCGATCCCCATTCTGACCACGGTGGGGCTTTCGCTCCGCTTCTCGCTGAGCAGCCTGCCGGTGGTCGAGTTCTTTTTTGGTTGGCCGGGCCTGGGTTTCACCCTGCTCAAAGCGATCTCGCGCCAGGACGATAACCTGACTGTGGCGCTCGTGCTCTGCCTGGGCACGCTCTTCATCCTGGTGAACCTGATCCTGGAGATCATCTATCACTTCATCGATCCTCGCCTGCGGCAGACAGCCCGCTTAGGGTGGGGCGATCGAGTGAGCCTGGTGCGGGCGTTCAAGTCCATCCTGCTCGCGGCGCGGGAGCTGCTGGCGGACAATCCCCTCCGGCGCTGGCTGTCCCGAAAGCAGGCGGACGAATCTCACCGCCCGTTGGCCGCGCTGACCCGGAATGGAGAGGCGCTCAGGGCTGCCGCAGACAGGTACCGCGCCGAAAGACTGCGGGCCTTGCTGCGCGGGACGGTGCGCAATCTGCCCTTCGTGGCCGGGGCGATCCTGGTGGGCGGCCTGTTCGTCGTCTTTCTCTTTGGGCCGCGGCTGGCGCCTCACAGTCCCTACACCACGCAAGGGCTGACCTTTGTGGATGGAGAGCTGACCGTTCCTCCCTTTGCGCCGGGCGGTGTGCATCCGTGGGGCACCGACGTGATGGGCCGGGACGTGATGAGTCTCGTGCTGGCGGGCGCACAGCAGACCCTGCTCCTGGCGACGCTGGTGGTGGCGGCCCGGATGGTGGTGGGCGTTGTGCTGGGCGCGCTGGCGGGCTGGTTGAGTGGGAGCTGGGTCGACCGCTTCCTGCTCGGACTGGCCGAAACGATCTCCGCCTTCCCCACCTTGCTTCTGGCCATGACCTTCATCCTGGCGCTGGGCATCCGGCAGGGATTCCGCCCCTTTGTGATCGCGCTCTGTCTCGTCGGGTGGGGCGAGGTGATGCAGTACGTGCGGGGCGAGGTGATGACGATTCGGCCCAAACTGTTCATCGAGAGCGCGGTGGCGTTGGGCCTGACCACGCCGAGCATCATCGTCAGCCACGTGCTGCCCAACCTGCTCTCGGCGTTGATCTCTATCGCGGCGCTGGAGATGGGGGCGACGCTGATGCTCCTGGGAGAGCTGGGTTTTGTGGGCATCTTTATCGGCGGGGGGGCTTTTGCGGAACTGGACATTGACGCAGCGCCCTATCACTACTCCGACGTGCCAGAGTGGGGCGCGCTGTTGAGCAACGTCCGCCGTTACGCCCGCGCTTACCCCTGGGTCGCTATCTATCCCAGCCTGGCCTTTTTCGTCGCCATCCTGGGCTTTAATCTCTTTGGCGAGGGGATGCGCCGCATGGTCGAGACCGTTGGCATGGGGATCACGCGGCTGGTGAACCGCTATACCGTGGCTGCGGCGCTGATCGTGGTGCTGGGCGTGGGCTGGGTGCAGGCGAACACCGGCTCAATGGCCTTCTATCGCCAGCAGGCCAGCGCTTTTGACGGCCAGCAGGCGTTGGGCCACGTGGCGGTCCTCACCGACCCGAGCCCGGAAGGCCAGGCGTTGGGTTCCCCAGGGATGGACGTGACTGCTTTTTACATCGCGGAGCAGTTTCGGAATCTGGGCCTTCAATCCGCCGGGGAAGAATTCGGTTACTTTCAGATCCGGAAACGTTCCTTTGAACAATTGGACGCTGTTCCGCAGTTGGTCATCGAGGACGGCGGCCCCTCGTTGGTCTACCATCGAGATTTTGCCGAGTACCCAGAACGGTATCGGAACCTGGGCCAGGCTCGCGCCAAGATCCGCGCGCTCGCGATAGGCGACGTGACGGTGAGCGGGGTGATGTACGGGAGAAATTATAAAGCTCTGGAGGATCTCGATTTTTCCGACGAAATCCTGCTGCTCCTCTCGGAACAGGACGCCGTCTATCTCCGGGAGATGCCGTGGGCGGGGGTTCTGATCGTGGCTCAAAACCCTCTCGACCTGCAACGTCGTCACACCTTGTCCTCGCTCGATCCTCACTGGAGCCTGTTTGGCACCAACCGTGAGATGGGGCACGATAGCCCGCTGCTCTGGATCAGCGAGACCACGGCGGAGCGCATTTTGGGAGGCACGGGATATACGATAGCCGATCTACGTCGCAGGGCGGAAGGGTTGAGGGTGAACGAGGTGTTCGAGTTGCCGCTGGAGGTCACGGCCTCGATGGACGTGCAGGGTACGATCTATGAAAAGGTGCCCGTGCGCCACGTCATCGGCCACCTTCCCGGTTCCTACGACACCGATCTTCCCGATGGGGTCGCCGACCGCCTGATCATGGTGCTGGCCCAGTACGACACTCCTCCCCCCAGTCCCGACGATGCGCTGTATCTTGCCGCCAACGACAACGTCAGCGGCGTGGCGGTGATGCTGGAGGCGATCCGCACCATGCAGGAAACAGGCTACCGTCCCTACAAGACCTTTCTCTTCGTGGCCTACAGCGCCGAGGGGTTAGAAGGGGGAGAGTCGGTCTACCCGCCGGATGTGAGCCGGTTCCTCCAGGCAAAACAGGGATTCTCCTCCAACATGACGATCGAGGCGGTGGTGGACTTGCGGGGGCTTGGCGCGGGCGAGGGAGATGACCTGGTCATCGCCGCCGGTGGGAGCCTGCGCTTGGCCGAACTGTTTGAGGAGACAGCCCGCCTGATGCGCGTCCCGACCCGGCGTGGTGGAGAGGACGTGGACATCAGCATCGTCTTTGAAGAGCGAAGCCGCTCTGCTGGCGGCCAGGAAGCCCCCCAGGTCGGCCTGCATTGGGACGGTTGGGAGGCAACCTCTGGCCTGCCGACAGACACGCCAGAGTCGGTGTCGGCGAACAGACTCGAACGGGCAGGTCGTGTCTTGAGCCTCGCCCTGATGATATTGGGCCGCGAATTGCACTATTAGCCGTGATCTTGATCCTCGCCATTTGTAGTAACTCCCCTGAAAATAAATCTGTTACCAATTTGCGTCATTCCGAGCGACCGAAGGGAGTCGAGGAATCTCCACTTTCGCAAGCAAAATCACCGGCGAGATTCCTCGACTCCACTCCGCTGCGCTCCGTTCCGCTCGGAATGACGAGCGCTTGTAGCGGTTAGCGTCGGATTGTTCCAATCCGCAATCGCCCTACATTTTCGTCCTTCTGGGTGAACGGAGTTCATGGTGACTCCTCTGAAAATAGATCTGTTACCAGTTTGCGTCATTCCGAGCAAACCACAACCGCGGCGTTGTTCAGTGAGCAAGAAACTATGCGTATTCGTCACCCTGAGTGGAGCGTAGCGGAATCGAAGGGTCTCCAAGTTCGGCAACGGAGATTTCTCGGCTCCCTTCGGTCGCTCGAAATGACGGTGACGGGGAAGTTTCTTAGTAGCGACCGCAGGGAAGCCTGCCCTGCGACCAGCGGGAGTGTCGAAGGGTCGAGGAATCTCCACTTTCGCAAGCAAAACCACCGGCGAGATTCCTCGACTCCACTCCGCTGCGCTCCGTTCCGCTCGGAATGACGAGCGCTTGTAGCGGTTAGCGTCGGATTGTTCCAATCCGCAATCGCCCTACATCTTCGTCCTTCAGGGTGACTCCTCCTAATAGTTCCTCATTTGACGCTTAAATTAGCCATTTTCTTGAGGAATTTGTGCTATATAAATGAACCGTTTGCCTGCATGACAGGTAAATATACCGTGTTTCTTCATATGGAATACGATAAGCAGCCCGTTATCAGGTCAAGCGGTCTGAAATTATAGGTTTCGAGGAGGCGTATGTCTGACTACGAAGGATTGTTTACTTCGGAGCATTTGCTCGAAGTGAAAAACCTTACGACTCGTTTCTACACAGAGGAGGGCACCGTCCACGCCGTCAATGACGTCTCGTACACGATGGACGAAGGCGAGATGCTGGGCGTGGTGGGCGAGAGTGGGTGCGGCAAGAGCGTGCACGCGCTCTCGATGATGCGCTTGATTCCCATGCCGCCGGGCAAGATCGAGGCGGGCGAGGTCTTTTTGCGCGGTCGAGACGTCTTGAAAGTGAGCGAGGAGGAGATGCGCCACGTGCGCGGGGCGCAGATTGCGATGATCTTTCAGGACCCGATGACGTCGTTCAACCCCGTGCTGACCATCGGCTTTCAGATTGCGGAAGCGTTGAAGCTGCACCAGGGGATGGACGACAATGAGGCGCGAGAGCGGGCGGCAGAATTGCTGGCGATGGTGGGCATCCCGGAGGCGAGCATGCGGCTGGACGATTACCCGCACCAATTCTCTGGAGGGATGAGGCAGCGAGCGATGATCGCGATGGGGCTATCGTGCAACCCGCTGCTGTTGATCGCGGACGAGCCGACGACGTCGTTGGACGTGACGATCCAGGCGCAGATCATCGACCTGGTGAGGCGGCTGCGAGACCGACTGGGG
>DAOTUB010000339.1:0-23542 GCA_034437455.1 Anaerolineae bacterium | reverse complement strand
GGTTTGTTTTTACAGGAAATGTCCCATTCAGGCGCATTTTGGGGTCTAAATTGAGGCTTCGCGCCCCATTTTTGCCTCGAAAACGTTGAGATTTAGGGGCAGCGTTTTTCTCTCCGACAGCCTGCTAGCACCCAGGAAGCCGGAATGCCCATCAGTTCGGCGGCAGCCCGGTTGTTCGCCACCGCCCGTATCGCTTTGCCTGGCCGGGTACGGTAGAGGAACAGGTAGAGTAGCCCGGTCACCAGGATGGCCGCCAGAGCCGCCGTCACCCGCGCCCAGGGCAGCGTGATCGCCCCCAGCGAAATACTCCCCAGAGAAAAATCTACGTTGCGTGGAGAGGTAGTAAAGGCTGCCGTTCCGATCCCGATGAGGATCATGTTGATGGAAAATGTGGCCAGCAAGGTGGAGAGGTGGGGGGCATTGAGCACACGGTGGACGGCCACGCCATAGATCAGGATCCCCAGCAGCAAACCGGCCACCGCCACCAGCAGCAGGGTCAGGTAGGGATTCAGCCCCAGGCTTTCAAAGGCCAGGTATATCCCAAACATCCCCAGGGCGATGATGGGGCCGTGTGACAAGTTGATCACATCCATCACGCCCCAGATGAGAGAGAGTCCCATGGCGGCGATGCCATAGACGAATCCGAGGAGCAAGCCGTCGGCCAGAGAAGCTATGATAAAATCAACCATACGCGGCTCCTGTGTAGTGTGAATCCCCTGCGGGCGTCCGTGGTGACGCCCGCAGGAGAAAACGGTGTAATCACTATGGCTTGGGGTAGAGCGGATCGGCTGTGGCCCCTTCAGATGGCCAGACCACCTGTTTCTCCAGGTTGCCTCCCGCGTCCTTTTGCCATTGGACGTAGACCATGTCGTGGCCGATCTGCAAACCGTGGGCGTCAGCGCTGGTCTCGAACTTGATCCGTCCGTAGAAGGTGGTGATGTCCATCTTGTCCAGCGCGGCTTTGACGGCCATCGGAGCGCCCGAATCGGCGTCTCTGATGGCCTTTTCCAGGATCAAGCCGGCCACATATCCACCGGCGGAATGGTAGGATGGCTCCTCGTCGTAGGCGGCCTCGTAATTCTTGACAAATTCCTCGCCCGTTGCGCCAAAGTCCGGGGTAAAGGCGGCCAGTGGTTCCCATTGACTGGGGCCGATCACGCCCACTGCCGCGTCGCCCAGGTCGGCAAAGTCAGGCTCTGGCGGGGCGACCAATAGGGCAAAGAACTTGACCGCTATGCCCTTTTCGTGAATCTGCCGGGCAAAGGTGCTGCCATCCTGAAAGTGACCGCCGCCCATGAGGGCTTCGGGCGCGGACGCCTCGATCTTGTTGATGAACGGGCCAAAGTCGGTGGTTCCAGAGTCGTACCCCTCGAACAACACGACCTCGTATCCCAGCGACTCGGCGTAATCCTTGGCCGCCGTCACGACGTCGGTGGAGAACTTGTCATTCTCGTAGACAAAGGCGATCTTTTTGACGTTCGGATCTAATTTGGCCAGCAGGTCCACCGCGCCGGTCAGGTAACGGCTGGCGGGTGTGTAGGCCTGAAAGACCAGGGTGTAACCTTCCTTATAGGTGGCGTCGGAAGCGGCTCCCGTGGTGATCATCACCTTGCCGTACTGCTCGGCGATCACCGCAGAAGCGGCGGTCAGGCCGCTGGAGTAAGGGCTGATCAAAAAGTCGGCATTGTCCTCGGTGGCCAGCCGCGTGTAGAGCTCCTGGACGCGATCCTTGTTGCTCTCGTCGTCGTAGGATACGGCCTTGAACGTGATCACTGTGCCGTCGCTCAACGTGATCCCACCAGCGGCGTTGATCTCATCCATCCACAGTTGAAGGCCGTTGACCTGGCGCGTGGATGAGACATTGTATTTGCCGGTCTGGGAAGCGGTAAAGCCGATAACCATCGTCTTGGCGCCTGGCACGGCTTCTTCCCCACCTGGCGCAGCGGGCTGAGCACATTGAGTCGCAGTCAACACCAACGCGAGTAACAGAATGGAGAGAACTGAGCGTTTCATTTTCTGCCTCCTCATCAATGACCAAAAGCCTGTCGTTTGCATCACACAGATCGTTGTTCGCTACATTGGAGTCGGTTCATTGGCACCTCCCTGTTGGATAAATTTGAAACAGTGCTCTCTCTTTCGTTGGCGAGGACTGCGAGGCTAAACCATCCGATCTCTACAATTGTTCTGATAGGGCTATGCTTGTTCGCGGTGCGAAATGAGCTTCTGGCTCTCGAATCTCTTGGGGATCGATGATGTGATTATATCAAATTTTCAGCGAGAAAACAAGGGGGTGTGATGGAATGTAGCGAAATAGATTTGACTTGACTCATCCTCTCAAGGCAACGACGACAACAATGACCGAACTGAGAAAGCGGTGTTTCGGACGATCAAGCAGGCACTGGATGTCGTTCAATCTGGAAAGACCGTTCTTGTTCTGCCGGGGACCTATAGCGAAGCATTGACGTTGGAGAATTCAGGAAGCGCAGATGTGCCCATTACCATTCAGTGAAGAGAAAGTCAAGTACAATTTATCGGTGGGGGACTGCTGGCAAGCTTTCCAGAGCATATTCCCCTTCTTTTGGTCTGCCAATAGTTACAATTGTCGCATTTTCTTAACGCAATTTGATTGGACAAGAGTGAAAGGGTTTATTATAATACTATTATCCGCTTGACCGAGGCAGAGAGTAAGCGTGGCGGCGGTGATTTGTGCATGGGCGGCGAAGCGTGTACAATGAGGAATGATTCCATCGTGTGCGCGAGAGAGAACGGCTATGACACGTGAGGCGAGTCAGGGATTGTCCATTGGAGTCAGGCTAGCACTGCTGATGTCGATCAGTTTGATTTTGCTGTTCCATACTGTGCCACCCTCGAAATCGGTGGATTTCCAGAAGGCAGAGGGAGTGATGCGGGAAATTGCGATTCCTTCTCCCACTCCTCTCCCCTCTGCCGTCGGCTGGGGAAGGCGCTTTCTTACTCCCGATCGTTTATCCCTGGCTGGATTGATCTGTTTGATCCCGCTGCTGTTTCTACTGCTTGCCCTGCGCGTCCTGCGACAAAAGATGGCGCGATCGGCAGTCCCGCCGACCACTCCCAACGCCCCACACCTAGAGAGCGTCGATGTCCCCGATGGCCCACGTCGTTTTGGCTTACAGCCGGGAGGCTCTACCATCGGACGAGGCTCAGAAAATGACCTGGTCATTACCCAGGACTTGCCGGCTTGGGAGACGGTTTCTCGTCGCCACGCCCGCATCTACCGGCGAGCCGGCAGTTGGATCGTCGAGGATTTGGGCACGACGAATGGCGTCTATGTGAATGGCAGGCGTACCGGCCGCAATCTCTTGCGCGATGGCTGGCGGTTGGGTATCGGCGGAGTAGACTTTATCTTCAATGTCGGCTTAGAGGAGGCACAACGATGAAATGTCCAAGCTGCGGCCACGAGAACCGGCAAGATGCTCAGTTTTGCCATCGTTGCAATACCGCGTTGACGGCCCAAGACGCCTTTGCCCCCGAGTCTGATACCCGCCCTCTGCCAGAGATCAGCGCCGCTTTTGCCCCGCTGCCGGAGGGGGCGTTGCTTCGCGATGGGCAGTATCTGGTCTTGGCGGTGCATGCCGCCAACGAGAAGTTGAACGTCTATCTGGTGGAGGATACCACTCCGATACGTCTATGCCCCAACTGTCAGGCGCTGACGAGCGAACTCGATGAGAAAACTTGTTCCTTCTGTGGAACTGACGTCTCTGACGTAGAACCGCTGCATCTTCGTTATCTGATGCAAGAAAGCGCCGACGCCCATGCCTTTGCGGTGGAGGCCCAATTGTTCGAGATGCAATTGGAGCATCCTGGCCTGCTCTTGCCGCACGATATTTTTGTAGAGGCTCCCTACGGTCCCGACCGCTGTTACCTGGTGGAATCAGAGTTTTCGTCGGCATTAGCGACGTTGCTTCCAATTCCTCAGAAACTTGTCCCGGTGATCAAGTGGGGCGTATCCCTGGCCCAGGCGTTGGACTATTTGCACCGACGCCAGGTCACGCTATGTGGGTCCAATCCTGTGGAGGCCGATGCCGCCTCGGGGATCGACCTGGAGCACATCGCGGTGGGAGAAGGGACAGCCTGGTGGACGCACCTGGATATGGCTTACGTCGTTCCATCGGAAGAGCGTTTACAGGCGGCTGATTATTTTGTGCAGGATGTGCAAAGCCTGGCCACGACGCTCCTCTACCTGGCGACCGGCGAGCGGGAGTATTCGGCGGACCTCTCGTTGCCTGAGCAGGCGGCGGCTCTCTTTTCTCAGACATTTGCCACGCCCGGTGAGATCACGGCGGCCGACTTTGCCGCGGCGCTGGAGGATGCGCTGGAGAAACTCCTCCGTCCCGACAGTGTCACCCTCGTTTTTGGCCGCCGCACCGACGTGGGGAAAGAGCGCTCGTTGAACGAGGACAGTCTGCTGACGCTCGATATTACCTCGGTGTTCCGCTCGGTGAATGCCCCAGTGGGTTTGTTCGTCGTCGCCGATGGGATGGGCGGGCACGATGCGGGCGATGTAGCCAGCCAATTGGCGATTCGCACCGTCGCGCAGGTAGCCGTTGGCGAGGTGTTGGCGCCAGCGGCCAGCGGCGAATCGCTGCCCCAAGTCAAAGAGTGGCTCACTGAAGCGATCCACGCCGCTAACCAGGCCGTCTACGACCAGTGCGAGGCGACGGACAGCGATATGGGCACTACGTTGGTGATGGCGCTTTTCGTCGACGCTGTCGCCACCGTCGCCAATGTCGGCGACAGCCGCGCCTATTTGCTCAAACAGAGGGGAAAGGAGAGAGAGGGAGGGATCGTTCAGATCACCACCGACCATTCGCTGGTCGAGCGTCTAGTCGCCATCGGTCAGCTCACGCCGGAGGAAGCGGCGCGCCATCCGCAGAAAAACGTCATCTACCGCGTCATCGGCGACAAGCATCCCCCGGAGGTCGATCTGTTCGAAAAGCATCTGGAACCTGGCGACGCTCTACTCCTCTGCTCCGATGGTCTGAGCGGAATGGTGGCCGACAGAGAGATGTGGCGCATCTGGCACACCTCCGCCTCGCCGCAGGATGCCTGTGACCGACTGATCGAGGCCGCCAACCAGGCTGGCGGGGTGGACAATATCACGGCCGTGATCGTACAGGTCAGTCGTTGATGGTGGATCGGTCCCAAGAGGAGGGTGAAGCGATGAAAAAGATTTTACCAGTGCTGGCGGTATCCCTGATTTTGCTGACCATCGTTCAGTCTGGACAGGCACAGCAAGTTGGCCCCCTGCTCATCGTCCAGGGGACGCCCGATACCAGCACGGCTCCGCCAGAGGTGCGCACCTACGTCTCTGTCATCGATAAGAGCGCAGCAGCGACGATGGAGGGCTTGACGGCTGATGATTTTCAGATCCAAGAGGCCGGAACGGATATTGAAACGCTGGAGGTCTCTTACGAGCCGGTTGGCCTGGCTGTTGTGGTCGTGGTAGACCGAGGAGGGATCTCAGCGCCGGGCGATCCACGCTTAAAAGAGGCTGCTGACCTGGTGCGCGAGTTGGTGGCTCAGCTCACCGTCACTGGTGCGGAAGATGATGACGTGATCGCCATCGTCGGCGTGGGAGAGGACGGTGTGTTGCAACCGGAGGAAAACTTTTCTTACAACCCGGTGGACACGAACTTGGTGCAGAATTCATTGGTGATGATAGGAGGAGAAACCGTGCGCGGCGGCACGCCTCTTTACGAGGGATTGGACGAGGCGCTTCGCCTGTTGACCAAGAACTCTGATGGCGTGATCCGCGACGTCCTGGCCCACCGTCGCAAGGTGATCGTGGTCTTTTCGGATGGCGTCGATCCCAATTTCAGCGACGAGGCGCGGGAGCAGGACATCATCCGCAAGGCGAATGACGCCGACATCTCCCTCTACACCATCGGGATGGCGTACCGCAATCGCGGTCTGGGTGCCGAGGAGAACATGGTCCGTCTGGCTCGTCAGACGGACGGCCTTTATCGCTTGCACAACGAAGACGAGACTCACCTGGAGGTGTTGGATCTTTTCGACCGCTTGATGACCCAGCGGCGGCAATACTTGATCGCCTACCAGACCCGCCAGCCGAAGGGGGATTATACGCTGGACGTCGAAGTGGATACGCCTATGGGCTCGGCGGAGCGGAGCGTCACCTTCTCCTCGGTGCTGGAGATGCCGCAGATCGCGCTGACGGCTCCGACCGATGGCCACAGCTACACAGTCCCTTACTCTCCGACGATGGGGGGCTTTGAGCCTGTCCATATCCCACTCAGCGTGCAGGTTACGCCGGTGGACGGCGCTCATCGCGATCCCTTGGAAGTGCGCTACTTTGCCAACGGCGTGCGCATCGGGACGAGCGCCGCGCCGCCGACCTTTGATTTTGATTGGAATGTGAGCGAGATCGTGACGCCGACCGAGCGGACACAAGTGCAGGAGTTCACACTGGTCGCCGAGGCGGACGACGCCTACCTGGGCCAGCGGATGCAGAGCGCGGGCGTCAACGTCCGGGTGACGTGGGAGGCGCTGCCTCCGCCCACGCCGTCGGAGGAGCGGGTGGAGCGGCTTCGCCAGGACTGGTGGCTGCTGGCCGCGCTGGTCGCCCTGGCGCTTGGTTTGCTGCTGTTGCTCGTCATGCTCATCCGGACGCGCGGCGAACTGACCCGCCGGGTGGTCGCGCGCACGACGGGCGTGCTCAAAGGGGTCACCAAGCGGTTGAGCGGCGCGCCCATGCGCGCGCCGGGGAAACTGGTCATCCTCCAGGGTGCGAACATGGGGAAAGAGTTCCGTCTTGCGGCCCAGATGATCAAGGTAGGGCGCGATCCACAATTCTGTGATTTCGCGCTGTTCGACGACTTTGTGTCCAATCCGCATTTTTCTATTCAAATGGAACAGACTCAATTTTTCATCACCGACGAGGGTAGCACAAACGGCACACAGGTCAATGGCGTACCGCTTCCGCCGCATCAGCGGACACTGCTCCAGCCTGATGCCATCATCGAGTTGGGTCAGACGCGATTGCAGTTCAAACGACTGGGAGGCTCGACACGTCCGCTGGAACAAGAAGATGACCAGCCTTCTCAGCCACGGCAGCTTGAATCGGAACGGGGCGGCCCGACTCAAGAGGTGAACAGGTGAACCTATGAGCGAGGCACTGGACCGCATCCAACCGGGTGACCGGGTAGGCCCTTACCGCATCGTGCGCGGGTTCAAGGGGCGCGGCGGTATGGGAGGTGTCTTTGAGGTGGAGGTGCGCAAGAAATATCGCCAGCCCGGCATACCACGCCGCCTGGCGCTCAAGGTCGCCAGAGAGGAGTATCAGGCGGCGTTGACGGCCGAGGCCGATTTTCTCCGCCGCTTCGATCATCCGAACGTCGTGTGCATCTTGCCTTTGCCGCTGCCGGGTCGCCGCCGCTATGCCGCCCGCGAGATGTTCTCTTTTGGTTGGGGCTGGTACTATACCATGGAATTGGTGAGAGGCGGATCGCTGGAGCGCCGTTTGACCGATCCCACCACCGTCACCGATTTGCTTCGCTCGCCACAAAGGCGAGAGCGCCGTCTGAGTCTGCTGGTGGCCCTGGGTGTCGCCCGCCAGGTGACCGCTGCACTGGAACACATCCACGAGCGGCACGTCGTCAACCTGGACGTCAAGCCGGGCAACGTGCTCTTCCGCCGGCGCAGGCTTCGATTTTTGAGGGGCAGTGTGCCTCAGGCCGTGTTGTGCGATTTCGGAATCGCCCGCGATATGCGCTATCCACGCGTCGGGTTGCTGGGCGTCGCCACCCCGGAGTACGTCTCGCCGGAGCAGGCCTCGGAGATGGGCCTGCACCACCAGCAGGTGGATGCCCGCTCCGACGTTTTCTCCCTGGGCATCATGCTCTACGAGATACTCACCGGCGCCTTGCCCTTTGACAGCGTCGTCATGGCGGCTGACCCAACCTACAAGCCGCTTCCTCCGCGTCAGCTTTGCCCTTCTATTCCCTCGTGGCTGGAAAAGATCATCATGCGGGCGCTGGCCAAGGATCCGGACCATCGCTTTCAGACGGCGACCGAGATGCGGGTCGCCCTCGAGCAGGTGCCGACGCCGCTCGACTGGAGGGCCGCGACGCGCCGCGTCTTTGCCGGGGTCACGCTGACCGCCGGTCTCGTCGCCGGGAGTTGGGGCGTCAAGACCTGGACGGCTGTTCGCGAACCCACTCCTACCCCCACCGCCGAGCCCTCGCCCATCGTCGAGACCGCCACGTACACTCCGTCCGCTGTGCCGCCAACCATCACTCCGACCGTTACGCCGACCGCCAAAGACAGGCACACTTCCACACCCAGGCCGACGAGCACGGCGACCAACACACCGCGACCGTTGCCTACCACTACTCCTGTTCCCGAAGGAGGTTGATCGTATGACCTCAAATTATCCGGTTCAGCAAATGTCCACACCCAAGCCAGACGTCCTGCCCCTGGAAATATGGGGCGCGACCGACAAGGGCCGCAAGCGCGAGGGGAACGAGGACGCCATCTACCCTCATTCTGATTCAGAACCTTCATTCGAGCCAAACCCACAGCGATTGGCTCAAAAGGGACGCTTGCTGGTCGTGGCCGACGGTGTGGGCGGGGCGCGGGCCGGCAGTCAGGCCAGCCAGTGGGCGATTCGCGTGGCCGTCGAGGAGTACTACGATCTGTATGGCCCCGATCTGGGATCCGACCTGTCCGCCGCCATAGAAAAGGCGAACGCTTCGCTCTACCAGTACCTCCAGAGTACCGGCACGCGGGAGGCCGGTTCTACGATGGCGGCTGCCGTCGTCCAGGGGAACAAGCTCTATGTGGCCAACGTCGGCGATAGTCGCGTATATCTGTTCCGAGACAGACAGATCACTCAGTTGACTCACGATCACACACTGACCCAGCAGAAGGTGGATCGAGGTATCATTCGACCGGAGCAAGCGGGGATGGATCCCGATCACAACATCCTGACCCGCTCGATGGGCGCCGAACCGACGGTGCGAGTGGACGTTTTTCCGGCGCTGCAACTGAACCCAGACGACGTGGTTCTACTTTGCTCCGATGGATTGACCGACATGCTGGACGACGAAGAGATCGCCCGTCTGGTGGACAAGAACTCATCGAAACGAGCGACCAAACGATTGATTGATGCAGCTAACAAGCGAGGTGGTGCCGACAATATCTCTGTTGTGATCGCTCGGGTGGGAGGAGGGCGGTTGGCCCGGGAAGGGTTGCTGGCGGATATGGAGTGTATACCCGGCAGGCCAAAGATAATTTTGGCGGTTTGCTTGGTGCTCGCTTTTTTGGTCGTGGTGGCAGCCTGGGGTTGGACGGCGTATGGCCGCAGGCAAGCGACGCCGACACCCACCGTCGCGCCAACCGCTACCGCGACGGCAGAGATCGCGCCCACCAGCACCGAGCCGGTCGTGGTGCCTGCCACATTGCAGCCGACCGACACCATGTCGCCGGGCAAACCGACCTCTACGCTGGCGCCGACGCTGACGCCGACGAACACACCCGTCCCACCGACGCCCACTCACACGCCGACGGCGACCTGGACGCCCTCGCCGACGCCCAAACCAAGCGGTGGTGGCGATAAACCCAAGCCGACGGCGACGCCGCGGCGCTGAACGGCGCCGTGTTTGCTGATGGGAAGCTGTTGATGATAGCAAGGAATCATGAGATGGAGAGAACAAAGGTTACAAAACTAACCTCGATTGCCGCAGCCATTATGGGGGCAGCTCTGGGTTTGTTGTTCCTCATGACGTCTCTTGCTGGCGCGCACATCCAGGCCACGGGGGCCGATCCTCGTTTTGAGGCGGTTACGGTTACTTCCAACCTGCCTATCTTTGACGTCCATCCGGGCGCTGCCATTTCCAGGACTATTTACTTTAGCAACGGCGTGCCCGGCGTCATCACGGTTACTTTGGACATGAGCGGCACGGCCCCACTGACATTGACTGCCGGGACCGCCTTTGACGATCCAGAGCGCGTCTACACCTCGACCGATCAGGCGTGGAGCCAAGCGATCACCTACTCCGTCGCCGTCACCCACGCCACCCAACCACAGATCGTCTATACTGCGATCAATACCGACAGCGAGCGGACGACGGTTGCCATTACGTATGTGCGGGACATCACTGCGCCGACAGTGAGTATCGTCAGCCCTTCGACCGGCTGTTTCACCGGCACATCGTTGATCGTCACCGGCACAGCCCAGGATAACGACGGCGGTTCTGGGCTGAAGCACGTGCGAGTCACGACGGGCGCTGCCTGGATAACAGCCCATATCGTCGGCGCTTTTTGGAATTACACCTGGACGTTGCCCCCCGCCGACAGCGTGGCATACACAATCTCGGCCCGCGCCGAGGACTTGTTAGATACCGCCAGCGCAGCAGTTACTCGCGTCGTCACCGTAGACACCGTCGCGCCGACGACGACTGCACCTACCCCCGACCGCCATCCCTGGGTGACGTCCAGCGTGGTCTACGACTGGCTCGATTCCAAAGACGGCGCGGGCGTTGCGGATTACCACGTGAGTATGACCAACACAGCAGGCTACAGTCTCTTTTCCACCACGATTGATTCTGTGCTCACTTTCACCCAGGCGCTCACCGAGGGAGCTGGCTACTATGCTCGCGTGCGGGCCATTGACGCCAACGACAATATCGGCGAGTGGAGCGTCCACAGCACTGTGATCACCCCTGACTTGACGCTTCCAGTGGTGAACTATGACATCCTTCCGATCAATGACTTTGACGTTGTTGATTCTCACGCCGTCAGCTCCACGGTGTACTATAATGGAATTTCAGAAATTTATTTCATCGTTCAGGGAACAGCCACGGACAATCTGTCCGGGTTGGGGGAGGTGAGTGCTACTCCTGCGTTGGGCACTCCCAAACCAAGCAACAGCGGCTCCCTGGAAGATTGGGCTTTTATGTACATAGTGCCTCTTGGTGCGACCGCCAGTGGTCAGATCACCGTCACTGCGTGCGACAATGCCGGCCTCGCCGCGGATCGCGTTTTCACCTACATTCACGATTCCCTGGCTCCCACCGGCGCCATTACCATCCAGGATGACGTCAAGTACGTGACTGTTCCTACGGTGACCCTCGCCATTTCTGCCAGCGATAACCTGACCGGCAGCGGCATGGCCCAGATGTGCATCCATGGCGAGTCTACTTGCGCTGCGTGGGAGCCATACACCACCACCAAAACCTGGATTCTGGGAGAGGAAGGTGAACAAGCCGTTCATATTCGGTACCGGGATTATGTGCACAATGCCTCTGCTATCTTTTCCGATACTGTTTTTCTGGACAGCGTCTCGCCGGTGATCACGGTGACGGCCCCGCCTCAGACAACGGAGCTTGCCTTTACCGTTTCCTGGGAAGTATTCGATCCGCTGCCTGGCTCTGGCGTCGTCTCCTACACGGTGGCTTATCGCGAGGACGGAGAAGCCTGGATGACCTGGCTTCCTTCCACGACGCTTACTCACGCTACTTTTACCGAAAGCGTCCGGGATCATACGTATGATTTCAGCGTTGCTGCCCATGACTTGGCTGGTAATTCAGGTGAGGGAACAGCCACGACCCAGGTAGAATATTATCGCATCTATTTGCCGCTCGTTGCAAATTATCCACCGCAGCCTGTGGGAAGTGTTGAGATTGAAGGAGGATCGGTCACCGTGTATCAGCGCTCTATCACGCTCTCCCTGACCGCTGCCGTTGCTGGAGATACAGTGGAGCAGATGTGCATAAGCAACAGCTCAGACTGCCGCGACTGGATTGGTTTCACCGAGCAGATCGACTGGACGCTGGCGGACGGTCTCAGTGGTCTCAGGACGGTGTACGTACAATTCAAGGGGAACAGGGGAGGAGTTTCAGAGCCAGTCTCGGATCAAGTCTATCTCTTTTTGAATGGCAACGCGGAGACCGGCGACTTTACAGGTTGGCAGCACGGGGGCGAGCTGGATCAGTCTGTCAAATCCGACCAACCCCACACGGGTGGATACTCCGTGTTGCTCGGTGATCCTGCTTATCCGAACGAAAATGTGCCCGTAGGTAGCGCGTGGGTCTATCAGACTATTGAAGTGCCCAGCACTGGCGCGCCTACCCTTAATTTCTGGTATCGTGTGTTCACCTACGATGTGTTGTGGAGCCACCCTTACCAATGTTACTATGACTACTTTGATGTCTACATTCAGGACGTCGGTGGTCAAACCCTGGAACACATCCTGCGTGATGGGTACACTGGCGAATGGAAAGAGGACACGCTACAAGATCTGGGATGGCAACACTTTAAGTACAATCTCGACGCTTATGCCGGCCAGACAATTCGCATCCGTTTTGCCAATTTTAACACACCGGGAGCCACCAGTGATCCCGGCTTGAATACCTACACTTATCTGGACGACGTCGTCATAGAGGGAGACTGGTAGCAAGTCTGGGACGTGGGAGGAATCATGGCTATATGCCCAAATTGTGCGTCACAACAACCCGATGGAGCGGCTTTTTGTGACGAATGTGGAGCAGAGATGGAAAATGTGGTGGCGCCCGCTGCGGCCATCGTCTGCCCTGCCTGTGGTGCATCGGTGGCGCCCGGCGACGCCTTTTGCGAACACTGTGGTGCAACCCTGAATGTAGCAGCGCCTGCCCTGCCACAGGCTGCCGCGCCCGCTCTCCCGATGTTGGTCTGCTCCAATTGCGGCGTCCAACTGGAGCCGGACAGTAGCTTTTGTGATATGTGCGGCGCGCCGGTCAACAAAGCGCCATCGGCTACACCTGCGCCGGCGCCCGCTTCCACGCCAACCGACTCTGAGATGGCAGTCCAGTGCTGCCTGGTGGTGCAGGATACGAATGCTACATTGCCCTTTCCCTCCGGCAAAACCGAGATTATCGTTGGAAGGGAGGACCTAGTCAGCGGTATCTTTCCTGCCATTGATCTGACCGACCATGGCGGGGACGAGGGAGGTGTTTCTCGGCAGCACGCCCGCATTTTGATCCAGGGCGATCAGGTTTCTATTCAAGATCTTAACAGCACCAACTATACATACGTCAATCAGGAAAGGTTGATACCAGAACAACCTTATCAACTCAACGCTGGAGACGAGATTCGCTTGGGGCGGGTGAAACTCAACTTTCATACGCAATGTGTGAAAGCGAAGGAGTGACGCATGACACTGACAAATGGACAAATGCTGCAAAATCGCTACCGCGTCATCTCCCCGCTGGGGCAGGGAGGCATGGGAACCGTCTATCGCGCCCAGCACACCCAGTTGGATGTCTCTGTAGCTGTCAAGGAGATGGTGCCCCAGCCGGGACTTGATCCGCAAACGTTGGCTCAACTGCGCCAGCAATTCCTGCGCGAGGCGCAAATCCTGGCGCGTCTGAATCATCCTCACCTGGTGCGAGTCAGCGATTTCTTCGAGGAAGGGGGCAATGCCTATCTGGTGATGGATTTCGTCGAGGGTGAAAGTCTGGCCGACCGGATTGGGCGAGAGGGATCGCTGCCAGAGGAAACCACGTTGGTCTGGGTGGAGCAACTGTTGGACGCGCTGGCGTATTGTCACACTCAAGGAGTGATTCATCGGGACGTTAAGCCGCAGAATGTGATCATTCGGCCCGACAGACGAGCGGTACTGGTGGATTTTGGACTGGTAAAGCTGTGGGATCCCAACGATCCGCACACCAGGACGGCGATGCGGGGAATGGGCACGCCAGAATACGCCCCACCGGAACAGTATGATGTGCAGATGGGGCACACGGACGCTCGCAGCGACATCTATGCCCTGGGGGCGACGCTGTACCACGCGCTTTGCGGCCAGGCGCCGCCCACAGCGACGCTGCGCATCGCAGACCCGGAACGATTTACAGCGCCACGAGACATGGCGCCGGGGATAAGTAAGCGAACAGAGGCGGCGCTGGTAAAGGCGTTGGAATTGGCCCTGTCACAGCGCTGGCAGGATGCACCGGAGATGGCTCAGGCACTGGGGGTATCGGTCCCGATCTGGGAGAAACAAAAGACAGGCGAGCCAGCCGCCTCCGAGGCGCGGGGAAAGACGCGGAAGCTGAGAGCGGCGACTCCGTCTGCGCCGGCTGCGACCTCTGATGGAGAGCCGACCTCGGAGCGTCGCCGCGTGCCCGTGTGGGACTGGGTGTTGGGCGGCTTGGCTGTGTTGGCATTGCTGGTGGGGATGACGATAGGTGTTCTGGGGATCGTGGGCAGAGATGATTCCACGCCTACGCCGCTGCTCGAACAAATGACCAAAGTCGTCATCCCAGCGGATGTAGAGGCAACGGCGAGTTTGTCGCCCTCTCCCTCACCGACCGCTACCGCGATGCCAACGCACACACCCACTGGCATGCCGACACATACACCTACCATGACGCCAACGCGCGCGCCAACCGATACGCCAACGCACACGCCAAGCCCCACGCCGACCGCTACCGCGACGGCGACGTCTAGGCCGCTCGTGACGCCGACCGCTACTGCGACGCCGGTGCCGCCCACTGCGACGCCGGTACAGCCGACACAACCACCGGCGCAGCCGACGCCAAAGCCAACCAAGCCACCAGAACCGACGCCAAAGCCAACCGAGCCGCCCAAGCCGACGCCAAAGCCAACTGAGCCGCCGCCGAAGCCAACCGAGCCGCCGCCGAAGCCGACCGAACCAGCGGCATAGCCCCCGGATGAACCATCTGCGTGGGGAATGAATAGTTAATGTTTGCTTTAACATAAGGGAGGAGAACGAAATGACCTATAGAAAGTGGTTCACCACTGTTTCATGGGTAGTCATCCTGGTTATGTTATTACCAATTGGAACAGCGGCGCGAGAATCTGAGTCGCCTGTTTCGTTGCCCAGAGATAGCGAGCCATCATGGCCCTATCCTGTGATTCCATCCAGGGGCTCGGGAGCACAGGGAGTGAGCGTCACTGGTGAGCCGGGGCTGAATTTCCGTTACGTCAAGACGTTTGGGGAGACGACGATGGCGTACTTTACAGACACCCTTCACATCAACTATCCCTTTGGATTGGGGACGGACGACACCGACGTCTGGATCGCCGACTCGGAAGGAAGCCGTGTTCTCAAATGTGCCAGTGATGGTTCGTGCGAGACGTTCATTGGCAAGGCGGGCTTTCCATTTCCCTGTGATGAGACGGAATTGGACTGGATCGCCGATGTGGGAGTGGACGAGAGCGACAACGTGTGGGTCGTGGATAGTGGCGCTCATCACGTCGTCAAGTTCGACTCGGAGGGCAATTATGTGAGCGAATTGGGCCAGATGTGGAATGCGGGTTCGGGCAACGATCAATTCAAGAATCCACGCGGTATTGCCTTCGACAGCGCCGACAACGTCTATATCAGCGATGCCGGCAACCATCGCGTGCAGGTTTTCGATAGCAGTGGTGCTCACATCGCCACCCTTGGTGTAAGCGGTGTGCCCACCTCCACCAATATTGGCTTTGATCAACCGGAGCACATTGCCATTGACGAAAGCGACAATCTGTATGTGACCGATTACAACAACCATCGCGTGCAGGTTTTTGATAACGGCGGCATCTATACGACCACCATTGGTGTGAGTGGAGTGCCAAGCGCTACGAATGGTTATTTTGAAAACCCGCTGGGTGTGGCAGTGGACGCCAGCCGTGTCTACGTAGCCGATGCTGAAAATCATCGTGTGCAGATATTCGATCTGGATTACAATTGGGTGACCAAGATCGGCGCCACCGATTCAGCCGGTTCCGATAACGATCATTTCGATCGTCCGTCAGACGTGGCGGTGGACACGGAGTATATCTACGTGGCTGACTGGAATAACACTCGCGTGCAACAGTTCAACAAGGGCCGCGATTATCAGCGTACTTATGGCATCTCTGGTGCGCCCTACTCAACCGACAACTATCACTACAATCACCCGCGCGTGGCGATAGATGGCTCGGACAATATCATCATTCTGGAGGAACATGGACAGCGCCTGGTCAAGTTGGATGCTGACGGTCTGTTCCAGTGGGCCGTGGGCGAGCCTGGCGTCGTTGGCAGTGACAATGAGCACTTTCATGATCCGCATAGCGTGGCCGTTGATGACGATGGTCGCATCTACGTGGCTGACAGCGGCAACCACCGCGTGCAGATCTACAGCAGCGACGGGACGTACTCCACCACACTGGGCGCGGGTCCGGGCTCCGGCGATTTCCAATTTGATGGGCCTACCGGTGTTGCTGTGGACGACGAAAACGTCTATGTCTCTGACACGAATAATGATCTGATCAAGATCTATCCCAGCGATCTCAGCGAGCTTGAAGGCCAAATCAGCACGAACCGGCCTGCTGGTATTGCCGTGGATGCCGCTGGCAATATCTATGTGGCTGATCCAGAAAACTGTCAGGTTCAAAAGTTCGATAGCGCTTACGTTTATCAGATGACATTGGGGATGACGGGAATCTGTACCGACGATTTTTCTCAACTGAATAAACCAGAGGATGTGGCAGTGGACTCCCAGAACCGCATCTATGTCGCGGACACCTGGAACAACCGCGTGCAAGTCTTTGACAGCGATGGGGCCTACCTGACTACCATCGGCGGAGCGTGGGGCGGCAACAGCGGCCAGTTGCGCCGCGCCTCGGGTGTGGACGTAGACAGCGCGGGCAACATCTACGTAGCCGACTTTGAGAACGCCCGCGTCCAAAAGTTCGCCCCTGGCGTGCCAGGAGGGTGGAGACAGGTGAATATCAACGGGTTTGGCTACCGCACCAGTTATATGGTGACGGCGCTAGCTCCCTTCGGCGGCCAACTCTACGCCGGGATGTACAACGAAAACACGGGTGCGCAACTGTGGCGCCAAAGCCCGGAGGTTGCGTGGACGGCTGTATTTACCGATGGACTGGGCAACCCCAACAACGTAACTGTTGACCACATGATCGAGTTCAGCAGTACCCTCTACGCTGGCACTCGAAATGACTCGGATGGTGGCCAAATCCAGCGCAGTGCTACCGGCGACCCGGGCGACTGGCAGATGGTCGTCAGTGGGGGTTTCACCAGCACCGACAACACAAGGATATCTCACTTTACTGTGTTCAACGATCAACTTTACGCTGCTACCTGGAATCAAATCACGGGCGGCGAATTGTGGCGCAGCAGCAACGGCGATGATGGTTCGTGGTCCTCGGTGGTTACAGACGGGTTCGATGACACAAACAATCAAGGGTTGGTGTCGCTGATCGAATTCAACGGCGCTCTGTACGCTGGCACCGTCAACACGGATACCGGCGGCGAACTCTGGCGCAGCGGGGACGGCATCTCCTGGACCCAGGTCATTACCGATGGCTTTGGCAGCGCCGACAACAGCGGCATCTCTTCACTGGAGGTTTTCGATGGTTCTCTTTACGCCGGGTGCTTGAACGGCGTCACCGGCGCGCAGATCTGGCGTTCGTCTGACGGTACGGATTGGACCCAGGTGGAGAGCGGCGGCTTTGGGAACGTGGAGACCGGAGGGATGAGTACGTTGGAGGTGTTTGATGGCCACCTTTATTCTGTCGCTGGCAACTCGACCACTGGTGTTGAGGTCTGGCGCACCGGCAATGGTGTCGACTGGGAACAGGTCGGCCCTGATGGTCTCGGCGACAGCAATAACTTTGCCACTTACTGGGACAATGCGGCGACAGTGTTCGACGAGAATCTGTACATCGGAACGTGTAACGAGGCCAATGGTGGGGAGGTATGGCGTAACAAGGTGTATCCTGTCTATCTTCCACTCGTGCTCAGGAACTATGCGTTCTTTGTCAATCCCTACGAGCCTGATGATGACCCTGAACATGCTTATGGTCCGCTGAAATCAGGAACAGACTATCGCGCCTACCCGGACGATATGTTTGATTATTACTATTTCGAGCTGAGTAATTCCACCACAATCACCATTGAGGTGACAAACTATCAGGCTATCGGTCAGATCCGTGTATATGATCAGGCTCTCTCTGAGGTTCCTGATGCGTTTGACTATAACGAGGCTGGAGATGACACTCTGGACATTTCTTCGATTGGGCTGGGGGAGGGCAAGTACTATGTCCGAATTTTTACCACTGAGTCGAGTCAGAATACCGAAGAACTGTACGTTCTGAGGATGACCTACTGAACCGGCGGATTCTGGAGTAACAAGACATGCCCTGTTTCTGCCGCTCCTGCGGTAAAAAGTTGAGGAACCCGCAAGCCCGCTTCTGCCCGGCCTGTGGATGCCGGCTGGTTTCCGCTGGCTCGTCCGGCGAAGGAGATCGGGCGCAGTCGCGCCTGGTCATCCGCCTGCCGGGGCAGTCGCCGCGAGAGCTTTTTCTCGATCGCCCAGTTTTCACCGTCGGGCGCGAGCCGGATAACGGCATCGTTCTTTCGCCCGAATACATCTCCGGCTATCACGGGCGATTGGAGCGGCGCGGGGCCGTCTGGCATTATGTGGACCTGGACAGCACCAACGGAACCTTTGTCAACGGTCGCCGTGCGCCAAGCGTCGCTCTCCGCGATGGTGATATACTGCGTATCGGCGATTCTCAGGGGAACTCGGTGAGCCTGACCTTTCACGCTGCCAGGGCGGTGGAAGTGTCGTCTTCAGATGCCGATGTCATCCGCATGGGAACCACTGCTCTTGGAACGAAACCCACGCTCACCATCGGGCGCGACCGTCAGGCCGACATCTATCTGCCGGCCTCGATTGTCTCCTGGCGTCACGCCCGTCTCGATCTCAATTCTCAGGGCCACGTCCTCACCGACCTGAACAGCACCAACGGCACGTTCGTCAACGGCCGGCGCATCCGCCAGCCCCATTCTATGAATCAGAATGACATTGTGCAGATCGGCCCCTTCAAGCTGGTGTACGAAGCGAGTGGCTTCCGGCAATACGCGGCGACGGGCGGCATGCGCTTGGATGGCGTTCGGCTGATACAGGAGGTGAGACGCGGGGGAAAACAGACCCATATCCTCAAGGGGATCGATCTCTCCATCTATCCCCGCGAATTCGTGGCGTTGGTGGGCGCGAGCGGCGCGGGCAAGAGCACGCTCCTGATGGCCCTGAGCGGTTTTGCGCGCGCCCAGGGACAGGTGGTGGTCAACGGAGACGATCTCTACCAGAACTTTGATCTCTACCGCACGCTGGTGGGATACGTCCCTCAGGACGACATCATCCACAAGCAGTTGACCGTCGCCAGCACGCTCCGCTACGCGGCCCAGTTGCGGCTGCCCACGGATACCTTGGCCCAGGAGATCGAGAGACGTATCGATCGAGTCCTGAAGCAAGTGGGTATGACCGGCCAGAAAAATCAGGTCATCAGCAGTCTCAGCGGCGGGGAGCGCAAGCGGGTCAACATCGCCGTCGAACTATTGGCCGAACCGCGCCTGTTTTTCTTGGACGAGCCGACCTCCGGGTTGGACCCCGGCCTGGAGAAAAAGATGATGTACACACTGCGTCATCTGGCCGACGGAGGACAGACGGTGGTGCTGGTGACGCACGCCACGGCGAATATTGCCCAGTGCGATCACGTCGCCTTTCTCTCGCAGGGGCGGTTGATCTACTTTGGGCCGCCGCGGGAGGCGCTGGATTTCTTTGGTGTGACGAGCGGCGACTTTGCCGACATTTACGCCAAACTGGATGATCCAACTCTCAAGATGACGCGGGCAGAAGCAGCCCGGTGGGAACAGCGCTTCCGTCAGTCGCCTCAGTACCAACGGTACGTAATTGACCGTCGGAGGCAGTTACCGAAGCCGCCGCAGCGGACCGCCCTCACGACGGCGCAACAACGTCCTCGTGCAAACTCTGTGCATCAGTTCCTGGTGCTCACGCGCCGTTATCTGGAGCTGGTGTTTCGGGATAAACTTCTGATGATGGTCTTGGGGGCCGTCATGCCGGTCATCGGCGTGCTTCTCCTGTTCATTTCTGGGCCTAATTGGTTGATCGGCGACACCAAACGGCAGATCGAGGAGCGACTGGCCGCCGACCTGGCGGCTGGCAAGAGCATCGCTACCTACGCCGTCGTCGGCAATACTCAACGGCTGCTTTTTATGATGGCGCTGGCAGCGGTGTTGCTGGGCCTCTTTGCCGCTGCCTACGAGATCATCAAGGAACGCTCGATCTACCGGAGGGAGCGGATGGTCACGTTGCGCCTGCTTCCCTACCTGGCGTCCAAGGTGGTGGTATTGGGCGCTTTCTCGCTGTTCCAATGCTTGCTCCTGCTCTTGGTCGTCAGCCTCAAGGTGAAGATGCCTTATCAGGGCGTCGTCTTCCCGGCGGCGGCGGAGATGTACATCACGTTGGTCCTGGGAACATTGGCGGCGATGATGATGGGGCTTTTCATCTCTGCCCTGGTACCCAATATCAATGCGGTCATTTATGCGGTGCTTTTGTTTCTATTTTTCCAGATCGTTTTTTCTGGTGTGATCTTTGATCTTCCAGGAATGGCAAAGGGATTTTCCAGACTGACCCTGAGCCGCTGGGCGATGGAAGGGCTGGGGGCTTCGGCGAACGTGGAGCATCTGAATAGCCTGACGCGCACCCGTTTCCAGCCCGCTCCCATTGCTGTGCCGAAAACAGTGGGGAGCGAGATAGTGTCGGCGACGGAAATGGAGGCGATCGTACCGGAACCGGTGGACGTCGCCAGGGAGCACGAGTTCCAGATTGATTACACCCGCACCGCCGGCCACCTGTGCTTGGATTGGTCGTTGATGGTGGGTTTTGCACTGGCGTTCGGTGTGGGTACCGTCGTCGCGTTGAAACGGAAGGACGAGGGATGACAGGGTTGCAGGAATCGGACAATAACCATTGGGAACGGAGTGACGCATGAGACTGACAACCGGACAGCTACTTCAGGATCGCTATCGCATTGTTTCCTTGCTGGGGCAGGGTGGGATGGGGGCCGTCTATAAGGCCTGGGACACTCGGCTCGAAGTACCCGTGGCGCTCAAGGAAATGCTCCCTCAGCCGGGGCTTGACCCCCAAATGCTGACTGAACTTTGCCATCAGTTCCAGCAGGAGGCGCAGATCCTGGCCCGCCTCAATCATCCTCACCTGGTTCGTGTCACCGACTTTTTCCAAGAGAGCGGCAACGCCTATCTGGTGATGGATTTCGTCGAGGGTGAGGGCATGGCCGAGCGCATCGATCGGGAGGGCGCGCTGCCGGAACCGCAGGTATTGGAATGGGCGGATCAGTTGCTGGATGCCCTGGCGTACTGTCACGCCAACGGGGTGCTCCACCGCGACATCAAACCCCAGAATGTCATCATCCGGGCCGATGGGCGAGCGGTGCTGGTGGATTTTGGCCTGGTCAAGTTATGGGACCCCCATGACCCGCGCACAAGGACGGCCATGCGGGGGATGGGCACGCCGGAGTACGCTCCACCAGAGCAGTACGACATGGGTACGGGACATACCGATCTGCGGACCGATGTATACAGCGTGGGGGCCACGCTCTACCACGCGCTCAGTGGCCAACTACCTCCGACGGCGACGCAGCGGATCGCCAAACCTGGTATGTTCCAACCGTTGCGGACGCTGAATCCGCGCGTTTCACCCAACACGGAGGCAGTCGTACTGCGGGCGACGGAATTGGCTGTAGAGGATCGCTTCGCCACGGCCCAGGAGATGGCAGCGGCTCTCAGGGGAGAGGCGCTCGCTCCGGAAGGCGGCGCGACGATAGTGATACCCGGAAAGAAGCCACCCGAGATCGCGGAGGAGGAGCGACGCAAGCGCGGGTCTGTGTGGGTTTGGGTAGTGGGAGGGCTGATCGCGCTGGCCCTGATTGTGGGGGGCGTGTTCGGAGTGCAACGCTTGCGAGGCGGTCTCGCTCCCACACCAACAGTCGAAGAGACAGCCATTGTCGCCGTTCAAGATACGGCGACGCCGTCAGCCACTCATACTCCCACTCCCTCGCCAACTCAGACTGCGACCGCTACCGCGACGAGCACGAGCACACCCACCAGAACCCCGACGCCAACACGGACCAGGCGTCCCACGAGTACGCCCACAGGTACTACCGAAGGGGGTACGCCAGGCCCTACCGCGACGCCAAGGTCGACTCCTACCCCCGGAACGCCCAGGCCGACGCGCACTCCTCAACCTACGTCGCCTCCAGCCTCCGGCGCGTTGATCACCTTCGAGCAGTGGGGCAATTGGCGACGGGGCGATCAGCCCTACGGAGAAATGACGCAGACCAGCGAGCAGGTCCGGTCGGGCAGCTATGCCGCCAAGCTGCGTTATGATTTTCCCGTCACCGACGATGATTACGTTGTCTTTATTCGCTCGTTGAGTCTGGCGGGACGGCCCAATACCGTAGGCGCCTGGGTGTACGGCGATGGATCCGGCCACTATTTGAACGCCTGGATTCAGGATGCTCAGAATGAAATCTGGTCGGTTCACCTGGGAAAGGTGGGGGGAGCGGGCTGGCAACAATTGGCGGGTAACCTGGATCCCAACCAGCCCTGGCCTTCGGGCCACATATCCGGGCCGGAAAACAGGGTGATCGATTACCCAGTGCGCTTCTACGCGCTGGTGCTGGATCGGACGAGCGGTTCTCGGAGCGGCCATATCTACATTGACGACGTCTCGGCCTGGCAGGGCGAATTGAGTGCGACAGCCACACCGGTCGCCGGCGGGCCGACGGCGACTGCTCCGCCTCCTACTTCGCCGCCGCTGCCTCCTTCTGGCCAGGTGGGGCGTATCTTTTACACGATTGATGCGGGGCAGACGTACTATCTGGCCTCAACCGACCCCTCCTGGTCACAGGGGCAGGTGATTGACGTGGCCGCCTATGGACAATCTACCTGTGCCGGAGGAGCCACCGCCGAGACCCTGGTGGGCCAGACATTCAACCTGTTCTATGGTTATCGCTGCAACGTCGAGTCCCCTCAGTCGTGTCCTTCGCCAGATGGAGTGTACAAGGTCGTCCTTTGGAGGGAAGGGGGCAGCTATTCGCTGAGTGTCCGTCGGACAGAGGATGATGCGCGGATGCAGTCTACGTATTCTGGTTCTCTCAACGAGGATGTGCCGATTTTGTGGACTCCTGATAGTTCCTATTTTTACTTTGCCATCAAGAATACCCTGCATCGAGCCAGCCCATCCTCGGCTGGCTATCAGCCCGTTCTTCCTTACGCCGACGATCCTTATCTCTCTCCCGATGGCTCGATGCTCCTCTACCGACAGCCAGTGGGAGCGGTGGGAGCCTACGATATCTGGGTAGCCAGCGCGGATGGCTCCAACCCGCGCAACGTGACCGGCGCTCCAGAGACGTACAAGCTTTGTGCGCGCTGGGGAAGATAATCCACATGGAGACACAAAATCTATTGGGTCTTTGGGATTTCGCGTGGAAAGGCCATATATGGGGGCAGAAATCGCACCTTTTGCGAAAAACTACCCCCATATATAGGGTTGGACTTTGGATAAAAGTTTTTAGCCTACCACCACATATACGTTCTTCGCTTGGCGAACCGGTATATATAGGGGTTTGGCCTTTCTGTTCAGGATTCAAGTCCTAGACAAGCCTTTCTTTACCCGCA
>DAOTUB010000338.1:0-22779 GCA_034437455.1 Anaerolineae bacterium | reverse complement strand
ATACTCGGCCAAATCATCGGGTAACCCTGTGACGGGAATGAGCATGGGATTTCTCCTTCGCGCTTGCTTTCCCCTATTTTACACCCGATGGTTGAAATCCGCACTTGAAATCCGCAGGAGTTAAGTTAGAAGAAGGCAGAGGGAATGTCTCACTCACAGGATTTGATCTTCACCTTGTATGGAGATTATATCCGTCACCGAGATGGAGAGGCCTGGACCGGCAGTTTGATTGAATTACTGGGGCTTTTTGGCCTGTCGGAGCAGGCGGTTCGTTCTACGCTCTCTCGCATGTCTCAGAAAGGTTGGCTGGAAAGCCGCAGGATTGGCCGGTACAGCTTTTACTCGCAGACGCCCAGATTCCTCGAATTGTTGGAGGAAGGCGCGCGACGGATCTTTCAGCCTCGCCGCGATCCCTGGGATGGACGATGGCATTTACTCATCTACACGATTCCCGAGTCCAAACGTCACTTGCGGCGCAGGCTGCGCGAGCGGCTGTTATGGCTTGGCTTTGGTTCTTTGAATCAGGCGACCTGGATCTCTCCCCGAGATCTGCAACCTGAGGTGGAACAGGTCGTGGACGCCCTGGACGTTCGTCCTTACGTCGAGTTCTTTGCCGCCGAACACCAGGGCTTTGCGAGTGATGAAGAGATTGTAGCTCGTTGCTGGAACCTGGAAGACCTTAACGACTATTACGCCGATTTCATCGCCAACTACGAGCCACCGTTTCAAAAGTATCAAGCTCAATTAAAGGCCGGCAATAGCCTGGACCCCCAAGAGTGCTTTGTGCAGCGTTTCATGTTGATCCACGAATTTCGCTTCTCCCCCTACGTGGATCCCAACCTGCCGCTGGAACTGCTACCGAATGATTGGCTGGGAGAGAAAGCAACGCGGTTATTTCAACAGTATCACGACTTGTTGGTCGAGAGAGCGGAGGCTTTCGTGGACTTGGTTCTGGCCAAGGCTCCACAAACCTGAAGACTGACGAATGACTGGGAGGTAAAAGTGAAAAAAGATGTAGCTATTGTAGGAGTCGGACAAAGCGCTTTCATCCGCGGCTACGAAGGCTCTATCCGGGAACTTGCCTTTGAGGCCTTCAAGGACGCGATGGAGGACGCTCAGATCAAATCGGGGGAGGTCGATGCTTCTATCATCTGTTCGGCGCCCGAATATGACAAGCAGAGGACGCCGGCCGGCCTCATGGCCGAGTACCTGGGCCTGAATCCTCAACCCGCCTTCTACGTGGAGAGCGTCTGTTCCTCCAGCAGCATGGGGTTGCGGGTCGCTTATTCGATGATCAAGGCCGGGCTGCACAAAATTGTCCTGGTGTTGGGGTTTCAAAAGATGTCGGGCATCAGCTCGGCCGAGTCCCAGGAGAGGATGGGCAGGGGAGCAGATGTGATGTGGGAATCCCCCTTTGGGACGATGATGCCCGCCTATTATGCCATGCACGCCCGCGCTCACTTTGATAAATATGGGACCAGCGCCGAGGACCTGGCGCGCATCCGGGTGAAAGCTGCCACCTACGGGATGCTCAACGACAAGGCAGTGTTTCGGAAGCCGGTTGATATGGAGAAAGTATTGGCCTCCGACGTCATATCCAGCCCCCTCAAAAAGTACGATTGTTGCGCCAACGCCGACGGAGCGGCCTGCCTCATCGTCGCCGCCGGCGATGTGGCCGAGGGGTTATCTGAAAAACCCGTCTGGGTGCTTGGGCTAGGCGCGGCGTCGGCCCCGTTGACATTGTCTGGCCGCGAGGCGTTGACGGGGTTGCGCTGTGCGCGTGAAGCGGCGCGCGAGGCCTACGAGATGGCAGGGGTCGGCCCGGAGGATATTGACGTGGCCGAAGTCCACGATTGCTTCACCATCGCCGAGTTGATGGCCTACGAAGACCTGGGGTTTGCCGAGCCGGGGCAGGGAGCGGAGCTGATCAAGGCCAAAAAGACGTATGCTGACGGAAAGATACCCGTCAACGTGGACGGTGGATTGTTGTCCAAGGGCCATCCCATCGGCGCTACGGGCGGCTCCCAGATCCGAACCGTCGTCCTGCAACTTCGGGGCGAAGCGGGAGATATGCAGGTGGAGGATCCAGAGATCGGCCTGATCCACAACATCGGCGGCGTGGGCATATACGGCAACGTGACTATTCTGGGGAGGTGATACCATGGGATTTGAAAAGTTTGGCACGGTCAGTTTTACGGCCCAGACGAAGGTGGACAAATTCGTAGACCTTCTGGACGAGGGGCAGGTCGCCGGGACGAGGTGTAAAAGCTGTGGCAAGACGTACTTTCCTCCACGGGCTGATTGTTTCAATTGCCTCTCCAGCGATATGGAGTGGTTCGGGATCTCGGGGCCGGGTAAGCTGGTCTCCTTCTCGACGTTGATGTACGCGCCCACCGGCTTTGAGAACGATCTCCCCTACGCCATCGCTCTGGCCGACTTTGGCGACGTGAAGGTCTTTGGGCGGATGAGCAAGGATCTGGAGGAGGAGGATATGGAGATCGGTATGGATGTGAACGTGGTCCCGGTTAAATTGCAAGGTGGAGGAGTCTCTTACGAGTTCAAGCGGGCGTAGGTCAGAGAGGTGATATGGCTATGGAATTAGAGAATCAAGTCGCGATCGTCACCGGCGGCACGCGTGGAATTGGGCGAGCGATTGTTTTGGACCTGGCCGCCAACGGCGCCGACGTCGCGCTCAACTATCGCAAGAGCGTCGACCTGGCAGCGGAACTCGCCGAGACCGTCCGGGGTATGGGCCGCCGCGCCATGGTCGTCCAGGCCGACGTATCCAGCTTTGACGATGCCCAGGCGATGGTACAAAAGGTGCTGGACGAGTTTGGCCGATTGGACATCCTGGTCAACAACGCCGGGATGAATTGGGACGGCGTGGTCTGGAAGATGAGTGAGGAGCAGTGGGATCGGGTCATTGACGTGGACCTGAAAGGCACCTTCAACTACACGCGAGCCGTCACGCCCCTCTTTCGCGAGCAAGGCTCCGGCAAGATCGTCAACGTGACCTCGATCAACGGCCTGCGCGGCAAGTTTGGCCAGACGAATTACTCGGCGGCCAAGGCCGGGGTGATTGGATTCACCAAGGCCTGCGCCCGCGAGTTGGGCCGGTACAGCGTCAACGTCAATTCCATCGCGCCGGGCTTGATCGAGACCGAGATGGTCAAAGAAGCGCCGGAAAAGGTGCGGGATATGGCGCTGGCAGAGATTGTGCTGGCGCGGTTGGGGCTTCCGGCGGAGGTGGCCTACGTCGTCACCTTCCTCTGCACCGAAAAGGCGCGGCACATCACGGGGCAGGTCATCCAGGTGGACGGCGGGCAGTATATCTGAGATTCGTCGTCAGGGAAAAGGAGGTAGAGCGATGAGCGGTTTCAAATTCACCGAGTTGGAAGAAGGGGAGAAAATTCTCTTTGGTCCGATCACGTTCACCCAGACGACCAGTTTCAGTTCCACCGGCGGCGCTGGTCCGGGACCTGCCACCCGGCATCAGGTCTCCAAGACCAAAGGCAGCACCATAGGTATCACAGATCGACGGGTGATCGTCGAGGATCTCGAGTCGCCAGACAAGGCCCGGATCACGCCCAACGAGAAGGTGCAGCGCGTCTTTGTCAAGCGCAAGCAGCAAAGGGGACAACCGACGATCACACTCAGCAAGCTCCAGACGGCGTCGGGTCAAGTCGTCGAGCTGAACATTCAAGGTCTGCCGGCAGGAGCGGAAGGCAAGTTGAAGGAGACGTTCCCCAATGCGGAGATCGCCGAGGACAAAAAGTGCTTCGTCGCGACGGCGGCGTATGGCAGCGGGCTTGCTCCCGAAGTGATGATGCTCCGCCGGTTGCGGGACACCAGGATGAGAGGGAACCAGTTGGGACGATGGGCGATCAGGGTGTACGAACGGTGCTCGCCGCCGTTGGCGGACTGGATTGCAGGGCGCCCGGTCGCGCGTTCCCTGGTGCGGCGACTGGTTTTGACGCCAGTGGTCCGAATAGTAAGGCGGCAGTTACGATGAGTTTGCCGTTCAAATCCCACATCGCCAAATTGCCGGCTTACAAGCCTCCTCCTATGCCATCTGGCGTGGAGCGGGTGGTAGATTTATCCTCCAACGAGAACCCGCTAGGCCCGTCGCCCAAGGCGGTGGCCGCCCTGCGAGAGGCGGTGGAGACCGTGCATCGCTACCCCGACGCAAGCGGCGCGGCCCTCAAGTCGGCCCTGGCCAACAAGTGGGGCTTGAGCCCGGCCAACATAGCCCTGGGCAACGGAGCCGACGAATGGGTGCTGCTGCTCTGCCTGGCCCTGACCGACCCTGGCGACGAGGTGGTCATGGCCTTTGGTTCGTTCATCAGCTATCTGCTGCGGCCCGCCGAAATGGGAGCCAAAGCGGTGCGGGTTCCCTTGAAGGGTTACGCCCACGACCTGGACGCCATGCTCGAGGCCATCACCGACCGCACCCGGTTGATATTTATCTGCAACCCCAACAACCCCACCGGCACGATGGTGGACGCTGCGGCTGTAGAAGCGTTCCTGGAGCGGGCGCCGGAGCGGGTGGCGGTGGTATTGGACGAGGCGTATTACGATTTCGCCGTCGGCCCCGACTATCCACGCAGCGTGGAATATCTCCGCGCCGGGCGGCAGAACTTGATCGTCCTGCGCACTTTCTCAAAGGTATATGGGCTGGCTGGCCTGCGAGTGGGGTATATGTTGGCCAATGAGAACGTGATTGATTACATGGGCCGCGCGCGAACGCCGTTCAACGTCAACCGGATGGCGCAGGTGGCTGCCCTGGCTGCGCTGGACGACGATGAGCACGTGCGCCGCACGCTGGAGGCGAACGAGGCGGCCAAACCCTTTTTCTACCGCGAGCTGGAGGCGTTGGGCCTGCGCTACATCCCCACTCACACCAACTTTATCGCCGTCGACGTGGGGCGGCCAGGGGCCGAAGTGAGCGGACCGCTGTTGGAGCGCGGCTTTATCACCACTGCGACGGATGCCTGGGGCGTGCCCAACCACGTGCGTTTCAGCTTTGGCACGCCGGAGGAGAACGAATCGTTTGTGGCCGCGTTAAGCGAGATTATTTGAAAAGGAGAGAATGTGATGGGCTTTGAGAATATTGTCTTTGCAAAGGATGGCGGTGTGGCGCGGCTGACGCTGAACAAGCCGCCGGTGAACGTGCTCGACATTGCGATGATGCGCGAGATCAACACGGCGCTGGAAGGGTTGGCCGGCGACCCCGCAATCAAGGTACTGGTCTTTGAGGCCGCCGAGGGGAGCAAGGCGTTCTCGGCGGGGGTGGACGTCTCGGATCACACCGCCGACAAGGTGGACGAGATGATCGAGGTCTTTCACCGTATTTTTCGCCAGCTTGACGCGCTCGAGATTCCGACGGTGGCGGTGGTGGGCGGCGCGGCGTTGGGCGGCGGGTGCGAGCTGGTGCTCTTTTGCGACATGATCGTCGCCTCAGAGAAGGCCAGCTTTGGCCAGCCGGAGATTCAGGTAGGCGTGATCCCGCCCATCGCGGTCGTGGCGCTGCCGGGAATCGTCGGGCCGAAAAAGGCATTGGAGATGGTCTTGATCGGCGACCGCATCCGGGCCGCCGAGGCCGAGCGGGTGGGATTGGTCAACAAGGTCGTCCCGCCGGAGGAATTGCGAGCTGCCGCCGACGAATTCGTGGGCAAGCTGACCAAGCTGAGCGGCGCGGTGCTGCGCCTGACGAAGCGGGCGGTGCGGATTGGCAGCACCGGTAGTTTTGCTGACGGACTGGTTGCTGTCGAGGAGTTGTATCTGGGGCCGATGATGGAGACCGAGGATGCCCACGAGGGATTGGCTGCTTTTATGGAGAGGCGAGCGCCGGTGTGGAAGAACCGTTGATGTTCACAGGTTGAGGGAGGTGTGACGATGACGGAGCAAGCACAGTTTCCATTTGGTCAGCCGATTGTCTGGCGACCCAGCGAGGAGTACTTGCAGCGGAGCCGGCTCAAGCGCTTTATGGATCGGCACGGCCTGGCTACGTTCGATGAATTGATGGAACGTTCCACCACCGACATCGCATGGTTCTGGGGGGCGACTTTTGAGGATCTGGGCATCGAGTTCTACGAGCCGTACACCCAGGTCGTGGACCTGTCGCGCGGCATCCAATGGCCCGAATGGTGCGTGGGGGGCAAGCTCAATATCGTTCACAATTGCCTCGACAAGTGGATAGACACGCCGACCCAGAACCGCGTCGCCATCCGTTGGGAGGGCGAGGAGGGGACGACGCGGCTGCTAACGTACCGCGACCTCTACCGCGAGGTCAACCGGGTGGCGGCTGCGCTGCGGGCCGCGGGCTTTGGCAAGGGCGATGCGATTGGCCTCTACATGCCGATGGTGCCCGAGATCGTGATCGCGCTGCTGGCGATCGCCAAGATCGGCGGCGTCATCCTGCCGCTCTTTTCCGGCTACGGGCCTGGCGCGATCGCCACGCGGCTCGCCGACGCCGAGGCGAAAGCGGTTTTCGTCTCCGACGGCGCGTTCAGGCGCGGCAAGATGATACAAATGAAGCCCCTCGCGGACGAGGCGCTGGCCGATGTTCCTTCGGTCCAGAAGGTGATCGTCTGCCCGCGCATAGGGCTGGACTTGCCAATGACCGGCGGACGCGACGTCTGGTGGGACGATTTCGTCGCCGGTCAACCGGCCCAGGCTCCTACCGAGCGCACCGGGGCCGAAGACCTGATCATGATCATCTACACCAGCGGCACCACCGGGCGGCCCAAGGGCGCGGTCCACACCCACTGCGGCTTTCCCATCAAGAGCGCCCAGGATATGGCGCATGGCTTTGACATCCAGGAATTCGACACCATGTTCTGGATGACGGATATGGGCTGGATGATGGGGCCGTGGGAGGTGTTCGGCGTGTTGATCCTGGGGGCCAGCATGCTGCTCTACGACGGCGCGCCCAACTATCCTGACGTGGATCGGGTCTGGGCGTTGGTGGAGCGGCACGGTGTTACTTGCCTGGGTCTCTCGCCGACCTTTGCGCGCGTGATCATGCCTTTTGGCGACGAGCCCGTAAAGCGCCACGATCTAAGTTCCCTGCGCATGTTTGGCTCGACCGGCGAGGCGTGGAACCCAGGCCCCTGGCGCTGGCTTTTCGAGACCGTTGGGGGTGGGCGGGCGCCGATCATCAACTATTCGGGCGGCACCGAGATCAGCGGCGGCATCGTCGTGGGCAACGTTCTGACGCCGCTTAAGCCATGTGCTTTCTCCGGCCCACCCCCTGGTATGGCCGCCGACGTCGTGGACGAGGCGGGCAACCCGCTACGGGGCGCGGTGGGCGAATTGGTGGTGCGCCAACCCTGGATCGGCATGACGCGTGGTTTCTGGAAAGACCCGGAGCGCTACATCGAATCGTATTGGAGCCGCATTCCCGACGTCTGGGTCCACGGCGATTTTGCCGCGATTGACGAGGATGGCCTCTACTACATCCTGGGCCGCTCGGACGATACGATCAAGGTGGCGGGCAAGCGCGTCGGCCCGGCAGAGGTCGAGAACGTGCTCGTCAGCCACCCCGCCGTGGCCGAGGCAGCCGCGGTCGGCGTGCCGGACGAACTCAAGGGGCAGGCAGTGGTCGCGTTTGCCGTGTTGCAATCCGACCGCGAACCGGACGAAGCCTTGCGCGCTGAACTGGAGCGGCTGGTGGCGAAGGAATTGGGCAAGCCCCTCGCGCCGAAGGCGGTCTATTTCGTGCGCGACATTCCCAAGACGCGCAACGCCAAGGTGATGCGGCGCGTCATTCGATCCGCTTACCTGGGCGAGGAGCTGGGCGACCTGAGCGCGCTCGTGAACCCGGAGGCGGTCGAGGAGATACGGCAGGCATTGTGAGAGGAACCAGGAGAATCGGATGTATGACCGCATTTTGAAACGAATGCGGGAGCAAATTCGTACCCGACAGTACGTGATGACCTTGCACGCTGAAGAAGAAATGGATGACGACGGGTTATCCATTTTCGATGTCGAGCGTGGCATCCTCACCGGCGGGATCATTGAACGCCAGAAAGACCGCGTCACGGCGGAGTGGAAGTACTTGATCAAGGGGCAAACCATTGCAGGTGATCCAATCATTGTTGTTGCCAAGTTGAGTGTCACTGGCAAGTTGGTGATCATTACAGTCTATTTGACGTAAGAGTACAGAGGGAAAACAAATGATTTGTGATATCTGTGGAGAAGAAGGAGCTCGCGTTCGTCGCGTGACACGCAGTTACGGTAAAGGTGAGAATTTGCTCGTTATTGAGAATGTTCCTGTTATCAGTTGTCTTCACTGTGGAGAAAGTTATCTAACCGCCGAAACCTTGCACGAGATTGAGCGCATCAAACTGCACCGGCAGAGTTTTACTGTAGAACGCCCGGTACCGGTTGCAGCCTTTGCCTAACCTTGCCGCGTTTTAGTCAGAGCAGGATGAGTATGAAGGGATCGGAGTTATTTGTAAAAACCGCGCTAGCGGCTGGCGTCGAGGTGTGCTTTAGCAATCCGGGCACGACCGAGATGCCGATCGTGGCGGCGTTCGATACGATGCCCGGCATTCGGGCCGTGTTGGGGCTTTTCGAGGGCGTCTGTACGGGGGCCGCTGATGGATATGGCCGCATGACGGGCAAACCGGCGATGACGCTCTTGCACCTGGGGCCGGGGCTGGCGAACGGTATCGCCAACCTGACGAATGCACGGCGCGCGCACACGCCCCTGCTCAACGTCGTCGGCGACCACGCCTCCTGGCACCGCGCCGCGGATTCTCCGCTGACGATGGGTATCGAAGCGTTGACCGGTACGGTATCCGGCTGGCAGCACACCGTCAAATCTGCGGAGGAAATATCTCGTTGTACGGCGGATGGTATTGGAGCCACTTTGCGGGGGCAGATATCCAGCTTGATCGCGCCCTACGATACCCTGTTGGCGGAAAGCCGCGACGAGGAAATATTTGAGCCGCAGTTTTCGTTCGACCCCGTTGACGGCGACTCTATCGACGCCGCTGCTCGACGCTTGCGACGCGATGCGAAATCGGCGCTCATTCTGGGAGGGCGGGCCTTGCGCAGGCGAGGGTTGCAGGCGGCGGCTCGCATTCGAGCGGCGACGGGGTGCGATCTGGTGGTGGAGACGTTTCCCGCTCACCTGGAGCGCGGCGCGGGATTGCCCGTTTTGGAGCGCATTCCCTACGCGCCTCAGCAGGCGGTTGCCCTGTTGTCCCGGTATCGAGCCGTGGTATTGGCGGGCGCGAGGGAGCCGGTCTCGTTTTTCGGCTACGATGGGAACAGTTACTTTTTGTCGGACGAGCAGAAAAAGGCGCACATTGACACGGACAACCAGGACGTGGTAGAGGCTTTGGAGCATCTGGCCGATGCTTTGGACGCGCCGGCCAGCGTGGATGCCGGCACGACGTTGGAGCGTCCAGAGCTTCCGAGCGGTGAGTTGACGGCGCAAAAAGCCTGCGTCACCCTGGCGGCGCTGCAACCGGAGCACGCCATCATCGTGGATGAGGGGGTCAGTTCCGGGTTCGCCTATTTTCCGCTGGCTGCACAGGCGCCGCCGCACAGTTTTCTCAACATCACGAGCGGCGCGATTGGGTACGGAATGCCTTGCGCCGTGGGGGCTGCGCTGGCCTGCCCCGACCGCCCGGCGATCGATCTTCAGGCGGACGGGAGCGCGATGTATACCGTGCAGGCGTTGTGGACGCAGGCGCGAGAAGCGCTGGACGTTACCACGTTGATCTGCTCTAATCGGAGCTACAAGTTTTTACAGATCGAACTCGCCCGTTCGGGCAATACGTCGCTTGGCGATAGCGCTCGTCGTCTCACCGATCTGGGGGACCCTATCATTGACTGGCCTCGGCTGAGTCAGGGGTTGGGCGTGCCGGGCGTCTCTGTGGATACGGTCGAGGGGTTAGCACGGGAATTGGGGCGGGCACTGGCAGAAGCCGGTCCTCATCTAATTGAGATGGTATTTTAATGCACATTCCATAAGCGGAGAGGGAGGGACAACGAATGAGTACACAAGTTACTTTGACATTGCACGACGAACTGTACGAGCGCGCTGTGCAATGGACAGCCATTACTCAACGCGATCTATCCGAGACGCTGACGGATGCTTTGACCATTGTGCTGACTCCGGTGCATATCAGGCCCGGGCTGGAGGAGCCAGTTTCTTCACTCTCCGATGAGGATGTGCTCGCGCTATCCCAGGCACAGATGGAGCCTGTGCAGGGACGTCGTCTGGGCGAGCTGCTGGCAAGGCAGCGTGAAGGCGCGCTTACTGAGAACGAACACCCAGAATTGCTCGCCCTGATGCAAGTGTACAACCAGCTCTGGATACGTCAGTCGGAGGCTTTGGCCGAAGCAGTACGGCGAGGCTTGCGGAAGCCATTGGAGCCATGACACCCGGGACAATTTCCGACATTCTCCGCGCCAGGGTGCGTGAACAGGCGAGAAACCGTTGTGGCTATTGCCTGGCGCGCCAGGAGTATGTGCCGTGGCTGCTTGAAATTGAGCACATTGTTCCCAAGTCGAAAGGTGGGACGGACGATGAAGAAAATCTCTGGTTGGCGTGTCGTTCTTGTAATTTGTTCAAAAGCGATCAGACCCACGGCCGTGATCCGCTGACTGGTCGCCAGGTGAGGCTATTCAATCCGCGCCAGCAACAGTGGAAGCGCCACTTTCGTTGGAGCGATGATGGGGTCTTTGTCATTGGATATACTGCTTGCGGGCGAGCTACTGTCGTCGCTCTCAACTTGAATAACTTGATCGCCGTTACTGTACGCCGAAACTGGATCATAGCAGGTTGGCACCCGCCATCTGACTACTGACACCTGACTACTTTAAGAGGGGCTAAAAATGAGGTATGCAGAAACAGGATTCAATTTGGAGATTGATCTAACCCGAGGAAACATTGAAAGGGTAGAAACGGACCCCAGAGACACCGAACTGTACCTGGGTGGATTAGGCACCAATGCCAAGATCTTGTGGGACAGGGTTCCCCCGGAAGTTGATGCGTTTTCTCCCGAAAATCTATTGATATTCAGCGCCGGTCTTTTGTGCGGCACACCGGCCACCGGCTGTAATCGCGCTATTGTGACTACCATTTCTCCTCAGACCAAGTTAATGGCCTTCTCGATGATGGGGGGATTTTGGGCGCCGGAATTAAAGTACGCCGGTTATGACAAGGTGATCCTGCGCGGCAAGTCTCCCAATCTGGTCTATTTGTGGATACACAATGACAAGGTGGAGCTACGCGACGCCACTCATCTGCAGGGTAAAGGCGCTATCGAGACCGCGGAACTGATTCGGCAGGAGTTGAACGAGCCAAAAGCCCAGGTAGCGGCCATCGGCCTGGCCGGTGAAAATCGAGTCTATTTTGCTTCCATCGAGCAGGGCAAGTCCAGCGCCAGCCGGGGCGGGATCGGCGCTGTTATGGGAGACAAACGGGTAAAGGCGATCGTTGTTCGTGGGACAAAGGATATCCACGTCGCCCGACCGGCTGAATATTTTGAGCTGTGCAGCGAGGTGCTGGAATATATCAAATTCCGAGAAGAAAATCCAATTCCGGGGGTGATGCCGATTTTGGCCGGGCTTGGATCGCCGCAAGAGATGAAGATCCACGATGAAAAGTGGCACACCGAGAGTTTCATGTGGGGAAACGCCCGCCACCGCCGCAGAGACTTTTGGAACGAGGAGATCGAAAAAGAGTGGACAGAGACGATGGAAAATGTGCAGACGCGACTCATCAGTTGCTATAACTGTCCGATGAAATGCGCGGCTACCATTTCCATACCGGGAATGCCAACCTATATGATGAAATGCTTCACGAAATTGACCTATACGATGGCCGCCATGTCCAACCTGGATTTTGGTCTACAAATTGCTCAACGCGCCACGGAGTATGGGGTAGACAGCTACTCAACTCCGCAAGTGATGGCCTTTGCGCTCGAGCTTTATGAAAACGGCATTTTAACCGATGCGGACATGCCAGGCTTGCCTGCCGATAACGCGCATGGAAGCGAGGAGAGGTTTTATTGGTTGCTTGACAGGATTGTCCGGCGGGAAGGGATAGGCGATATTCTGGCCAATGGGACCTATTGGGCGGCCCAGGAAATCGGTAATGGCGCAGAGGCGTATGCCCATAATACCATCAAGAAACACGAGCAGTTGCCGCTCAAACTGTCCATGCTGAATCCGATTTATTTCCTCATGTATTCCACCGGCGAAAAGATAAACATCACCCAGATCGAAGGCCAGTTTCCCCAGGCGCCATTTCCCACGCGGGAGGAGCGAGAAGAGTTTGTCGAGGATTGGTTCCAGGTTCCTGATGAAAAGTTCAAGCAGTATTTCCTGGACTGGGAGTTGCGCGGAGAATACTCATTCCCCTACTACCCGACCCCTGAAATGTGCTGTGATATTGTGGACTGGCAGGAGAGAATGCACTATATTGATGACGCCCTCGGGATGTGTTCCGGTTTGTCATCATTCCCTCTTAAACCCCCGTACCATATCCACAATTACCCGAAATTTATCACAGCCGGGGCCGGGATTGAAATGGACGAAGCCAAACTGACGCAGGCAGCCAGGAGGTACCGGACCTTGGTGAGAGCGATCAATATTCGTAGAGGCATGCGGAGAAAGGATGAAAAGCCGCCAGAGAACCATTGGAAGAAACGATTCCCCGAACTGGAAAAGGAGCTCTTGGATACGTATTACAGATTCAAGGGGTGGAATGACGAGGGGATTCCCACCAAAGAGTCCTTACATGAATTAGGTCTGGATTACGTGAGCCAGGACTTTATTCAGAGGGGGATCCTGACCGATGAAAAAGATCATTAGAACGATAAAAATTGACGTGGATAAATGCAATGGTTGCCGGGCGTGCGAGGTCGTCTGCTCCGCCTTTCACGCTGCGGAAAAATATGGCAGCGCAAATCCAGCCCGATCTCGTATCCGCGTGATCCGGGAACCGATTACGGACATATACGTCCCTGTGTACGCGGGAGAGTATGCTCCAGCCGAATGCGCCGGCCGAGACAAATACATCATTGGTGGCAAGGAATACAAAGAGTGCGCCTTCTGCCGAGCTTCCTGCTCGTCCAGGAAAGAGTTCAAAGAACCCGATTCCGGCTTGCCGCTCAAATGCGATATGTGTGAGGAGCTGGAGGATGGGACGCTCGACGAGCCTTTGTGTGTTCAGTGGTGCCTGGCTGAGGCCCTGACGTATGAAGAAAGGGAAGAGGAAGTCGAAGAAGAAGTAAAGCTGGAGGACATGGAGATCGGGTTGGAGGCCATGGTAGACGAATATGGATTGCAAAAGATCATGGACGCCGTTGCCCGAATGTCGCAGAGAGGCTAAAACACAAAGGCGAGAGAAGAGGATCGGAAAAAAACATGGAGATTGTACCCCTAGCCCCCTTCAAAGAGATCGTAGATGAGGTAAAAGAGTACGGTGGAGATCCGCTCAAATTCTGCTACCAATGCGGAATATGCGACACGGTCTGCCCCTGGAATCGGGTGACCACGTTCAGCATGCGCAAGCTGATCCGGCAGACTATGTTCGGTTTGAGCGAGACAGAAGAGATGTGGTTTTGTACGACCTGCGGGATGTGCCCTCAGGAATGCCCCAGGGACGTGAGGCAGATCGAGGTCATGGTAGCCCTGCGCAGGATGGCCACGGGATATAATCTTTTTTCTCACGCCGCTCGTCCTGTACGCGGCGTGAGCGCGAGCCTTTTCGATCAAGGGAATCCCCTCAATGAAGATCGAGAAACCAGGGGAGATTGGGCGGAAGGTCTGTCCGTCAACGCCTTCACCGAGGGGGCGGATAAACTGCATCCGGCGGAGATTTTATATTTCCCCTGCTGCTATCCCAGCTACGACCCCAGGCTGAAGAAGGTGGCTCGAGCCACGGCCAATATCCTCAATCAGGCCGGGGTAAATTTCGGGATACTGGGGCCCCAGGAAAACTGCTGCGGAGAAAGCATCCGCAAAACAGGCAATGAGCGATTGTTCAAACACCTGGCCCGGGAAAACATCAAGACGTTTGTCGAAAATGGGGTGAAAAAGATCCTCGTTTCCTCCCCTCATTGCTACCACACCTTCAAAAACGAGTATCCCGAGTTTATGGTGAATTTTGAGGTGGTTCATATCTCTCAATTTTTATTCCAGCTTATCAACGAGGGCAGGCTGGAGCTTACCGGGGAGTATGGGAAGAGAATTACCTATCACGACCCCTGTTATTTGGGTCGCCATAATGGCATCTTTGACGAGCCTCGTGAGGTCTTGAAAAAGGTGCCTGGTTTAGAACTGGTCGAGATGCCTGATTCGCGGGAAGATAGCCTTTGTTGCGGAGGGGGAGGGGGCAGGGTTTGGATGGAGACCCCTAAAGGTCAAAGATTCTCCGACCTCAGAATCGAACAAGCCCTCGGAGTCGGGGCTGAGGTGCTGGCCACGTGCTGCCCATACTGCATCACCATGTTTGAGGATAGCAGGTTAACCATGGGGGCCGATGAAGCCATAGAGATCAAGGACATCACGGAGATTATCCAGGAAGTGATGGCGGACGTTACACGTCCGTCTGGAACCGAAGAGATCTGATAAGGACAAGAGAATTGGAAAAAGAACGAATTGAGCGGCTTTCTAAAAGTTTACCAGACGGCAAGTTTGGAGACGTCATGGTTGTCGGTGGAGGGATCAGCGGGATTCAGGCCTCGCTCGATCTGGCCGCCGCTGGTTTCAAGGTCTACCTGGTCGACAAATCGCCGACCGTCGGCGGCCACATGGCCCAGCTCGACAAGACCTTTCCCACCAACGAGTGCTCTACCTGAATACTCTCACCCAAACTGGCCGAGGTCGGCCGGCACCCCAATATAGAGGTCCTCACCTTAACCGAGGTGAAAAGTGTGGAAGGGGAGGCGGGGGGTTTCAAGGTCACCCTGCTCAAAACCCCCCGGTACATCATCGAGGATGAGTGTACAGGTTGTGCTACCTGTGCAGATTACTGCCCGGTCAATGTGCCCGATCCATTTAATCAGAACATATCGTCGAGTAAAGCCGTGCATATCTACTTTTCGCAAGCGCACCCGCTGATCAGTTACATAGATCCCGAAACCTGTCTTTACCTGAAAGAAAGGAAATGTGGTATTTGCCAAAATGTCTGTGAGAACAAGGCCATAGACCTGAATCAACTGCCGGAAAAGTTGGAAGTAAACGTGGGAGCGATCCTGCTCTCTGTGGGCTATGAGCCTTTTGACCCCCGGCTGAGGGGAGACTTTGGCTACGGGACGTTTGAGAACGTGGTCACCAGTATGGACTATGAACGAATCCTGTGCGCCACCGGGCCTTATGACGGTGAGATACTGCGCGCTTCCGATCAGAAGCATCCCCATAAAATCGCCTGGATTCAGTGCGTCGGGTCCAGGGAGGTGATCGAAGGCGGTAACAGCTATTGTTCAGGGGTCTGTTGCACGTATACGCAGAAACAGGTCATGGTGACCAAGGAACACGACGCGGAGGCTGAGTGTACCATATTCCACAACGATGTTCGATCCTGGGGCAAGGACTTTGAACGATTTTACCAGAGAACAGCGGACCTTCCAGGGATTCGATTTATAAGAAGCTACGTATCCATCGGAAGACAAGACCCGGAAACGAAGAATGTGAGTATACGGTACGCTACCGCCGACGAGGGAGTCAAGGAGGAGGAGTTCGATCTGGTCGTATTGTCCATTGGATTGAGCCCTCCTGCCGATTATGAGGCGCTCGCAGATACGTACGGCATTGAACTCAATTCACACGGATTCTGTAAAACCAATCCGGTCAATCCTATGGAGACCTCTCGGTCGGGAATTTTTGTGAGCGGGGCTTTCCAGGGTCCGATGGACATCCCCGAATCGGTTTTTAGCGCCAGTGGATCTGGCTCCCAATGTGGTGAACTCCTCGACTACCGGAGAGGAAAGCTGTCCACAGAACGGGTCTTTCCGCCGGAACGGGATGTCTCGGAAGAGGAGCTTAAGATAGGGGTCTTTGTATGTCGTTGTGGAGCGAATATCGGAGCCGTAGTGGATGTTCCCTCTGTAGTGGACTATGTCTCAACCTTGCCCCACGTTGCCTATGTTCAGGAGCAGCTCTTTTCGTGCGCCACCAGTTATATCCAGGAAATCACAGACGTACTAAGGGAAAAAGAGCTGAATCGCCTGGTGATCGCTGCCTGTACCCCTCTGAACCTCGAACCGACGTTTCGGGACACGCTGCGGGAGGCGGGGGTCAATCAATATTTCTGTGAAATGGCGAACATCCGGGAGCACAACTCCTGGGTCCACGCAAAACAACCGGAAGAAGCCACCCGGAAAGCAAAGGACATCGTCCGGATGTCGGTAGCTAGAGCCGCTCTTTTGGAGCCGTTGCAGGAAATTGAGCTGCCGGTCAACAAGACGGCGTTGGTGATCGGCGGCGGTATCGCTGGCATGACGAGCGCTCTTTCCATAGCCGAGCAGGGACACGATGTTCACCTGGTGGAAAAGGATGCCGAGCTGGGCGGCATGGCTCGAAAACTTTATTACACCCTGGAAGGGCTGGATGTTCAGGCCTATTTGCATGATCTTGTGCACATGGTTTATCAGCACCCCTTGATACACGTGTATCACAGTGCGACCATCACGGAGGCGACCGGATACGTGGGGAATTTCGTGACCATGGTCGAGTCTGAAAGAGGGGTCACAGAGATCAAGCATGGCGCTGCCGTCGTCGCTACCGGCGCTGAGGAGTATACACCCACCGAATACCTCTATGGAGAAGACGACCGGGTCATGACCTACCTGGAGTTGGAGGAGCAGATCGCCCAGGGGAGTGAAAAGGTAGTTCACGCAAAGAGCCTGGTGATGATCCAATGCGTGGGTTGCAGAAACGAGGACAGAAATTACTGCTCCCGCGTGTGTTGCAGCGAGGCGATCAAGAACGCCTTGAAGCTCAAAGAGATCAACCCCGAGATGGATATCTATATTCTCTTTCGGGATATGAGGACCTATGGGCTGATGGAGGATTATTACAGGGAAGCGGCAGATAAAGAGGTTACGTTCATCCGCTATGAACCACAGGATCAACCAGAGGTGGAAGCGGGCGAGTCGGAGGAGGGTCGGCCTGTCCTGAAGGTGATCGCCCCGGATTATATCCTGGGTAAGAAGGTTGAAATAGACGCCGATATCGTAGCTTTGGCTGCTGCCGTTGTTCCCTCGTCAGGAAGCAAGGAAATATCTCAATTATTCAAGCTAACCTTGGGGCCGGATGGTTTCTTCAAAGAAGCTCACGTCAAATTACGGCCTGTTGAAATGGGCGCGGATGGCGTTTACTTGTGTGGGCTGGCTCATTATCCCAAGCATATATCAGAAACGATTAACCAGGCTTACGGGGCTGCGGGTCGGGCTTTGACCCTGCTCTCGCACGACATCGTCACCGTCTCGGGCGCCATTTGCGAGGTGGATGAGAACAAGTGTATTTCGTGCGGGGCATGTATCACGGCTTGCAGGTATGATGCCATAGATTTTCACGAGACGCCACGAGGCAAAAAGGCCGCCGTGAATCCTGTTCTCTGTAAAGGGGATGGTCTCTGTAACGCCAAGTGTCCGACGGGGGCTATTATTCTAAAGCACTTTACCGATGAAGAGATCTGGGCTCAAATTGATGCGGCGGTTGAAGTCGCGTGAAAGTTTGCTGTGGTTCAGACAGTGAGACTATTAAACGTTAGACTTGAGACAAGGACAGGAGGCGCGCTTTGAAACGCATCGTTTTTTACGTCAGTATGGTTTTGATTGTGATAGGGATTATTGGGCGTCTTTATGCTGACCAATATTCCCACGTAACGCCAGAGGGGATGGTGGTGGATAGCGCGTGGTTGCCTATTGGCACGTTGATGATCCTCATTGGTGTTCTTGCTTTGATCGTTTTGGGCATTGTATCCGTAATCAGCTATCTGAGAAATCGGCTGAGGCGAGAGGATTAAAATCACTTTGACGTTCCGTCATTCCGAGCGACCGAAGGGAGAGCGGACGCTACGCATCCGACGGAATCTCTCGTCGGAGTCGCGTTTGCCATCGCAAGTGGAGATTCCTCGATTCGCTACGCTCACTCGGAATGACGCACTCGGAGAGCCTGAGTAGCGACACTTTGACGATGAATTTCCATATTCGACCCTATTCCGAAGGCGATCTTGAAGCCATCGTTGAGCTTTCCCTGCTGGCGTGGGAGCCCGTGTTTACGGCCTGGCAAGAAATACTGGGTCCCAAACTCTATCCCATCGCCATCTATCCCGATTGGCGCAAAAGCCAAAAGGAGGTCGTGGAAAAAGGTTGTAGGGATGAGAAATTGAATACCTGGGTCGCCGTAGTCGATGGAAATGTGGTGGGCTTTGTGGCGTATGAACTGGATGAGGAAAGCAAAACAGGAGAGGTCCAATTGCTCGCCGTCCATCCTGAGCACCAGAACCAGGGGATCGGCACCGAATTGAACACGTTTGCGCTCCGAAAGCTGAAGGACGGCGGTATGAAATTGGCTGTGGTAGGTACAGGTGGAGATGAAGGGCACGCTCCTGCGAGAAGATCGTATGAGAAAGCGGGTTACACTGCCCTGCCATTGGTACGGTACTATAAGGATTTGTGAAAGAGGTGAAAACGAATGAGTGCAGAACTCAAATTTAAACCAAGAATACTAGGTTTTGTATGCCATTGGTGAGCTTATGGCGCGGCGGATATGGCTGGAGTTTCCAGGCTACAATATACAACTGAAATCAGGTTCATCCGCGTCATGTGTTCCGGTCGAGTAGACCTGGAGTTTGTGCTCCGGGCTTTTTCAAACGGAATGGATGGGGTATTTGTTGGCGGCTGCCGCTTAGGTGAATGTAATTACGTGACGCAGGGAAATTATTCGGCATTGAGTATGGTGCTTTTATGTAAAAAGATCATGGAACACATCGGGCTGAACCCGGAAAGGTTACGGATCGAGTTTATGTCTTCTGGGGAAGGAATCCATTTTGCTAAAGTCGCTGATGATTTTGTCAAGAAAGTGAAAGAGTTGGGACCTCTTGGCAAGGGCGAGGGAATAGACGAACATGGATTAAAGCTCAAACTGGAAGCGGTTACCAAGCTCGTCCCCTACATCAAGCTGGTGGAACGGGAACGGCTGCGAATACCTACTAGATCGGAGGAAGCCTATCGTGAATTTTACGACAGCGGCGAGTTAGACCGGCTGTTTAGCGAGTTGATTCTGGATAAATTGGCGATCAGCCAAATCACGTCGCTCCTGCGAGAAAGCCCCCTCTCAACTGGCGAAATCGCCGAGGTTTTAGGCTTAACTCCGTCTGAAACATCAAAGCACCTGAAAAGCTCATCGCGGCAAGGATTAGTCAGGTACGATGAAGGCCAAAAACGGTATGCGCTTGCCTGAGGCGAAAGGGCAGGCAGTGGATTATGGGAAAGAAAGCGACTATGAACACCGACAGAATCGATCAGATCATTGATAAGCATCAGGGCGAGGCCAGTTCACTCATTCAAGTGTTGCTGGAGATTCAGAGCGAACATCATTGGCTCCCTAAGGAAGCGTTGGAGCGGGTCAGCGAGAAATTGCAGGTTCCTTTCACCCGGATACAACATATCGCTACCTTTTATAAAGCCTTTAGTCTGGTTCCTAAAGGACGGCATGAAATTCAGATTTGCCTGGGTACTGCCTGTCACGTTCGTGGCGCGCCGCGTGTCCTCGACGCGGTGCAAGGCCTGATTGGAATTAAACCTGGCGAGACGGACCTGGATCTAAAGTTCAGCCTGGAGACGGTGAACTGCCTCGGCTGCTGTGCGTTGGGACCGGTGATAGCCATCGACGGGGAGACGCACGGTAAGATGGCGCCAGCCAAGGTAGCAGACGTGTTAAAGAGTTATGAGTAGGCCTATCCTACAACAATCTTGCTTTTTGGGGAGGGGTTTTGCAGATGAAAGGTTCTTTATGGTTCCGGTTCGTCCGGGATAGGATCAAACTATGTCACGAATAAATTCACCCGCTGAGTTGGAACAATTCAGGAAGGGTATCTTGTCGAAAAGAGACCCAAATAAACCTTGTATCACGCTCTGTTCCGGATCGGCCTGTCTTGCATCTGGTAGTGGAGCAGTCGCTGTGAGTCTTGAAGAGGAGATTAAAAAACAAGGCTTGAGTGACGAGGTGGAGATCAGGAGAACGGGTTGCCACGGGTTTTGTGAGAGGGGGCCCATTATCGTCATTCACCCTGAGGAAATCAGTTATTTCCAGGTAGAGCCTGAGGATGTTCCTGAAATTATCTCCCAGACGATCAAGGGGAAAAAGATCATAGAGCGTTTACTCTATGTCGACCCCAGCACCGATGAAAAGATCGTTCATGAATCTGACATCCCCTTCTACAAAAACCAGGAGCGGCTTATTCTCGGTTCCAACGGTAACATTGATCCCAAGAGCATCGATGACTATCTGGCCATCGGCGGGTATTCCGCGTTAGCCAAAGCTCTTTTCGAGATGACCCCCGAGCAGATATTGGAAGAAGTCAAACAATCGAACCTGAGAGGAAGGGGAGGCGGCGGCTTTCCCACGGGGAGAAAGTGGGAAGGATCCCGCAATGCCCCTGACGAAATAAAATATGTGATGGTCAATGCGGACGAGGGGGATCCGGGCGCGTATATGAACCGGAGCACATTGGAGGGGAATCCCCACTCGGTTCTGGAAGGGCTGATCGTTGGGGCTTTTGCCGTCGGCGCTCGTGAAGGGTATGTCTATGTTCGTCAAGAATACCCGTTAGCCGTGGAGAATGTGGACATTGCGATCGAGCAGGCTGAGGAGTATGGTTTTCTTGGAGAAAACATCCTCGGCTCAGGCTTTGATTTCGCGGTCAAAGTGCATCAGGGGGCCGGCGCTTTCGTCTCTGGCGAATCGACGGCTTTGATGACGGCCGTGGAAGGCAGAGTAGGAGAACCCAGACCGAAGTATATCCACTCCAACATCAAGGGCCTGTGGAATAGACCCAGCGTGTTGAACAATGTGGAGACGTGGGCGAATGTGCCGCTGATCATCAACGAGGGCGCTGACTGGTTTACTCAATTCGGAACGGAACGAAGCAAGGGCACCAAGGTTTTCTCCCTGGTCGGTAAGATAACGAATACTGGCCTCGTAGAAGTCCCTATGGGCACGACTCTGAGAGACATCATCTACAAGATAGGCGGTGGAATCCCTGGAGGGAAAAAGTTCAAAGCCGTGCAGACCGGGGGGCCGTCTGGGGGATGTATCCCTGAGGAACTGCTGGATTTGGAAGTTGATTTCGATGAACTCACCAACGCCGGTTCGATGATGGGGTCGGGTGGGATGATCGTGATGGATGAAGATACCTGTATGGTCGATGTCGCCAGGTACTTTATTGAGTTCCTTACGGACGAATCGTGTGGCAAATGTGTCCCCTGCCGTGAAGGCCTGAGGCAGATGCACAAGATTCTTACGAACATCACCGCAGGAAAGGGAAGGGAGGGCGACATTGAGCTTTTGGAGGAGCTATCCGAGGTCGCCATGGAAGCCTCCCTTTGCGCTCTGGGTAAGAGCGCCCCGAACCCGGTGCTCAGCACGATACGCTACTTCAGAGATGAGTATGAGGCGCACATCAAGGAGAAGAGGTGCCCGGCTTTGTCCTGCAAGGCGTTGATCTCGTACTACATTGACCCGGAAAAGTGCCGGGCCTGTATGATTTGCCTGCGACAATGCCCTGCCGAGGCGATTGACGGCGGCAAGAACAAGATCCACATCATCGACCAGGAAAAATGCACCAATTGTGGGACTTGCTTTGAAGTGTGTCCCTCTCGCTTTGGCGCGGTGACCAAGATCTCTGGCGAGCCTGTTCCCGCTCCCATCCCCGAAGACGCCAGAACCATAGTCAGAAAGAGCAAGAAACAATGAGTGATATCCTTTTACAGATTGACGGAAAAGAAGTCAAAGCCAGCGAAGGGATGACCATTTTGGAGGCCGCCCAAAGTGCAGGGATATGTATTCCGACCCTTTGTCACCACGAGAAATTGGAGCCTTTTGGCGCTTGCCGAATTTGCATGGTGGAAGTAGACGTGGGCGGACGGACCAGGCTCGTCGTTTCCTGCGTTTACCTGGTAGAGCAGGGGTTGGTCGTGAGAACCCGGTCTGAGAAGATAGACCGAATCCGCAAAGTGATCCTGGAGCTGTTGCTGGCTCACGCCCCGGATTCTCCGAAATTGCGGGAATTGGCTCAAGAGTATGGCGCAGACAAAGACCGTTTTGAAAAAGAAGCCTCCTTTTGCATTCATTGTGGTCTATGTGTGAGATACTGTGCCGAGGTCAAGAAGAAGCACGCGATTGGCTTTGTGGACCGAGGGGTAAGGAAAGAGATCAGTTTTATTCCAGAGATAGCCGCTCAGGAGTGCTGGGACTGCAAAGAATGTTTTCCGCTTTGCCCTACGTCGGCGCTACAAGCCGCTTACGTTCTGGTTGAAGCACTGACGCCTTCCTCGCCTGCTTTCGGACCCGCCTCAAGTGAGGGCCTCACTTGAGGGCCGCATTGGTTATTTTGTCTGGAAAACCGATCTGATGTATACTAAGTACATGATCATTTATACTCGATCAGGAGTGTATTGGACTTTGGATAAAAGTTTTTAGCCTACCACCACATATACGTTCTTCGCTTGGCGAACCGGTATATATAGGGGTTTGGCCTTTCTGTTCAGGATTCAAGTCCTAGACAAGCCTTTCTTTACCCGC
>DAOTUB010000337.1:0-46247 GCA_034437455.1 Anaerolineae bacterium | reverse complement strand
GTTTGTTTTTACAGGAAATGTCCCATTCAGGCGCATTTTGGGGTCTAAATTGAGGCTTCGCGCCCCATTTTTGCCTCGAAAACGTTGAGATTTAGGGGCAGCGTTTTTCTCTCCGACAGCCTGCTAGTGCGGAAGGGAACCGAGATCATTCTTGCGCAGGATGATGAGCCGATTGCTCGATGGATACCGATTGAATCGCTCGCCAAACCGCGCATAGCGGGATTGCACAGAGGCTCTATTTGGATCAGCGATGATTTTGATGAACCGTTGCCAGCAGCGATTCCGTATTTGCGAATTATCCTGTCAAGTTGATCTGGCGAGACGACAAGTCGGTAGAGGAGAACGACGATGCAAAAAAGACATCGCCTCATAGTACCACTAATAACCATTCTAGCTTTGATGACCATCACCTGCGGCCTGACCGGTGGCGACGACGTACCCCGCAATGCGGCCGTCGTCGAACTGACGGCCAACACCAGCCTGACCCCCTGGCTGCAAGCGGCGGTCGCCAGTTTTAACGACGCCGAGATCGAAACGAGCGCCGGGAAACGGGTCTACGTCGTCCTCAGCCCGGTCGAATCGGGGCGCGCGGTCGCCGCGATGACGGGCGGCGACTCCCTGCCGGCGCTGTGGGCGCCGGACGCCCCGGTCTGGGTCAACCTGCTGGCCGACCAGGGGAATGGCAGTTTCCAGGGCGATTGCGTCAGCCTGGCCGAAAGCCCGCTCGTCATCGCCATGTGGCGTCCGGTGGCCGAGTCGCTGGGCTGGCCGGGCCGCAGCCTGGGCTGGCTCGACGTTGGCAGCCTGGCCGCCGACCCCTCGGCCTGGGACTATTACAGCGGCGGGCAGTTTGGCGACGCTTTGCGCCTGGGCCACACCCACCCCGGCCTCTCTGGAACCGGCGCCAGCACGCTGCTCGCCATCGTGCAGGCGGCGGAATCAAAGACGGAGGCGGTCGGCGTGGAGGAGGTGCAGCAGCCCATTGTGCAGGCTTCGGTGAGCGCCTTTGAGGCGGCGGTCTCCTGGTTCAGCTCCACCACCGACGATCTGGGGCAGACGATGAGCGCGCGGGGGATCGGCTACCTGGGGGCCGCCGTGATGTACGAGAGCACGGTCGTCAACTATGGCGGCGGCGACCCGGGCTTGGTGCCGATCTATCCCTTCGAGGGCACCTTCGTGGCCACACACCCGGCCTGCCTGAACAGCTCGGCCAGCGCCGAGATGCAGGAGGCGGCCCGCATTTTCCGCGATTACCTGCTGGGGCAGGAGGCGCAGCAGTTGGCCCTGGCGCACGGGTTGCGCCCGGTCAACAAGAGCGTGAGCCTGGGCCCGCCGCTCGATGAGAGCCGCGGCGTCGACCTGGACCAACCGGAGATCGTCTTTGGCGCGCCCAGCGTGGAGACGGTCTATGCTGTGCAAGAGTTGTGGCAGTCGGCGCGCAAGGACGTCAACCTGGTCATGTTGCTCGATACGTCCGGCAGCATGGCGGGCAGCAAGATGAGGAACGTGCGCGAGGCGGCGATCCAGTTCGTGGAGCAGATGGGGGACGACGATTTCATCACCATCATCGCTTTTTCGGATCAGCCGATCACGCTCGTCTACCACGAACAGGTCGGTCCGGCGCGCGGTGACGTCATCCGGGCGCTGGAGGATCTGGATTCTGACGGTTACACCTCGCTCTACGACGCCATCGGCGACGGGGCGGCTGCCATCGCCGACACGAATTCCTCGCAGGCGAGTAACGCGATGGTCGTCCTGACGGACGGCCTGGACACGAACAGTCGCCGATACACCTTTGGTCAAAGTCTGATAGAAATGGCCGCTGCCCACAACAATACCGTCTTTACCATTGCCTACGGCTCGGACGCCGACGAAGACCTGCTGTCCGAGTTGGCGCTCCAGGCGAACGGCAACTTTTATCTGGGCGACGAAGCCAGCATCGCCGCCATCTACGAGGAGATGTCCGCCGCTTTTGGCGGCAGCGTGGGGGTAGGGCGGTAGCAATGAACAATGATCAATGAACAATGAACAATCGGCCCGCAAAGTCAGCGCAAAACCAAGGAGGGAGTTTATACGCTCGAATTAGCACGTTGGCTCTTTTGACAAAACGAAAAATCTGAGTATAACTATATCTATACCTAGTATAAGACAGGAGGAATTTGAAAATGGCATCCCTATTGGAAAAAGTATCGACATTGATCTCTGCAAATCTGCACGCGTTGGTAGATCAGGCGCTAAAGACGAACAGTGTGGCCGTGATCGATCAGTACATCCGGCAGGTGGAGGACAACCTGGAGGACCTGGAAGACGCCGCCGCCACCATCGGCGGGGAGGTCAAATCCCTCAAACGCAAGCTGGGCGACCTCGAGCAGAAAGAGAACGAGCTGGATCGGGCGATTGACGCGTTCCTCATGGAGGGGAACGAAGAGACCGCCGTGGCTGCTCAGAGCAAGCTCAACAGCACCCAGCGATTGATCAAGACCTACGAGGAGCAGGCCGCCCGCTTGCAGACTGAGTACCAGCAGCTTCTTGAGGCAAAGGTCAAGCTGGAAGCCCGCCTCTCCACGATGAAGCAGCAGCGTGAGGAACTCCAGGCGCTTTTGGAGCTGGCCAAGAGCAAAGAGATCGCCGTCAAGGCGATGAAGGGGCTGGACGATCTGGCGGGTCTGGGAGACACCGACATCAGCCGCATGGCCCAGAGCATCTACTCCCGGCTCGACAAGGCGACCACTGCCACCGAGATGCGCGCCGCCAGCCTGGACGAGCAGATCGACGATGTGCTGGACCGCGGCACGCTCGATCTCCAACTGGCCGAGCGTAAGAAAAAGTTGGGACTGAGCGGCGGCGAATCGTCAGAATAACGTAACCGAGACAAGGAGACAAGGAGGCAAGGAGACAGGGGGGCAAGGAGACAGGGAGAGAGGGAACGCCTCTTGTCCCCCTGTCTCCCCTTCTCCTTGTCCAGACTATGTCCAACATTCGCTCCGAAATACAGAAAAAAGCCCAAAGCGCCATCATGCAGTACGCTTTCTTCCGCTGGGAGAGCGCGGTCATCATCGCGGGCACGATCTTGCTGATGGCGTTGCTGCCTCATCCGTTCCCGTGGTGGCCGGTGTGGGGTTGGTTGATTCTGGGCGTGGTGGGGTTGGCGGCCATCTTTTACTCCAGCCTGACCGACGCCGAGACGAACGCCAGGGTGTTGCAGGGGCTTTTCCAGGAACAATTCGCCCCCCAGCGGATCAAGGATCAGGAATTGCGCCAAGACGTGGAGACGGCGTTAGAATACCAGCGCAGCATCGAGGCGCAGGTACGCAAGCAGCGCGCTGGCGTGTTGCGGGATCGGCTGGAGACGACCGCCGACCAACTCAGCGATTGGATCGGCAACGTCTACCGGATCGCTCTGCGCCTGGACGCCTACCGCGACGATGAGCTGCTGGCCCGAGAGCGGAGGGAGGTACCGAAGGAACTCGAATCACTCACCACCCGCCGCCAACGGGAAAAAGACCCGACCGTTCAAAAAGAACTGGATGGGGTACTCGAGAGCAAGAACAAACAATGGCAGACGTTGCGCGCGCTAGACGCCCGTATGAAGCAGGCCGAGTTGCAGTTGGAACAAAGCCTGACTGCACTGGCTACCGTCTACAGCCAGATGCAGTTGGTTGGCGTTCAAGACCTGGATAGTGGTCGGTCAGAGCGTTTGCAGGCCGACATCCGGGAGCAGATCGATCGGCTGAACGATCTGGTTGGCAGCATCAACGAGGTCTACAAGTACGACGAGCAAGAGCTGATCGCGTAACAAGGAAAAACTTGTAGTGACGACTTTAGTCGTCGTCATGGTGATTGTGCGCGCTTGACGACTAAAGTCGTTACTACGAATGTGTGTTTGGGAGGGCAATATGGATCGCACACGGCTCATCTTTGTTCTGATCATCCTAGGGGCGCTGGGCATCGCCGGCTTGGGCCTGGTGGTCCAATTCATCGCTTCGAGGGGCGACCAGGCCACTCCGGAGGTCGTGGGTACGCCGCTGCCCGCCGGCGCTGTGGTGGTCGAGATTCACTCCTCGAACACCAAGCAGGATTGGATGGACCAGGTGGTCGAGTCCTTCAACGCCGGCGGCCACACCGTGAACGGGAAGCAGATCGTCGCCACCGTGGCCCACGTCGGTTCCGGCAGCTCGATGAACGACATCCTGGAGGGCAAGATCCAGCCCGTCGTCTGGAGCCCCGGCAGCGACCTGTGGGTGACGAGCATCAATCAGGCCTGGCAGGATCGGACGGGCGGGCGGCTGATCAACGCGGAATGCCCGGCCACGCTCCGCCTGCCGCTCGCCATCGCCATGTGGCGACCGATGGCCGAGGCGCTCGGCTGGCCCGACGCTCCCATCGGCTGGGACGACCTGGCCGCCCTCTCCACTGACCCCGCAGGCTGGGCCGCTTACGGTCACCCGGAGTGGGGCGAGTTCAAGTTCGGCCATCCCCACCCAGAGCACTCGAACTCGGGCATGCTCTCGCTGGTGGCCGAGGTCTATTCGGCCGCCGGGCTGACGGATGGCCTGACGGTCGACGTGGTCAAGGGCCAGGCCGTCGTCGAGGACGTGGGCGCCGTCGAGCAGCGGGTGTTTCACTATGGCAAGAAGGATACCGACATCCTGTTGCGCATGACCCAGCGCGGTCCCGAATACCTGCACGCCCTCACCAGCTACGAGGCGAACGTGATCAAGTGGAACCGGGATCACGGGGCCGAATTGCGTTTCCCCTTCGTCGCCATCTATCCCGACGACGGCACCTTCTGGGTAGAAAACCCCTACTGCATCCTCGACGGGGCCGACTGGGTCAGCGACGAGCAGGAAGAGGCAGCGGCCGTCTTCCGTGACTATCTCCTGTCCGACGAGCAGCAGGCGCGGGCGATTGATTGGGGGTTGCGCCCGGCCAAAGCGAATGTATCACTGCACGCGCCCATCGATCTGGAGCACGGCGCGGTGCCCGCCATCACCATGGACCAGGTGCCGCACCTGGCTTACCCCAGCGACGAGGTCGTCGGCCACATCCTGGACATGTGGCACGAGGTCAAGAAGAAAGCCACGGTCGTCATGCTGCTGGATACGTCGGGCAGCATGCAGGGTGGCAAGATCAAGAGCGCCGTCGAGGGCGCGGCCACCTTTGTCAACCAGATGTACCCGGCCGACGAGGTCTATGTCGTCACCTTTGCCAACGAGGTGACCGAGCTGCCCATCACGGGGCCGGTGGGGCAGGTTGGGGAACAGCTCAAGTCCTCTCTGCGCGGTCTCTTTGCCGAGGGTGGCACGGCGCTCCACGCGGCGGTGATCTATGGCGTGGACCGCATCGAGCAGTTGCAGGCCGAGGACGAGGCGGGGGGCGAGCGGAGGCTGTACGGCATCGTCCTGCTCTCCGATGGCAAGAACGAGATCGACGGTGGGCCGTCGGAGAACGACATGCTCAGCCGCATTCCGTCGGGCACGGAGGCGAGCAGCGTCAAGATCTATGCCATCGCCTATGGCGACGACGCCGACCTGGGCGTGCTGACGACGCTGGCGAACCGCACCAACGGCAAGCAGTTCAGCGGCGACGTAGAGGACATCGAGGCGGTATATTTTTTGATCTCGTCCGAGTTTTGACGGGTAGCACTTGCCATCGAGTAAATGCTAAAGGGGCAAAAAGAGCGGCTGGGGCAGCGCATCCCACGCGAACCAGCCCACCTCGGCCATCTCGTAAGCGGCGTTGACACGCGCCTCGCCCGCCCGGTACCGGCCCTCCATCCAGATCGTGATATAGTGCTTCTCCTCTGCCTCGAAAACGTCGTTGGTGATCGCCCTGAACCTGACGTCGGCAATGTCCACGTTGGTTTCCTCTTTCACTTCGCGGATCGCGCATTCCTCTGGCGATTCTCCAAAGTCGAGATGTCCGCCAGGCGTCGACCAGCTTCCCGCTCAAGCTCAAGGGACGGACAAGGGCGACACGTGTTGAGTGGCCGTGGGTTTGGGTGTTGGTTTGTCGTCGCCTGAATCGGGTGTTGGAGTTGCGGTCCCGGTGATGATGGCAGTAGGGGTTATCGTGGGTGTGGCGGTGGGCAATGGCGTCGGCGTGTTCGTCGGCGTCGGCGTATTCGTCGGCGTGGATGTCTTGGTGGGCGTCGGCGTATTGGTGGGTGTGTTTGTGGGCGTGGGAGTATTAGTGGGTGTGGGCGTGTTCGTCGGCGTGTGAGTGGGTGTCGCGCTGGCCTGGGCCTGCAACGTGACCAGTGGTCCCGGCGGCAGGGCGGCTTTTCGATGCCCTTCCTCTGCCAGCACGTCGAACACCAACTCGGGCAGCACCGGCGCGATGCGCGTCACTTCCTCGTCGGGTTCGGCGCTATAGTCGGCGCTCAGCTTTGACGTCAGATTGCCTTCGTAATCCGTAGGCCCCTGGGGCAACATCGCCAGATAGACGGCCAGCACGACCATCAGCAGGCCCATCCCGACCGATAGCAGGGCGAACAGCCACCAGATCCAGTTTTTCGTTCGATCCATCGCCTCACTCCTTTGCCAGACCGTACACGTCCACCGGAGCCACGCGCCCTTTTACCCGGGTTTCCCCGATATGCACGGTTCTTTCTCTCAGCTCGCTGCCCAGCCCGTAATAGGTGCTGGCGCCAAAGAACACGTCGCACTCTGGATATTCTTTGTTCAAGTCGCTCAACCGCTGGGAGACGTTGACGGTATCGCCCAGGACGGTGTATTCCAGTCGTTCGTCCGAGCCCATCGTGCCCGCCACGACCGGGCCGGTGTTGACGCCGACCCCAATGCGCAGCGGTTCCTCGCCTCGCTCGCCGCGCTGGCGGTTGAACTCGTCCAGGTAGTCGAGCATAGCCAACGCCGCAGCGACTCCATGACGCGCGCCCTCTCCCGACGGGCGAGTCTCGGGCAGGATGCCAAAGAAAGCCAGCGCCGCGTCGCCGACAAACTTGTTGACGACGCCGTTGTGTTCGCGGATGATCTTGACGATGCCCTGCATATACTCGTTGAGCAGGTCGATCACGTATTCGGGTGCTCGGTTTTCTGAAAGGCTCGTAAAGCCTCGAATGTCGCAAAAGAGGACGGTGGCGGTCACCAACTGGGCCTCGAGCCGCAATCTGCCCTCCTTCAGACTCTGGCGCAGCCGCTCGGCCACCGCCGGGCTGGAGGTCAGGCCGAGGAGATCGCGGTACGTGCGCCCCTCTTGTAATTGTATCACCATACGGTTAAAGTCGCTGGCCAACGTGGCGATTTCGTCGTAGCCGCGTGACTCCACCTGCGTGGTCAGGTCGCCTTTGGCTACCTGTTGCGTGGCCGCGGCCAATTGCTGCACGCGCCGCACCACGCGGCTGGCCAGCAGCGCGCCGGCGAGGAGTATCACCGCCGTGAATGAACCGAACAGGATGAGCAGAGATTCACGCACGGGCTGGCGTTGGTCGGTGACGTAAGAAAGCTCCTTGGCCACAGAGAACACCCCCAGGTCTTGCCCGTGGCGAACCTCGAAAGCGCCAAAGACCTGGGCGTATCCCTCCCCTTCGATCTCTACGTCGCGCCGGTGTACCCACTGGTCTTGCCCGGCCAGGATCTCTTGGTAAGTATCCTCGCTCACGAGCAACTTTTCCAACTCGTTCGAGGGCAGCGTCGTTGCCGCCGGGCGCCGGGTATCCGCATAGACTGAGATGTGGGCGTCCGCCGCATTGTCGAGTTGCTGTGCCAGATTGTCGAGGTACGTCCCCACCAGAAGCGCGCCCACGACCTTGCCCTTTAATTTGATCGGCCCGACGGTGTAGAACACCCAGCCCCATTCCGTCTCGATCACATCGGCATACTTGTCGCTGATCTTGCCGCCGGCCATATCCGTCTCTCCGGCCAGCACTTTTCGTACGACTTCCCATTCGTGGTAGTTGATGCCGGGGGTAAAGCTATAGTCGGTCGGCTTGCCGCCGGGCTGGTGGTGCATCGCCAGGAGTGCGTTTCCCTCTTGATCCAGCACGTCCAGGCAATCGAGATATTCGTTGACGGCCAGTGGACTGGCCAGCAGGCCCACTGTATCCCGATCTCCCTCCGCCACGGCTTCGGCAAAGCCCGTGGTATAAGCGATAGGGCGCCAGATTGTCAGTTGATCCTGTTCGACGTACACGACGGTGTCGGCGACCATTTCTCCGCTCTTGAGCAATTCGGCCCGAAAGCGATTTTCCAGCTCCAGCGCCAGGAGTCGAGTGACCACGAGAGCGGCGGCAAAGGCAACCACCACGGCCAGAAAGATATAGGGCAGTGTGAGTTTGACGCGCAGTTGGGCGAATGCGCTTCTCAGTTTTCCTCCCTTCGTCGCGTCGGCTTCGTTCTTTGGGATAATATCTATCATTTCCTTCTCCTTATCATTCCACGCCGGTCGCGTCAGGATGTAGCTTGTGTCTCAAAAACATAGAGGCAGCAAGGATACTTGATCTTACCACAGATTCCCTTTTTTTGAAACAATTGTACCACATCTCATTATCGCTTGACGCTGTTGAATTATTGTGGTACTATGTAAATGTCCACCGGTCGGTTAACATGATAGAGTGTAAGGAGGTAGTCCTATGAAGAAGGTCCGCCCTGTGTTCTTAGGCATGATAGGCTTTTTGAGTGTGCTCGTCCTGATGACTGGCTGCTACAAGCCTGCGGCTCCCGATGTGGAGCCTACCTCGGCGACGGGCGCGGCGACCGCTCAGGCGGGGGAGGAAATGCCCGACGTGATGGCTACGGCGGCTGCAAACGCGACGCTGGCGGCACAGGCGACCGGGGAGGACGAGGCTACTCCTTCACCTACCGAAACGCCTACGGAGTTGGCGCCGAGTCCGACGGCCTCCCCTACTCCCGAGCCTACAGCTGTTCCTACAGAGCCAGCGCCGACGGCGACACTGCCTCCCGCCACAGGGGGCGTGCACGTGGTTCAGCCAGGCGAGAATCTGTTTCGCATCGCGCTGCGTTATGGCACCACGGTCGAGGCGATCGCCAGCGCGAATGGTATCGCGAACCCGGCTCTTATCAACGTAGGCCAGACATTGACCATCCCGACGGGCGCTCAACCCTCCCCGCCGTCCCCCGGGGCGACTACCTACGTGGTACAGTCCGGTGATAACCTGTTCCGCATTGCACTGCGTTACAATATGAGTCACGTCTATCTGGCGCAGCACAACAACATTGCGAATCCTTCTAATATTTATGTTGGCCAGGTGTTGAACATCCCGCCACACTAGTCGCGTCGGTGCCGTAGGCGCTCGTGGGCAAGGGCGTGGCGAGCGTTATCGAAATACGCGTCCTGTATTTTCAGCCCTGGGATCCGAGATCCCAGGGCTGAAAAATAGGCCCCAACAGTCCATGACCGTGGACTGTGAGTATGACGATAGGAGACAGATGAACGTCGAGAGGTTACGTCAACTCCCTAGCGTGGATCGGTTGCTTGGTGAAGAGGCCGCCCTGGAACTGGTAGCTGCGTATGGCCACCGCCAGACCGTAGATGCGCTGCGCGAGACGCTCGACGCAGCGCGCGCCAAAGTGCAGGCCGGGGCGGACGTCCCGGACGTCGCGGCGCTCGTGGCGCAGGCGGATACCCGTCTGCGGGAGCGGCTGGCTCCCACGCTCCGTCCCGTCATCAACGCTAGCGGGGTGATCGTTCACACCAACCTGGGGCGCGCCGCGCTCTCGACTGCCGCGCGGGCGGCGATAGAGGCGGTCAGCCGGGGTTACTCGACGCTGGAGTACGACCTGCACGCGGGGCAGCGTGGGCAGCGCACAGTACACGCCGAGCGATTGTTGTGCGATTTGACCGGGGCGGAGGCCGCGCTGGTGGTCAACAACAACGCCGGGGCAGTGCTCCTGACCTTGATCGGGCTGGCGCAGGGTCGAGGGACCATCATCTCGCGGGGGCAGTTGGTCGAGATCGGCGGCGGCTTTCGCGTGCCCGACGTGATGGCGCAGAGCGGCGCGCGGCTGATCGAGGTGGGCACGACCAACCGCACCCATCTGCGCGATTATTCGACGGCGCTGGAGACGCACGAGGACGTGGCCTTGATCATGCGGGCGCACCACTCCAACTTTCGCATGGTGGGCTTTGCCGCCGAACCGTCTTTGCCTCAACTGGCGACGTTGGCCGCGGAGCACAGCCTGCCGGTGGTCGACGATCTGGGGAGCGGTGCCTTGCTCGACACGTCCCAGTTTGGGTTGATGCACGAGCCGATGGTGCAGGAGAGCGTCGCGGCGGGCGCGGCGGTGGTCTGCTTCAGCGGGGATAAATTACTGGGCGGCCCGCAGGCGGGCATCATCGTCGGGCAGGCCCAATATGTGAATCCGCTCAAGGGCCATCCACTCGCCCGCGCGTTGCGGGCCGACAAGCTCTGTCTGGCCGGGTTGCAGGCGACGTTGCTGCACTATGCCAAGGATGAGGCGACCGGACAGATACCGGTCTGGCGGATGATCGCCACACCTTTGGCAGAGATCGAACAGCGGGCGCATCGTTGGCGGGGGGAGCTGCGACGCGCCGGCGTGGACGCCGAGATCGTGGACGGCGAGTCCACGGTGGGCGGCGGCAGCCTGCCCGGCGAGACCCTGCCCACGAAGCTGGTCGCGCTGCCGGTGGCGCACCCCGATCGGCTATCCGATGCGCTGCGGGCCGCCGATCCGCCGGTCATCGCCCGCATCGAGGATGGCCGGTTGGTGCTGGATCCACGCACGGTGTTATCGGAGGAGAAGCGGGCCTTGCTGCGGATCGTAATCAGCGTGGCGCGGCCAGCGATTGATGAGGGAACTGATTGACCTCAAATGCCGTCCTGAGTCAAGTTCGTCGTAGCTTGTCTTTGGAACCATGCTGGTGAAGTGACTTTTAATCTTTGCTAGCCCTTTTTCCCACACACCTATTCCTTGAACGTTTTACACATCACGTTTCGCGCTTCCCAAGTACGTCACGTGTAGTATAATTCCCGACAATAGGAAAAGCGCCATGCCCGATCTTTGTATCGCGATGCTGAGTGTACATACCTGCCCGCTGGCCACGCTGGGCGGCAAGGAGACGGGCGGGATGAACGTCTATGTGCGGGACCTATCTCGCGAGCTGACCCGCCGGGGCCATCACGTGGACGTCTATACCCGCTCGCAAGATCCGCAGATCCCCCGCATCAGCTACGGGTTGGACTCGGACGCGCGGGTGTTTCATCTCCCTGCCGGTCCCGAACAGCCTTACGCCAAGCATCTGGTCTACGATCACCTGCCCGAGTTTGTAGACGGCGTGCTGGCGCAGGCAGAGACCGAGGGTATTCAGTACGATGTGCTGCACAGCCACTACTGGCTATCTGGCGCGGTAGCGCGGGAGTTGCGTCGGCATTGGGGCGTGCCTATCGTGCACATGTTCCACACGTTGGGCGAGATGAAGAACGCCGTGGCGCAGCGCCCCGAGGAGCGAGAGGCCGCGCGTCGTATTGGCGTTGAGGCCGAGATCGTGCGCTTTGCCGATGCCTTGGTCGCCGCCACGCCTGTCGAGGAGGAGCAACTGGTGGAGCTGTATGGCGCGGATTCGGCCTGTATCCACATCATCCCTCCGGGGGTAAACACGGAGATTTTTCATCCTATCCCCGCAGCCCACGCCAAGGAACGCATCGGGTTATGTACAGATTGTTGTGTCATTCTCTTTGTCGGGCGCATCGAGCCGTTGAAGGGCATTGACAATCTACTGCGGGCGATCGCGCTGGTGGTGGAAGAGAGGCCCGATCTGCGCCAGGGATTGGTCGTCCCTATCGTCGGCGGCGATCTCGACCGTATCTGCGAGGACGACGAGATGATGCGCTTGCAGGAACTGCGAGAGGAGCTGGGTATCGGCGACGTCGTCACGTTTATGGGGGCCAAGGATCAGGACACGCTGCAATACTACTACGCGGCGGCCGAGATGGTGGTGATGCCCTCGGATTACGAGAGTTTTGGAATGGTGGCGCTGGAGGCGATGGCGTGCGGTACGCCCGTGATCGCTTCTGACGTGGGAGGGTTGGCGTTCCTGGTGCGACACGGACGCACGGGCTATCGCGTCCCTGCCCGCGATCCAGGCGCGCTGGCCACCCGGATCATGCAACTGCTGACCGATGAGGGATTGCGGCGGCGTATCGGACAACGCGCGGCCTGCTGGGCCGAATCCTACGCTTGGCCTCGCATTGCAGATCGGATTGAAGTGTTGTACGAGGGGTTGCGCCGTGTCCGGTTGCGCTCATTCTCGCTGCGTGATAACGAAATGATTCCCTGTATCTGTGATGGTTGGGACGGCTTTGTGTGGTCCGGCTTGCCGCATTGAGGATTTGACTTTCATTCTATTCTCTTATACTATTAGTCGGCAACCGTTCACCGGGAGTAAAGAAGTCGAATGTATTTTATTTCGGTTGGAGGTAGTCGCGGTTTCCGTCGCAACAAGTTGCGCACGCGCGCTATGGAAAGCGCGACTACTCAAGCCATTTGAAGCACACCGAAGCCGAATCGCTTGAACATTGCCGTTGGGCCAGGGTAGAGGAAACTACCGAGATAGGGATGTTCACGAGCAAGAGGGTCATATCATGCCATCTGAACAGGGCTATGTGTTGATTGTTGATGACAATGAGGCGAATCGCGATGTATTGGCCCGCCGGCTAGACCGGGAAGGCCACACCGTCGCCGTGGCAGAGAACGGACATCAAGCGTTGGAGATGATGCGGGCGCAGGAGTTTGACCTGGTGCTCCTGGATATCATCATGCCGGGAATGGATGGGTATCAGGTGTTGGAGTATCTCAAGGCCGATGCTGCGCTGCGTCACATCCCGGTGATCGTGATCTCGGCCGTGGATGCTCTCGACAGTGCGGTGAGATGTATCGAGCTGGGAGCGGAGGATTACCTATCCAAGCCCTTCAACCAGGTGTTGTTAAAGGCCCGGATTGACGCCAGTCTGGAGAAAAAGCGACTGCGTGCTCAGGAGCAGGCATATCTAAAGTTGCGATTCGAAAGCGAGAAGGCGGCTGCAGAAGAGGCGTTGTACGAGAGTGAGGAAAGGTACCGTACTTTGGTGGATCGGGCTCCTATTGGCGTCATCACCTGTGACCGTGGAGGCAACATCACTAACGTCAATCCGGCTCTCTTGGAGATCGCGGATTTTTCTGATAAGAGAAGGTTTCGCCAGATCAATTTGTTGACCAGACCCAGTTTGGTCAAGGCCGGCATCGCCGCCACATTTCATCGTTGTATGGAGGAGGAGATCACGGTCACCGCGGATTATCATTACCGTTCCGACCGGGGGAAAACCAGCGTTCTGCATCTACGTCTGACGCCTCTGCACGACGAAAACGGGACGATCAATGGCGCGTTGGGCACTGTCGAGGACGTGACTGAACAGCGGCAATTGCAGGAGCAACTGGTCCAATCGGCCAAACTGGCCTCCATCGGTGAACTGGCGGCCGGCGTGGCCCACGAAATCAACAACCCCATCAATGGCATCATCAACTATGCCCAATTGTTGTTGAATAAAGCGGAACCGAGTAGTCGTCAGGCGCATTTCTTGGAGGGCATCCTGCGGGAAGGGGACCGGGTAGCCAACATCGTGCGCGACTTGCTCATCTTTGCCCGCGTAGATACTGAGGGCACCAGTCCGGCCCACGTTTCTGATATTCTCAGCGCTACCCTCACGCTAAACAGCCAGCAGGTGAAGAAAGATGGCATCGTCCTGGAGATCGAAGAGCAGTCAGATTTGCCCCAGGTCAGGTGCCGCAGCCAGCGCATCCAGCAGGTTTTCCTCAACCTGATCTCGAACGCCCGCGACGCGCTCAATGCCCGCTATCCAGGCCCGGATCCGAACAAGCGGTTGACCGTTCGCATCGAACAGATAGAGAAGGAAGGACAGTCTTATGTGCGCACCACGTTCCACGATCTGGGTGTGGGTATCCCGGCTCAAAATCTTTCCCGCGTTTTCGCCCCCTTCTTTACCACCAAAAAGCCTGGCGAGGGCACAGGATTGGGCCTCTCGGTGAGTTATGGCATCATTCAAGATCATCACGGCGACATCCAGGTAGAGAGTGTCGAGGGCGAGTATACCATTTTCCGGGTGGATCTCCCCGTGTAAGCGGGGCGCGAGATGGTGAAACTTGATAGTAACCCAGACAAGATGGGGGGTGTGGTAAACTGGATCGGGTTTAGTGTATAAATGATCTGGCAAGTAGAGCGTCCAGTAGCCCTCGTATCGTGTTGCTGGCCTGTGCGATGGAGGTGATATGAAAACTGAGCAAGGCCGTGTGTTGGTCGTTGATGACGAGGAGTTTATTCGCGACATTCTCACTCGCCAGCTTACATTGCAGGGCCACACCGTTGCCGTCGCAGCAAACGGACGCCAGGCGCTGGAGATGATGCGGGCGCAACCGTTCGACCTGGTGCTTCTCGATATCATGATGCCAGGGATGACGGGCTATCAGGTGTTGGAGCATCTCAAGGCCGACCCTGCATTGCGCCACGTCCCGGTGATCGTGATCTCGGCGCTGGGCCAGATCAGCAACATGGTCAAGGGGATCGAACTAGGGGCGGAGGACTATATGATCAAGCCGTTCGACCGGGTGCTGCTCAAGGCCCGAGTCGATGCTTCTTTGGAAAGGAAACGTCTGCGCGATCAAGAGCAGGCCTACCTGGCCCAGTTGGAAGCGGAGCGGGAACGGTCTGAACGGTTGTTGCTCAACGTCTTGCCCAAGCCGATCGCCGAGCGGCTAAAGCAGGAATCCACTACCATCGCCGACAGATTTGAGGAGGTCACCGTCCTGTTTAGCGACATTGTGAATTTTGCCAGACTGTGGGACCAACGAGCGCCGGGCGAACTGGTCAATTTGTTGAACGCGCTCTTTTCGGTGTTCGACCGGCTTGCCAAACGTCATGGGTTGGAGAAAATCAAGACCATCGGCGATGCCTATATGGTGGTCGGGGGGTTGCCGACGCCCCGGCCCGATCACGCCGAGGCGATTGCCGAAATGGCTCTGGATATCTGGGATGAGGTCGCTCGATTTAATCACGAACGTGGCGAATTGATCCGGATGCGGATAGGCATTGACACCGGGCCGGTCGTGGCGGGCGTGATTGGCAGACAAAAGTTCATCTACGATCTATGGGGCGATACCGTGAACACAGCTTTCCGCATGCAGGAATATGGTCTTCCCGACCGTATTCAGGTCACGGCAGCGACGTGTGATTGCTTGCGAGATAAATATGTACTGGAAGAGCGGGGTACGGTCCGGATCAAGGGCAAGAATGAGATGGTCACTTATTTCCTCACCGGCAGAAAAGAGGTGTCTTCTCAATAATTCGGGGTAGCCGCGCTTTCTATAGCTGGCGAGGTATGGAAACCTCGGCTACATCCCTCGACTTTTTGAGAAGGTACGAAAGAGTAATTTTTGGTAGGGTGGGTGTGAGCTTTGTACGAGGGAACTGTCATGAAATCTAACCAGGGTTCTGTGCTGGTGGTGGATGATGACAAGATCAACCGCGACCTGCTTTCCCGCCAACTGGAGCGGCAGGGCCACGGCGTCGCCGTTGCAGAAAACGGTCGTCAGGCGCTGGAGATGATGCGGGCGCAGCCGTTCGACCTGGTGCTTCTCGACATCATGATGCCAGAGATGGATGGCTATCAGGTGCTGGAGCAGCTCAAGGCGGACGCTTCGCTGCGTCACATCCCGGTGATTGTCGTCTCGGCGGTGAGCGATCTCGAAAGCGTGGTGCGGTGTATTGAACTGGGAGCCGAGGATTATTTGTTCAAACCGTTCAACCGGGTGCTGCTCAAGGCCCGGGTGGACGCCAGCCTGGAGAAGAAGCGATTGCGGGATGAGGAGCAGAGTTATTTGGAAGAGCTTGCCATCATGCAACGCATCGATCGCGAGCTGAACGACACGCTGGACGTGACCCGGGCGATGCGCATCACGCTGGATTGGGCCATGCGCCGTTCGGATGCGGACGCCGGTCTGGTAGGCGTCATTGAGGAGGACGGCATTCGGATCGTGGCCTCCCAGGGGTATGGTGCAGAACTGGCCTCTTACCAGGATGCGCATCTATCTGTTGAATTGCCGGCCATTCAGAAAGCGATCCAAAGCGGGCAGTTGCAGCGTCTGAGCGCGGTGGGATCGGCAAAAGATGGCGACAAGCTCCTGGCGGCGGCCCAGAGCCAGGTAGCTGTCCCCATTCGCCGCCAGCAGAAAGTGGTGGGGGTGCTCTTGTTGGAGAGTGTGGGGGCCGAGTGTTGTGCTGCTGAGACGACGGATTTTCTGGCTCGCCTGAGCGACCACGCCGCTATTTCCATCTCTAACGCCCAACTGTACACCGCCGTGCAGGCTGCTAACATAGCCAAAAGCGATTTCGTCTCCCTCGTCGCCCACGAGCTGAAAACGCCAATGACTTCCATCAAAGGTCACGCTGACGTGTTGTTGAAAAGTCTTGTGGGGCCGGTCAACAAGACCCAGGCCGAACTGCTGAACATCATCCGCTCCAACGTGGATCGTATGGCTGCCCTGGTCGTCGATCTAACCGATATCTCGCGCATTGAAGCGGGTCGCCTCCGCCTGGAACGCGATGCCGTTTCGATCACCGAGGTCGTGGAGGAGGTGGCGCGATCTGCTCGCAGCCAGATTGACGAAAAAGAGCAGACGCTTCTCTTGCAGACGACCGACAATCTACCCTCGGTGTGGGGCGACCGCGCCCGCTTGATTCAGGTGCTCACAAACCTGGTGAACAATGCGTACAAATATACACCTTCTGGGGGCCAGATCGTCATTCGTGCCGAGCGTACGGCCAATCAATGGGATCCTGAAGGCGCTCCGGAGGTCGTGCACGTGGCTGTACAGGATAATGGTATCGGCATCAGTTCGGAAGAGCAGGAAAAGGTTTTCCTCAAGTTCTTTCGTTCCCAGGATCAACAAGCTCGCCAGGTTCCTGGAACTGGTCTGGGCCTGAACATTGCCAAATACCTGGTAGAGATGCAGGGCGGAAGCATCTGGTTTGAGAGTGAATTGCGCAAGGGAACGACGTTTCACTTTACCGTGCCTGTCGCCGAGACAGGGTGACGTCGCATGGCGAACCGTTAATATCGAGCGCGTATGATCCTACAGGAAATTCTCACCAGCACACTGATACTCCTGGGCGCGGGCATCATGTTCCTGTCTCTGTTGGGAACCAGAAAAATTCTGCGCCTGCTCAGGGGAAACCGGTATACCCGCGGCTGGCTCATATTGTCCGTCCTGATGGCGTTTTTTCTGATAGGCTATCTGGCGGCCCTCGGGTTTATCTTTGCCGGTAGGACGGAATTCCTGGCGCTGTTGACCGGCGTGATATTCTTCTTTGGTGCCTTATTTGTGTACATCGTAGTCCGGGTAGGCCGCCTCACGATCAGCGAACTCCTCGAGACCTCCGTTTCCAAAGAAGCCGCCGAGGCTTCGGATCGGGCCAAGGGTACGTTTCTGGCCAACATGAGCCACGAGCTGCGCACGCCGTTGAACGCCATCATCGGCTACAGCGAGTTGCTTCAGGAGGAGGCTCAAGACCGGGGTTATACGGACTTTATTTCTGACCTGAAAAAGATCGGCACGGCTGGCCATCACCTGCTGGATATCATCACCGATGTCCTCGACCTCTCCAAGATTGAGGCAGGAAGAATGGAGCTGCGTCTGGAGACCTTTGCGCTCGCGTCTCTGCTCAAAGACGTGGTAGCCACCAGCCAGCCCTTGGTCATGGAGAACGGCAATGCACTCCGCGTGGACTATGCTGACGATCTCGGCAGTATGTACGCCGACCTGACCAAAACTCGGCAGATTCTGCTTAACCTGCTCAGCAATGCCGCCAAGTTCACCGAGCGAGGCACGATCACGTTAGTTGTTGCTCGCGAGACGGCGGCTGACGGCGCGGACTGGATTCATTTCCGCGTGACCGATACCGGCATTGGCATGACGCCGGAACAGATGCAGCACCTCTTCCAGCCGTTCACCCAGGCCGATTCCTCCGTAACGCGAGGATATGGCGGCACGGGTCTGGGATTGGCCATCAGTCACCGTTTCTGCCAAATGATGTGGGGCGAAATCAGCGTCGAGAGCGCCGTAGGACGGGGAACCACGTTTACCGTGCGTCTCCCCGCCGAGGTTCCCGAGCGCGAGACGGAACATCTACGAGCCGCAGAGATAGCCGTCTTGCCGGGAGAAGCGGGCACGGTGCTGATGATCGACGATGACCCGGAGACGCGCAATTTGCTCGGTCGCTGGTTGGCCAAAGAGGGCTTTCGCATCGAGGCGGCTTCGGGCGGCGAGGAAGGGCTGCGCCTGGCGCGTGAACTTCACCCGGACGTGATCACGCTCGAGGCAAGGATGCACGGGATGAGCGGCTGGACGGTCCTCTCGATCCTCCAGGCCGACGCCGAACTGACCGACATCCCCGTGGTGATGGTGACGGTCGTGGAGAATGAGGGTTTGAGCCTGGCGATGGGAGCATCGGATTACTTGCTCAAGCCGGTTGACCGCGAGCGCCTCGTGACCGCTTTACAAAAGTACCGGCGCGACGCGGACATAGGCCAGGTTTTGATCGTCGAAGATGACGCGATTGTGCGCGAGATCCTGCGGCGCACGCTGAAAAAAGAAGGGTGGAAGGTGAAAGAGGCCAAAAACGGGCGCGTCGCCCTGGAGCGGATGGCAGAATTCTATCCCGACCTGATTCTCCTCGACCTGATGATGCCAGAGATGGATGGCTTTCAGTTCATCAATGAGTTGCGCCAGACCCTGGCGTGGCAGTCCATCCCGATCGTGGTCGTCACGGCGAAGGATCTCGTGCCTGAAGAGGAGCGGCAGATCGATAGTTATGTGGCAGGCGTGATTCAGAAGGGAACGTGTAGCGGCGACGAACTCCTGGCCCAGGTTCGCGATCTGGTGGCCGCTTCCGTTCGTCGCCGGAGTGGCGAGGTGACATTGCAGTAACTGGCAGCAATTCTCATGATGAGATTCGTAGTAACGACTTTAGTCGTTTTGACCACCCAACCAGCGACTAAAGTCGCCACTACGAACCTGATGCTGAATATAGGATGAACGAAGATGGCACAAGAGCGTGACAGCCAAGCTATGGAGCGGCGAGATAGAGCGTTCCGCGTGGTGCACGACACGGTTTTGAAAGTCGAGGGGACGGGGGGAGAAAATCTCTTTTCTATCCTGTGCCGTGGCCTGCGTGAGATAACGAAAGCTGTGTGGGCTGCCCTGGCCTCTTATGATCCGATTTCTGGGAACCTGACGCTTGAGGCCGGGGATGGGGAAGGCCCGACCTCCGAACATCTGGGCGTCGCCATGCCCATTTTGGCAGACGTGGTGGACGGCTTGATAGCCGCGCCGATCAAAGAGTGCGTGGGGCGCGGGGAGTGTCTGGTGGAGAGCTTGTTCGATCCGATTCTGACGACGCTCGCCAAACCTGTTGATGAGGCGACGTGGCATCGAGTTGCTTTCGTGCGCGAGGGGCAGTTGTTGGCCGTGGGCGCGCTCCAGCTCCCGCCGGGTCAGGGGCTCGAAATGGAGGGCGTGCTCGACGCTTACCTGAACGTGGCGGGCGTGATCCTCCAGCGGGCAGATGCGGTCAAGGCTCTGTGTGCCAGCGAGGAACAATTGGAAAGCCTGAGGGCGAACCAGGAATGGTTGAGTTCCGTGGTGGAAACAGCAAAGGACGCCATCATATCTGGCGACAGCTATGGGAACATCACCTCCTGGAATCCAACGGCGGAGGCGCTGTTCGGCTACTCGGCTGAGGAAGCGATCGGCCAGCCGCTCACGCTGATCATGCCCAAGCAATTCCGCGAGATGCGGGAATCGACCATTGGAAGAACCATCGAGTCCACCGGGTTGAGAAAAGACGGTCGTGAGTTCCCCATCGATCTCTCCCTGGCTATCTGGAGGAGGGAGGGAAAAGTTTTCTTCACCGTGATCGTGCGCGACGTCACCGAGCGTATGCGGATAGAGGCGGCGCTGCGCGAGAGCGAAGAGCGGTATCGGCAACTGGTGGAAAATGCCAGTGACATCATTTACCGGACGGACGAAAACGGATGTTTTACGTTTATCAATCCTGTCGCCTCGAGGGTCATCGGGTATACCGGAGGCGAGCTGATTGGCAAGCACTTTCTCGATCTGACTCGGCCAGACTATCGCCAGAAAGCGTCTCGATTTTATGGGGTGCAGTTTGTAAAAAAGACCCCCGATACCTATTACGAATTCCCCATCATCACCAAGGATGGAGCGGAGCTATGGATAGGACAGCACGTACAGTTGGTGATGGAGGGCGACCAGGTGGTGGGTTTCCAGGCGGTAGCCAGGGACATCACCGAGCGCAAGCGCGTGGAGGAGGCGCTGTACGAGGCCAAAGACGCCGCCGAGGCCGCCAATCGCGCCAAGAGCACGTTTCTGGCGAACATGAGCCACGAGTTGCGCACCCCGCTCAATGCCATCATCGGTTACAGCGAGTTGCTTCAAGAGGAGGCCGAGGATCTGGATCGTGTAGACTTGAGGGCTGACCTGGAGAAAATTCGGGCGGCGGGCCGTCATCTGTTGTCCCTCATCAGCGACATCCTCGACGTTTCCAAGATCGAGGCGGGCAGGATGGAACTCTATCTGGAGACGTTCGATCTGGCTCCTTTGCTCCATGACGTGGTGGAGATCGTCCAACCATTGGTTGCAAAGAACGGTAATACGATCCAGGTCGATCATCCTGCCGACCTGGGCGCCATGCACGCCGATCCGATCAAAGTGCGACAGATCTTGGTCAACTTGCTCAACAACGCCGCCAAGTTCACCGAGCGAGGCACGATCACGCTGGCCGTGACCCGCGAGCAGGCGGCTGACGATACGGACTGGGTGCGTTTCTGCGTGACCGATACCGGCATTGGCATACCCGTGGAGCGGATCGATACCCTCTTCCAGCCCTTTATCCAGGTCGACGATTCCACCACGCGCCAGTACGGCGGCAGCGGCCTGGGGCTGGCGCTCTCTCATCGCCTGTGCCAGATGATGGGGGGAGGCATCCGCGTCGAGAGCGCGTTGGGCCAGGGGTCCAGCTTTACGGTTCGCCTGCCCGCTACAACCCACTCAAGCCAGGCTGAGCCTGCACCGCTGCTGGATTTGGCTCGCGCCCGTCTGTTGGTCGAGGAGGTCATCGCCCCGCCTGAAGAAGCAGGCGCCGTGCTGGTCGTTGACGATGACTCGGCGGTGTGCGATCTGTTCGAACGCTGGTTGACCAGGGAGGGCTTTCGCATCGAGACGGCCTTGGGCGGCGAGGAGGGATTGCGCCGGGCGCGCGAGCTGCACCCGGATGTGATCACGCTCGATGTGCTGATGGCGGGAATGGATGGTTGGGAGGTTCTATCGGCACTCAAGGCCGATCCAGATCTGAGCGATGTCCCCGTCGTTCTGGTGACGTTTGTGGAGGAGAGGGAGAGGGGGTTTGAATTAGGCGCTTCAGATTATCTGATCAAGCCGGTGGACCAGAAACAGTTCGTCGCAGTCTTGCAAAAATATCGGCGAGGCGCCAGCGGGGAGCGGAAGCTGGTTGCCGGAGGGGATGGGGACGATGGCTAGAATTTTGTTGGTTGAGGATGATGAACTATCTCGGGATATGCTCTCGCGACGCTTGATTCGGCGTGGCTATCAGACGCTTCTCGCTGTGGATGGCATTCAGGGGGTAGCGATGGCATGTTCAGAGAGACCGGACCTGATCCTTTTGGATATGCGCCTGCCGAGATTAGACGGCTGGCAGGTGGCTCGAAAACTCAAGGCGACGTCCGAAACCCGCGCCATCCCCATCATCGCACTGACGGCCCACGCGGTCGCCGGAGACCGGCAGAGAGCTTTGGAGGCTGGATGTGACGATTACGAAGCCAAGCCGGTAGATTTGCCCCGACTGCTGGAAAAAATGGAGACGTTGTTGGACAATGCCGAGTGATGAAACGTGAATTTTTGACGTGGACGACGATTGGCAAGGGGGTAGCACGATGCTGCACCGTCTACTTCAGCGCCAACTGAAAAAGCATGACCTTCAGGAATCGGCGCCTCCGAGCGCCCAGGCGTGGCGGCAATTTCTGGAGCAAATCAGCAACGCCTACAAGGAGGGCGATCAGGATCGGCATCTGTGCGAAAAGCTGCGGCTCTCGTCCGAGACGCGCATCGCCGCAGGACGGGACAAGCTTCGGGCGGTGATCAGTTCCATTGGCGATGGATTGTGCGTTCTTGAACGGGAGGGAGAGCTGCTCCTTATCAATCCCGCCGGAGAGCGCCTTTTGGGTTGGTCCGAGGCCGAACTCGTCGGCCAATCGGTGCTTGACCTGATCGAGATTCGGGACCAAGATGAATCGTCGGGCGAGACGAGCAACGCGTTGTTGTGCGAAATACTCGGTTCTGGACAGTCGTACCGGAATGAGAACTGTTATCTCAAGCGAAGAGATGGCACCAGGTTCCCGGTTTCGTGTGTGGTGAATCCTATTGTAGAGAATGGCGAGTTCTTTGGCGCGGTGCTCGTGTTTCGTGACATCGCCGAGCGCAAACTGGAAAGGGAGGTGCTGCAACGAAAGACCTATCAACAGGAACAGCTCCTCGAAACCACCCGCCACCTGACCGCGAGCCTCGACGTCAAAGAAGTGCTGACCCGGATTGGCGTGGGGGCGAAAAGTATTCTGAACGCCCACGGTTGCGCCATCTATCTTCTCGAACCGGATGGCAATACTCTGATGCCCGTCGTCTCCCTCGAGCCGCCCTACGATGAGGAGATTCTCTCGACGCCGCTAAATATTGAGACCAGCTTTACCGGCCAGGCCGTCAAAGCCAGGCAGGCTATGATTTTTAACGATAGCGCGACGGATTACACCGGCCAGCAGATTCCCGGTACGCCCCAAGAGGAGAACGAGCACGTCATCGCCGCGCCCTTTATCGTGGGCGATGAGATTTTTGGGGCCATGTGCCTCAATCGGATCGGGACGCTTTTTTCCAAAGAGGATCTGGCCCTGGCCGAAGCTTTTGCCACGTATGCGGCTGCCGCTCTGAGAAACGCCCAGGCGCACGACAGTCTACAGCGCGAGGTGATGGAGCGCGAGCGGGCGGAGGAAGCGTTGCGCAGCGCCAAGGAGGCCGCCGAGGCGGCCAATCGGGCCAAGAGCACCTTCCTGGCGAACATGAGCCACGAACTGCGCACGCCCCTCAACGCCGTCATCGGCTACAGCGAGTTGCTCCAGGAAGAGGCCGAGGACTTGGGTCACAAGGATTTTGTCTCTGACCTGGAAAAGATTCGGACGGCGGGCCGTCATCTGCTGGGCATCATCAGCGACGTGCTCGATCTCTCCAAGATCGAGGCGGGCAAGATGGAACTTTACCTGGAGACGTTTCCCCTTGCCCCCTTGATCGAGGATGCAGCGGTCACCAGCCATCCCCTGGTCACGGGTAACGACAACACGTTCGAGGTCAACTGCCCCGCCGATCCGGGCGTCATGTACGCCGACCCGATCAAGGTGCGGCAGATCTTGCTCAATTTGCTCAACAATGCCGCCAAGTTCACTCACCAGGGCCACGTCACGCTCACCGTGACCCGCGAGCCTGTTTCCATATCTGACGCTTCTGCAACGCGGGCTGACGACGCGGAGTGGGTCTGTTTTCACGTCACCGACACTGGCATCGGCATGACGCCGGAACAGGTACAGAATCTCTTTAGCGAGTTCTGGCAGGCGGATGCTTCGACCATACGCCAGTATGGAGGTACCGGCCTGGGATTGGCCATCAGCCGCCGCTTTTGCCAGATGATGGGCGGCTACATCAGCGTCGAGAGCCAGGTGGGCGAAGGATCCACCTTTACCGTCCGTCTTCCTGCCGGCGGTCCCGAACATGAGGCCGAGCTTGCGATGGCGACACCGGAGGCTTTGCGGCGTGTCCGTCCGTTGACGACGGAAGCCATCGCCCAGGCTCAGGGGAGGCACACCGTGTTGGTGGTGGACGATGACTCGGCAGTGTGCGACTTGTTCAGGAACTGGTTGGTCAAAGGGGGATTTTGTATCGAGACCGCCCTGGGCGGCGAGGAGGGACTGCGCCTGGCGCGAGCGTTGCGCCCGGATGTGATCGTTCTCGATGTGCTCATGCCAGAAGTGGATGGCTGGGCCGTGCTGTCGGCGCTCAAGGCCGATCCCGACCTGACGGATATTCCCGTGATTCTGGTGACGATTGTAGATGACAGAGCCAGGGGCTTTGCGCTGGGGGCATCAGATTATTTGATCAAACCTATTGGCCAGGAGCAATTTATCGCAGCTATGCACAAGTATCGGCGAGACGTCAACGTAGGGCAAGATATGCCCACGCCATAGCTAGAGAACGAGTGATGTATTTACAATCTGCACTCTATGTGCTTCTCTTGATTATAGCAGCAGCCGTGTCGGTTGCTCTCGTGTTCTACGTGTGGCGTCGTCGTCCTGCGCCTGGCGCCACGCCGCTCGCGCTGCTGATGCTGGCCGTGGCTATCTGGTCGCTGGGTTACGCATTGGAAGTGGGAAGCACCAACCTGTCTGCGGGGATTTTCTGGGCCAAGGTTGAATATTTTGGCATTGTTCCTTTGTCGGTGACCTGGTTGGCCTTTGCGCTTCAGTACACCAAGCGAGAAAAATGGCTGACGCGCCGCAACGTGATCCTGTTGGCGATTGTGCCCGTCATCACGCTGCTCCTGGCCTGGACCAACGAGTTCCACGGGCTGATTTGGAGCGAGGTCGGGTTGGACGTCAGCGACAGGCTCCCTGGGCTGGACCTGACGTACGGTCGCTGGTTCTGGGTCAACGCCGGATATATTTACCTCTCGCTTCTGTTCGGCTCTTTCTTGCTTTTGCAGACGATTCTTCGCTCGCCGCACCTGTACCGCAGGCAGGCCGGAGCTTTGCTGATCGGCATGCTGGCGCCGTGGGCCGGGAATGCGTTATATCTCTCTGGCCTGAGCCCAATCCCCCATCTGGACCTGACCCCGTTGTTCTTTACCGTGAGCGGCCTGGCGCTGGCATGGAGTCTCTTTCGTTTCCAGTTGCTCGACATCGTGCCGGTGGCGCGCGACGCCGTCATCGAAAGCATGGCCGATGGCGTGCTCGTGCTGGACGCGCAGAATCGCATCGTGGATCTCAATCCGACAGTACAACAGATCCTCGCGCGCCCCGCTTCAGAGATCATTGGGCAACCGGCCGCCCAGGTGTTGGCTGCTCGTTCCGATCTGGTCGAGCGTTACCGGAATGTCACCGAGGCGCAGACCGAGATCGTTCTGGGAGAAGGCGACGCGCAGCGTCATTACGATCTGCGTATCTCCCCGTTGTATGATCGCCGACGCGACCGTCTCACGGGCCGGTTGATCGTTTTGCGTGACGTCACCGAGCGGGTGTGGGCGGAGGAAGAGGTGAAAAAAGCCAAAGACGCCGCCGAAGCTGCCAGCCGGGCCAAGAGCACCTTCCTGGCGAACATGAGTCACGAGCTGCGCACCCCGCTGACGGCCGTCATTGGCTACAGCGAGCTGCTTCAGGAGGAGGTCGAGGAATTGGGGTATACGGACCTGGTCCCCGATCTGGAAAAGATTCAGATGGCCGGCCGCCATCTGCTGGTCATTGTCAACGAAATTCTCGATCTCTCCAAGGTCGAAGCGGGCAAAATGGAACTCGTCATGGAGACTTTTGACATTCCTTCCCTGCTCCACGACGTCGTGATCACTGCTCAGCCGTTGATCGAAAGGAACGAGAATACATTGGAGGTGCACCATAGCGACGATCTCGGCGCCATGTATGCAGACCGAGCCAAGGTTCGCCAGATATTGTCCAACTTGTTGGGCAACGCCGCCAAGTTTACCGAGGAGGGGCATATCACGCTCACCGCGCGAGAGCAGGATGGATGGGTCTGTTTCAGCGTAGCCGACACCGGCATTGGCATACCTCCGGCGCAGATTCCACAGCTGTTCCAGCCTTTTATGCAGGCCGATGCCTCGGTCACGCGCGAGTACGGCGGCACGGGCCTGGGGTTGGCGATCAGCCAGCGCTTTTGCCAATTGATGGGCGGTGAGGTCCGCGTCGAGAGCGAGGTGGGGAAAGGCTCTACCTTTACCGTCCATCTCCCTGTGGCGGGGGCAAAGCGCGCCTCAACCGAGCAGGAGGAGGGCGATGGCTGACAACCTGCCCGCCGAAGAGAGGGATTGGTCCGCGGATTACCAGCAATATCAAAAAAAACTTTTATCCAGCCTGATCAAATGGACGAACATTTTTATCGTTCCAATATTTTTGGTCAATTCTCTTTGGTTTTTGTGGGATTTCTGGATTACGTTGATCCAGAACGTTGCGGTTTTGTTGGTGGCTCTGATCAACTGGCGGTGTCTCAAGTTGATGCGTCAGGGCCAGGTGCGACGGGCGGCTCGGATTTATCTGGCGAGTGGAATGGCGTTATCGGCGGTGGTGATCCCACTTCTTGGACCGTACTTTGCTTTGATGGGAGCGATAGGGCTGTGCCTGTTCATCGTGCTGGCCACGTTTCTGGATTCGCCAGCTCTTGCCCTCCGCTGGGGGGTGGTGAGCATTCTTTTGTATCTGGGTGCCTTCACTCTCCTTCTGCTCGAGCCGTTCTATGAACTTGCCTTTGCTACGTCAGACATGATCGGCCTCTATATTTTCCCCGTATTGACTCTGGTCGTTTTCGTCTTGCTGGGCCGCAATGCAGCCGGACGTCTCCACCAAACCCTGCTCAGGAGCGAGAGGATGCGGGGCGAATTGGAGCGCAGCAACCTGGCACTCCGGGATACTCAGATCGTTCTGAAGGCGACCAACGAACAGTTGCATCGCGCCAAAGAGGCCGCCGAGGCCGCCAGCCGGGCCAAGAGCACCTTCCTGGCGAACATGAGCCACGAGCTGCGCACGCCGCTGACCGCCATCATCGGCTACAGCGAGCTGCTCCAGGAGGAGGCCGATGACTTTGGTTATACAGACTTGATCCCCGACCTGAAAAAGATCCGCACGTCCGGCCGCCATCTGCTGGCCGTCATCAGCGACATTCTCGATCTCTCCAAGATTGAAGCGGGCAAGGTTGAGCTTTACCCAGAGACCCTCGATATTCCCTCTTTGCTCCACGACATCGTGGTTACAGCCCAGCCGCTGGTCGAGAAGAAAGGTAATATCCTCGAGGTGCATTGCGCCGACGGTATCGGCACCATTCGCGCCGACCGGGCCAAAGTTCAGCAGGTGTTGTTCAATCTGTTGAGCAACGCCGCCAAGTTCACCGAGCAAGGTAGAATCACGCTTAGCGTCACCCGTGAAGGAGAGGAGTGGATATATTTCAGCCTGGCCGACACCGGCATCGGCTTGACGTCGGGGCAGATGCAGGATCTCTTTAATGCTTTTTCTCAGGCCGACGCTTCGGTCACGCGCGAGTACGGCGGCACGGGCCTGGGATTGGCGATCAGCCAGCGCTTTTGCCAGTTGATGGGCGGCGAGATTCGCGTCGAAAGCGAGATCGGGACAGGCTCTACGTTCACCGTCCGTCTCCCCGTCGAGATCGCCGAGCGCGAGAATTCATCTTCATCTCTGGCAGAGGAGCTGCCTGATCGTAACCAGTTATCCACAGGTATATCGCAGAACGCCCGAAAGCGAGGAAGCGGCAGGAGATAATGCTCTGGCAAACGACCCCCTATACGTTTCTCTTGTTCGCAGTGGCGGCGATGTCGGCGGCGTTGGCGTTCTTTGCCTGGCGGCGTCGCCCTGCGCCCGGCGCGATGCCGCTGGCTCTGCTCATGCTGGCGGTGACCGAATGGTCGCTGGGGTATGCGTTGCGGTTGGCCAGCGCCGATGTGCCCACCAAAATCCTGTGGACCAAAGTGCGGTACGTGGGCATCGTCATCGTACCGGCGGCCTGGCTGGCCTTTGCGCTCGAATACACCGGGCGCGGCGAAAAATGGCTGACCCGCCGAAATATCGCCCTGTTGGCCGTCGAGCCTCTCGTCACGCTGCTGTTGGCCTGGACCAACGAGTTCCACGGCTTGATCTGGCCGAACATCGGATTGGAAAGAGATGGTTCGTTATGGGTGTGGAGCGTGACCCATGGCGCGGCATTCTGGGGTCATGCCGCGTACTCTTACCTGTTGCTCCTGCTGGGCGCTTTTCTACTGATCCGCTCGCTCATCCGGTCGCCGCACCTGTATCGTGGGCAAGCGCTCGCCTTGCTGATCGGCGCGTTGGCGCCGTTGGTGGGAAATGTATTGTCCACCTTCGATCTGATCCCAACCCCTCTGGATCTGACCCCTTTTGCGTTTGCGGCAGCCGGTCTGATGATGTCTTTGGGCCTCTTTCGCTTCCGACTGCTCGACATCGTGCCGGTGGCGCGCGATGCTGTCATCGAAAGTATGAGCGATGGCGTGATCGCATTGGACGCCCAGAACCGCATTGTGGATCTCAATCCGGCTGCACGACAGAGCATCGGCCTTACTGCTTCTGAGGCAATTGGGCAACCGGTCGCCCAGGTGTTGTCTATTCAACTCGACTTGGCCGAGCATCACCAGGAGATCGCCTGGGGTGAGGGTGAAGCGCGACGCTACTATGACCTGCGCGCCTCCCCGTTGTACGACCGGCGCGGCCACCTCACTGGACGATTGATGCTCTTGCACGACGTCACCGAGCGCAAGCAGGTGGAGACGGAATTGCAAGAAGCCAAAGATGCTGCCGAAGTCAACGCGAGAGCGGCCGAAGCTGCCAACCGGGCCAAGAGCGCCTTTCTGGCGAACATGAGCCACGAGCTACGCACCCCGCTGACTGCCATCATCGGCTACAGTGAATTGATCGAGGAAGAGGCCGAGGATCTGGGCTATACAGACTTTACCCCCGATCTCGTCAAGATCCGGACGGCGGGCAGACATCTCCTGGCCATCATCAGCGATGTGCTCGATCTCTCCAAGATCGAGGCGGACAAGATGGAACTCTACCTGGAGACTTTTGATCTTTTTTCCCTGATCCGCGACGTGGTGATCACCGCTCAACCGTTGATCCAGGAGAACGGGAATATCCTGGAGGTAGACTGCGCCGATGACCTCGGCGTCATGCACGCCGACCGGACAAAAGTTCGGCAGATTATGTTCAACCTGTTGGGCAATGCCGCCAAGTTCACCGAGAGCGGCGTCGTCACCCTCGCCGTCGCTCCTGAGAATGGCGAGTGGATGCGCTTCCGGATCACCGACACCGGCATTGGGATGACCCCGGAGCAGATGCAGGATCTTTTTGAGGCTTTCACTCAGGCGGATGCTTCGACCACGCGCAAGTATGGCGGCACCGGCCTGGGATTGGCGATCAGTCAACGCTTTTGCCAGATGATGGGCGGCGAGATCCGCGTCGAAAGCGAGGTGGGCAAAGGCACCAGTTTCACCGTCCGTCTTCCTATCGAGGTTGCTCATCGTCAGAATCATGGGTGACTGGATGGTCATAGGAGTGTAGTGGGGTGCGAAACCGCGCCGCTCTCTGGCTCTGGCGTATCGGATGGGGACTCGGTCTGCTGATTGGGTTGGCGATCCCGTTTCTCTACGCCCGGCTGCCGGCCGACGGCGCCACCGGCGACCTGGAGAGTTTTACCCCCCAGGGATTTCGCGTGCAGTGGTTGCTAGAGGAGCGGGAGGACGGGCTGCGGATCGGCGATCTCATCATCCGTGCCGGCGGCCACACCGTGGACGACTGGTTGGGAGGCGCTCCTTGCGGGCCGAAGTGGCGCACGGGCGGCGTCGTCGCCTACCAGATTCGGCGGGAGGGGCGAGAAATGACGCTGCCGATTCGGTTGGCTCCCGTCTCTTTCTGGTCGATCCTGGGCCGCTGGGCGCCCCAACTGGCGGTCTCTCTGGCCTTTGGCGTCATCGGCAGCTTTGTCTTTTGGAGGCGGAGCGACGATCTGTCGGCTCGCCTGCTGATGCTCATCTGCGTCACGACCGCGCTGCAATATGTGGGCGATGGCTACAACTTTCAGTATGCTCTCCTGCCCTGGCGTTGGCCTCTCTGGTTGCACCTGGCTCTGGAACACGTCACGTTTAGCCTCACCTATGCGTCCATCTGCTACCTCGCGTTGATTTTTCCCGCTCCCCATCCGCTGGTGAAACGGTTCCCGCGCCTGACGCCGGCTATCCTGTATCTATCTTTCTTTCTGGTCATAGGCGGGACGATGGCCTGGTCTCCGACCTGGAGCGTGGCGCTGGAGAGGGGGAATCGCGCCGCGGTCGCGTTGTCTCTCGCGCAGTTGGTGCTGACTATCGGCGCGGGTATTCGTTCGACCCGCGTCGCCCGCGATCCGGTGACCCAGGCCCAGATCCGCTGGATGCTCTGGGGGGGCAGCGTGACCGTCGCATTGATGATCCCGGGCTACATCGTGCCGCTCGCGCTGATCGGTCGCCCCCTAATTCCCCCTCCGGTGGCCACGCTCATGACGGCGAGCATGCCCTTTACCGTCGCCGTAGCCATTCTGCGCTACCGGTTGTGGGATATTGACGTGATCATCAATCGCACGCTGGTCTATGGCACGCTGACGGGGGTGCTGGGGTTGATATATCTCTTCAGTGTGACCTTGCTTCAGCGGATCTTTCGCGCCTTTACCGGGCAGCGATCCGATCTGGTCGCCGTCATCTCCACGCTGGTGATCGCCATGTTGGTTCAACCGCTACGGCGTCGTCTCCAAGACTTTATGGATCGCCGCTTTTACCGCAAGAAAGTGGACTTTCGGCAGGCTTTTTTCACTTTCTCGCGCGAGGTGCGTACGATCATCGACCTGCCGGACCTGTTGCGCGTGCTCGTCAACCGGGTGATGGATCTATTGCACATCGAACACGGTGCGGTCTTTGCCGTCGCTGCGGACGGAACCGGCCAGCCAATTGAAACCCACAATCTGCCTGCCAGTGCATCGCTGTCGCTGAATCGCTTTCTCCTGGAGCGTCTTCGGAGTGGCGAGGCTGTCTCACAGCCCAGGCATCCTATCTTTCCGTTGCTCGTACCGCTCCTTGCGCCGCGGGTGGGGGCGCAAAACCTGGTGGGGATACTGGCTCTCGGCCCGCGGCTTTCGGGGCAGGAGTACTCCCGCGACGATCAGGCTTTGCTGATGGGACTGGCCGATCACGCCGGGACGGCCATCTACGTGGCCCAGTTGATCGAGGAAAAGCAGGCCGAAATTCATCGCAAGGAGATCGCCGAGGCCGCCAGCCGCGCCAAGAGTATCTTTCTGGCCAACATGAGCCACGAGCTGCGCACACCGCTGAACGCCGTCATCGGCTACAGCGAACTGCTCCAGGAGGAAGCCGAGGATCTGGGCTATGAGGACTTTGTCCCCGATCTCGAAAAGATCCGCATGGCGGGCAAGCATCTGTTGGATCTTATCAGCGGCATCCTCGATTTTTCCAAGATCGAAGCGGATAAGATGGAGCTCGATCTGGAGACGTTTGATATCGCCGCTTTGATCCGCGACGTGACCACCACGATCCAGCCATTGGTTGAAAAGAACGGGAACACGTTGACGATGCACTGCGCGGACGATCTCGGCGCCATGCGCGCCGACCGGACCCGGGTGCAGCAGGTGCTGTTCAATCTTTTGAGCAACGCCACGAAATTCACCGATGGGGGCACCATCACGCTCACCACCGTCCGCGAACGCGGGGAATGGATCTGTTTCCGCATCGTCGACACCGGGATTGGTATGCGCCCGGAGGTCGTGGAGAATCTGTTCGAGGTCTTTACCCAGGCGGACACCTCGACCACGCGCAAGTACGGCGGCACTGGCCTGGGACTGGCAATCAGCCAGCGTTTTTGTCAATTGATGGGCGGCGAGATCCGCGTCGAAAGCGAGGTGGGCAAAGGCTCCACGTTCATCGTTCGCCTCCCCGCTCAGGTTGTCGAGCGTTGAGGGGACACAGGAGACGAGCGCGGCGATTGAACAAGTGTGCCAGGTTCAACGGTTCAGGAGAACGCATGTCTAAGCCAGAACCACAGTTACCTGCTCTCGAACGACCTTCCCGGCCGTCCGCCGCACTGTGGGTGCGATTGGTTTGGCTGGCGGCTCTCTTTATCGTCCAGTGGTTATACTTTCCGCTCAACCGCATGATACAGGGAGGCGTTGTCCTGCGCATCCCTCTGTTGGATGACTGGATCCCCTTCTGGCCGATCTGGATAATCCCCTATCTGTTGAGCCTGGCGTGGTGGGCGGGGTGCTTTATCTGGGCGGCCTGGAAGATGGAGGGCGAACTTTACCATGCTTTCGTGATCGGCGCGATCGCTGTGATGTTGGCCAGTTACGTCGTCTATCTGGTCTATCCCACCTACGTCGAGCGACCGCCGGTGGAAGGGGAGGGGTGGTTGTTCGAGCTGGTGCGCCTGGTCTATCGCAACGACCGGGCCAATAACGCCTTTCCCAGCGGCCACACCTACAACACCGTGCTGATCACATTGTTCTGGTGGCGCTGGCGTCCTCGATTCCGCTGGCTATGGGTTTTGATTGCCGCCATCATCGTGCTATCTACCCTGTTCACCGGCCAGCACAATGCTCCTGATCCCATTGGCGGCATGCTCTTTGCCTGGCTGGGGTATCGTTGGGGCCGGTGGTGGGTAGCCAGAAAATCACTGGCCTCGGCGTGATGCCGGAGCAGGATACGTTGGTGAACTTGCGCGATTGGGACGGTTTTGACAATTCCGTCATTATATTATATATTATGGGGCAATTGCGCCAGCCTTGTACGGTCAATTTTCCCATTCCGAACATCTCGATTCGTCGTTTGTGATTTCTATAACGCATTTGTAGTTGAAGGGGGGAAAATCGTGCAACATCCAGCCAACCACCTCGAGACGACACGACTCGCCGAGCTTGCTCAAACCCTGGTTGCCATTCCTTCGGTCACCAATCAGGAGCACGAGATAGCCGACTGGGCCTGCGAGCAATTCAAAGCGATGGGCTTGGCGAATGTGCAAAGACTCCCTGTGGAGGATTCAGGCGATACGGTCATCGGCTGGATCGATGGCCCCGCCCAGGGGCCGACCTTGATGTTCAACTTTCACATGGATACTTTCCCCGTTTGCGATGGCTGGAACAGCGACCCTTTCACCCCTTACATGGAAAACGAGCGTATCTATGGCCTGGGCGCGCACGATATGAAAGGCGGCGGTGCTTGCGCCCTGGCCGCGGTCGAGGCGATCCTCGCTTCTGGCGTTGAATTGGGTGGGCGGCTCATCGTCTCGGGCACCACCGACGAGGAGAACTGGTCTCGGGGCACGCACGCCCTCATCGAGAGCGGTCTGCTGGACGGTTGCCGGTATTGCCTGATCCCAGAGCCGTCTGCCCGGGCCACGCTGACGCACGGCGCGCGCGGGCGGCACGTCTTTCACCTGATCTTTCGGGGCCAGGCGTGTCACGCCGCCTACGACGGAGGTGTCAACGCCGTCGTGGACGCCGCCAAGGTCGTCGCCCGCCTGGAGGAAATCGACCTGGGCTTTGACGAGCGGTTTGGCATGGGCGGCTCGTTGTGCACCATCGGCTTTCGGGGTGGTGGGACGTTGATCCTGGTGCCGGAAGAGGCCCACGTATTCGTGGATCGTCACATCCTGCCCGGGCAGACTGTCGAGGAAGCGGCGGTGCAGATCGAAGCGGTGATTCGAAAGGTCGGTATCGTCTCGACTTACGAACTGACCTGGGACGAGCGGCCCACACCCGCTCCCGCGCCTTACCTGGTGCCAGCCGATTCTCTCCTGGTACAGACCGTCCAGCGCAATCTGGAGCGCGAGATCGGTCAACCGGTCACGTTGGTGCTTCAGCGCAGCGTGGCCGACACGAATCACTTTGCCGTTCACGGCGGCATTCCCACCCTCGTCTGTGGGCCGCAGGGCGGCAACACCTGTCAGGCGAATGAATACGTCGAGATAGACTCGATGCCCGCCATCGCCAGGACCTATATTCAGACGGCGATTGACCTCTTGGGCCTCCGCAGTTAGTCGTTGACTCGTACAACCAAAGTAAGGAGGAAAGCATGGCCCGTTTTATCCTGACGCGATTGCTTGGACTCGTAGCCGTTCTCTTTGTCCTCTCGGTGATCACCTTTGTGCTCATGCACGAGGTGCCTGGCGGACCCTGGAAGTATGGTCAGCGCCCTTTCACCGAAGAGCAGATCGCTGCTCTCAAGGCGCGCTATGGCATAGACAAGCCGCTCTTTGAGCAGTACACCACCTGGCTCGCTGGCGTGCTCCGGTTCGATTTTGGCCAGTCGTTTCAGCACCCCGACGAGTCGGTGATCGAGCTTATCGGCCGTACCTGGCCGGTCACCATTCACCTGGGAGGCATGGCCCTAGCCATCGCTTTTATCTTTGGCATTCCCCTGGGTGTCATCGCCGCCTTGAAGCAGAACACGTGGGTGGATTACCTGGCGACCTTGCTCTCCATCGTCGGCTTTGTCACCCCGCACTTTGTCTGGGGCATCTTTTTCATCCTCATCTTTTCCCTGGCGCTCAAGTGGCTCCCGACCGGCGGCTGGGACGAGCCGAAGCAGTGGATCATGCCTGTGGTGGCCTATTCCCTGGCTCCGTTGGCCACGGTGGCTCGTTACACCCGCACCAGTGTGATTGAGGCCATTCGCGCCGATTACGTCCGTACCGCCAGGGCCAAGGGGTTGAGCGAACGGGTGGTCATTTTTCGCCACGTGATGAAGAACGCCCTGATCCCGATGTTGACGGTCTTTGGCCCAATCATCCCCGATCTCATTACCGGCTCCATCTTTGTGGAAGCGATCTTTCGTGTGCCTGGATTGGGCAAGTTCTGGGTCACCAGCACCATCGAGCGCGATTATCCGATGATCATTGGTCTCGTGGTGCTGTGGGCGATCCTGATCTCTTTCACCTATCTGATTACGGATCTCCTTTATGTCTTTGTTGACCCTCGGGTCAAGTACAATTAGGGAGTGTCACCTATGACCGTGCAAACTCAACCAAAAGCGGACGGAAATCCAACCACGCCCGTGGCTCAAGAGAGTCACGCGGCTCTCGGGTTTGTGAAGCCGGACAGGCCTTACCGGGAACGCGGGATCTACCGCGACGCTGTACGTCGCTTTTTCAGGAACAAGCTGGCCATTGTCGGTCTGATTTTGGTTCTCTTGCTCATCACTCTGGCCCTTTTCGCCGACAATTGGTTCATCACGCTGCCTTTTGGGCGCGAGGCCGAGCCGCTCATCGCCAGAACGACGTATAACGAGGTCTTTTACGGACCGACGGGGGCGTTCCCCAGTACGGAATACTGGATGGGCACGGATCTCAACGGGCGCGATCTATTCAGCCGCATCATCTATGGCGCGCGCATTTCTCTGACCATCGGCCTCCTGGCCCAACTCGTGGCCTTTGCGATTGGCATTCCGTTAGGGGGCTTGGCTGGCTGGAATGGGGGCGGGCGCATTGATTTTATGGTCATGCGATTGGTGGACGTCATGTCGGCTTTTCCCAACCTGCTCTTTGCCTATCTGATCATGGCCCGTTTGGGCGCTGGTTTCTGGAATGTGATGCTGGCCATTGGAATCACCAGTTGGATCGGCATCTGTCGCCTGACCCGCGCTCAATTCCTCTCCCTGCGCGAGCAGGAATACGTCACGGCCTCCCGGGCGCTCGGAGCCGGAACCTGGCGTATCATCCGGTATCACCTGTTGCCCAACGCCCTGGCGCCCATCGTCGTTTCGCTCACCCTGGGCATCCCGATGGCTATCTTTGCCGAGGCATCGTTGAGCTTTCTGGGCGTGGGCATCAACCCGCCCATGCCGAGCTGGGGCCAGATGATCGGGCGGGATGGCGTGGCCAACATCAACTATTTCTGGCACATCGCCTTCTTCCCGGCGCTGATGATCGCCATCACCATGCTCGGCTTCACATTGATGGGCGATGGCCTCCGAGACGCGCTGGACCCGCGGATGTTGAAAGGAGAATAATCTGAACGTATAAATAAGGAGGTGATGATTCTCTGCACGATGTCGCGAGGCTGTAGATTTCACTGCAGGGCTGGAGAACCCTGAGACGTGAATCGGATCGTCTGTTCACAATTACCCTTACATACACAGGAGGAAAGAAATGCGAGGCAAATTGACAACAACGCTGGTGTCGTTACTGGTACTGTCCCTGGTCGTCAGCACCGCGCTGGTGGGTTGCGGTCAACCGACCCAGGAAGCCGAACCCACCAAAGCGGTCGAACAGCCTACCGAAGCTCCCGCTGAGACCAAAGTCGTCAATCGGGCTGGGGTGGAGCTGCCCGCCGACGCAGCGCCCATCGAAGAGCAGGTGTTGCGCCTGGGGGCCACCGAGTACAGTTGGCTTACTTGGTCCTACACCGCCTATGACTTTACCATGGGCCCCCTCTATGGTATCCACGACTCGTGCGTGCGGCCTGACAAGGAATTCCAACCCCAGCCTGCGGGCTGCGAAAGCTGGGAAGTGTCTGATGACGGTCTGACCTGGACCTTCCACCTGCCTGAGGACAAGGTGTGGAGCGACGGCACGCCCGTCACCGCCGACGACTGGGTGTTCACCCTGCAGCGTTACGCCCGTCCCGACTATGACTTTGAGTGGTTCTACAGCATGGCCGGCATCGTCAACTGGGACGCCGTGGTAAGCGGCGACTTGCCGCCGGAAGAGCTGGGCGTCAAAAAGGTGGATGACTATACTTGGACGGTGACCACCAATCAGCCGACACCGTTCCTGGTCAAGCAGTTCGCCGATCTGTGGGTGGCGCCCAAGCACATCGTCAAGGATCGCCTGGCCGATGGTTCCTGGGCCCTCGATCCAGAGACGGCTATCTCGGCCGGTCCCTACAAGCTGGATCACTGGACGAAGGGCAAAGAGATCGTCTGGGTAGCCAACGACAAATATACCGGCCCCTATCCGCCCATGATGGATCAGATCGTCGGCACCTTCATGGAGCCGGATGTGCGCTACAACGCGTACAAGAATAGCGAGTTGGACGTCATTGGCTATGGCTACGAGGTTGACCTGCCCCCGGCCGCGCTGGCCGAGGTCATGGCCGATCCCGATCTGAAGCAGCAACTCATCTCCTGGCCCAACTTTGTCACCTACTACCTCTTCTTTGATACCTGGAACGAGCCTTTCGACGATCTCAAAGTGCGTCAGGCCTTTGGCCACGCGATCGATCGCGATGCGATCGTCAGTGGCCCGCTGCAATACCAGTCAGTGGCAGCCTACACCATGAACCCGCCTGGGTTCCCCGGCGAGAGCGTGGAGAAACTCGAGAGCGTTCAGAACTTTGATCCCGAATTGGCCGCCAGCCTCATGGAAGAAGCCGGCTATCCCGGCGGCGAGGGCTTTCCCAAGCTGATCATGTACACCCGATCGGCGTATCCCGCGCTCACCAATGCTGCCGAGGCCATCTCCGCCATGCTCAAGGAAAATGTGGGGGTGGATGTCGAGATCCAGGATCTGGACTATAGCATGTACATGGAAATGCTCGGCGCCCAGAAGAAGAACGAGGGCGGCGACATGCTCTTTGCTCTGGTGCCCTACGAGTACGACTTTGTGGATGGCAGCAACCTGCTGGGTGTATGGGGCGGTTGCGAGACCGGAGGCGGCATGCCCGACATGCCCGGTCGCCACACCTGGTACAACGAGGAGTACAACGACCTGGTGTGTGAGGCAAACGCCATCATCGGAGACGAGGCTCAGCGGAATGAGCTTTACCAGCAGGCGGAAAAGATCCTCATCGAGGATGTGGCCCTGGTGCCCATCTACCACGGCGTCTTTAACGTGCTGGTGAACCCCAAGCTCGCGGGGCCGGCGCTGGAGCCGAACGAGGCTGGCGTCGTGACCTTCCGGGGGTTCCGCTTCAACTCCAGTGAGGGCACGGTCTACCGCACCAAGTAGATTGGCCCTGTCTGAACATCTTTAGTATAAACAGGGCAGCCACGCAGAGATGGCTGCCCTGTTTTCTGATGATTGGGTAACTGCTCAGGCCGTTGAAGCGAGCGCTGGTTGAGTAGCCGCCACGCTTTTTGTGGCTGCGTATCGAAACCAAGCGAGCGGCTCGGCGGATACGTACTTCCGGCACTGCTCGACTGGCGCAGATTGAGCAGCTACGACTGACTATGGTTTTGGAGATGGCAAACCATCTCGTTTTCCGCAGATTGCTTCCTGACGAGTTTCAAGATGCGTATGCCATCGTCTGCCAGGTCTCCGATTGGCTGGAGAGCAAAGGGCACCGGCATTGGCTGGTTCCTGCACAGGTATACCGCCAACGTCACGCGGCGGGCGAGAACTATGGGCTTTGGATGAGGGATCTGCTCGTCGCCGTAGTTTCGTTGGAACGAAGCGGGCCGCGCGCGTGGCAAAAAGTTCTGCCCGACACGAAATTTGCCTGGCTGGGAACGCTGGTCACGGCCATCGAGTTCAAGGGTCGGAACCTGGGGATGATCACGCTGAACAAAGCGGAGGCGTTTTTGAGACGACAAGGAGTGAAGGACGTGTATCTCGATTGTTATTATGACACGGGCTTTCTGCCCCGATACTATGAGTCGGCAGGATACGAATGGGTGGCGCGCAAAGCGTTGGTGTTTGCGGATGGCAGCGTTCACGACAGCGTGCTGATGTGTAAGGAATTGCGTGCGGATGGAAGCGAGCACGGTGGGAAGGAGTGTGATGATGTCTGAACCCAAACCCTTGAGCGTAGATCGTCGTTCCTATAACCTGGGGATCATTTTTGCCTTTGGCGAGATGGTCCACGTGGGCGTCAAAAAGCTGGCCCTGAGCGCCCCGATGGCTCCCCGGGAGATGGACGGGTTGCTGGACGAGGCGCAGTATATCGCGCAGCGCAATCAGGTGGAACTCTACCGCGAGACGGATTTCCTGGTCACGGATCTTTTTCCCGCCGAGGCTACGGACGGCAAGCAGGTATTTCTGATTTACCAGGGGACGACCAAACAGGAGTACCTGGAGCTGAAGGCCGAAAAGGCGCGACTCGTGCAAGCGGGCCAGTATCACGGGGCGGCACGGAGGGAGATCGCTCGTCGGTTGGGTCGGTTGCTCAGCTATCCGGACGAGACGATCCATAATTTGCTGGAAGCACGGTTGTCGATCCAGATCAACATTGAATGAAAGGTTGGGAGGAATCAAGATGAATGTCAAAGAGACAACAAAGAATTGGCTGGCGTTCGTCGCATAGGAGAGGAAAATGTTCAAAAAAGTGCTGGTTCCTTTGGACGGTTCAGAATTGGCCCAGGCTGTGTTGCCCTACGTGGAGGAGTTGGGGAGGCAGTGCGCTGCTGAGGCTATCTTGCTTCGGGTGATTCCCCTTCCTCGCGATGAAGCGGGAGCCGCTTACCAGTCGCTCAAGGTCTATGAACCGATGGCCCCCGCGCCCAAGTTGGTCGAGGATATGGCCGTCGCCCAGCATCCTATCTACCGGGAGCAGGAGATGGCCAGCCTGCAAGCTCAGGCCGAGCAATCCCTGGCCGGAGCGAGGGAGCAACTGAGCAAGGCGGGATTACAGGTCCGTGTTCAAGTCCTCTTCGGGCGACCGGCGGAAAAGATCGTCGAGTATGCCCGGAAAGAGGGAGTGACCTTGATCGCCATGGCGACTCATGGGCGCGGCGGCCTTCGTCGCTGGGTTTTTGGCAGCGTGGCCGAAAAAGTCCTGCGCGCTGTCGCGATCCCCATTCTGCTGATCCGGCCTCCTGGAGCCGATAAATTGATCCGGTTGCCCGGAGTCGAATTTGATCTGTAAAAGACTGGCGTGATCCGCGTAATTGGCGTAGGCGACAACACGGTTGATACATACCTGGACCTTGGCATGATGTTCCCCGGCGGCAACGCGGTGAACGTCGCCGTGTTGGCTCATCGCTACGGCCATCCGGCCAGCTACGTCGGCTGGCTGGGCGACGATGAACGTGGGCGCTTGATCTTGAGCGCATTGCAGGAGGAGGGCATAGATACGTCCCACTGCCGGGTGGTGGACGGGCCGACAGCCTACAACGACGTATCCCTGGTCGATGGCGATCGCGTCTTTGGGGCATACGATCACGGCGTGTGCGACCAGATCGCCCTGACGGAGGACGACCTGCGCTTTGTCAGCCAGCACGACCTGACGCACACGAGCATCTACAGTCACATCGAGCGCGATCTGGAAAAACTGAGCGATGCCTCGCGACATCTATCCTTTGACTTTTCAGACGAGTGGAGTCGTGAGTATCTCTCGGATGTGCTGCCGTGGGTCGACACCGCTATCCTCTCGTATCCCGATCGTTCGGAAACGGAAACAGAGGACTTGTTGCGCTGGATACACACGCGAGGTCCGGCTTGCGCGCTTGTGACCCAGGGGAAGCGCGGGGCGACGGTATATGACGGCCAGCGAATCTATCGCCAGCCGATTGTAGAGGCCGAGGTCATCGACACGCTGGGCGCGGGAGACGCCTTTGCCACGCGCTTTCTGGTCGAGTATTTGGGTGGGGTTTCGATACAAGCCGCCTTGTTGGAGGCGGCCAGGTCAGCAGCCGAGACGTGTGGTTACTATGGGGCTTTTGGACACGGTGTTCTTTTTTAGTCAAGGAGAAAGATTCAATGAAAAAGATGACAGGATGGCAGATGGTGGTCGAGGCCCTCAAGGCCGAGGGGGTGAAATACCTCTTTGGCCTGCCGGGAAGCCCGACCTGTCTGTACGACGCGCTCTACGACGCGCCGAGTATCCAGCCGGTCCTGGTGCGCCACGAGGCGACCGGCGGTTTTATGGCGATGGTGTACGCGCTGTTGACCGGCGAGCCGGCCGTCTGTTTCGCCAGCCCTGGCCCCGGTGTCGCCAACCTCGTGCCGGCGATGCTGGAGGCGCTGGCGACCTGCGCGCCCGTGATCGCCCCCTGCACGGGCATCAGCGGCCACACCTACGGCAAGGGCGCTTTTCAGGAGACGGATCAGGTGGGGATGATGAAGCCGGTGACCAAGTGGGCCGTGCGCGTGCCCTACACCGAGAAAATTCCCTGGGCGATGCGCCGCGCCTTTTCGCTGGCGACGAACGGTCAGCCGGGACCGATCTTTGTCGAGATCCCCGTCGAGGTCGGCAAGGCCCAGGCCGAGGTGGCGGACTATGTTCCGGCGGATCGGTACATCCGCTCGTCCGGCGACCCGGCCCGGGTGAAAAAAGCCGCCGCGCTCCTGGCCCAGGCCGAAAGGCCGCTGATCGTGGCTGGCGGCGGCCTGCTCCGTTCTGGGGCCCACGCCGAGCTGCGGGCGCTGGCCGAGCTGTTGGGCATGCCGGTGATGACCACGCCTTCGGGGCGAGGGTCTATCTCGGAGGCCCATCCCCTGTCCATCGGGCAGGTGGGGCTTTATCGCACGCGCCTGGGAATGCGGGCTTTCGAGGAATCCGACCTGCTGATCACTGTCGGCTCGCGCAACGAGGAATTCCAGACCGGCGCCTGGCGTATCTTTCCGCCCGGAGCCAAGTTTGTCCAGATCGACATCGAGTCCTTCGAGATCGGGCGGAACTGGCTCCCTGACGTGGCGGTGCTGGGCGATGCCAAATTGGTCCTGGCCGATCTGTTGGCTATCCTGAAGGAACAGGAGCGGGCCGGGTGGAAAGCGCGCGCCGAGGAACACGCCCAGGCCAAGCGCGCCTACGACGCCGAGGTCGCCGCCGAAGGCCAGACCGACGAGATGCCGCTCAAAACGAAGCGGGTGCTGTACGAGATCAACCAGGTGTTTGGCGACAACACCGTGCTGGTTCACGAAAACGGCAGCCAGGACTTGTGGTCCTACTACAGCCCCTACTACAAGGTCCTGGATTTGAACTCGGTCGTCGCGCCCGGCGAGCAAACCTGTATGGGTATGGGCGTCGCCGGGGCGATTGGGGCGAAATTGGCCCGGCCAGACAAAAAGGTCGTCTGCGTCACCGGAGACGCGGCGTTTCAGATGCATCACCAGGAGTTGCCGACGGCGGCGCAGTACGGCGCGCCGGTCACGTGGGTGGTGCTGGACAACCGCAGCCTCGGTTGGATCAAGTTCGGGCAGAAACGGCTGGGCGAGCGGTACATCGCGGTCGATTACGAGGTGCAGCCCGATTTTGTACAACTGGCGCGAGCCTGTAGCTGTTACGGCGAGCGGATCGAGAAACCCGAAGATGTGAGACCCGCGCTTGAGCGGGCGCTGCAGGCCAACGCAGAGGGCGCGCCGGCGGTGCTCGCCTTTGCCGTCGATCCCTGGGACTTTGCCGAGGGGTTTCATGCTTATTATGATTTGTAGCTGGCTAAACCTGACAGGTCTCATAGACCTGTCAGGTTTGAGGAGAATCTGAGATGACCGATCAACTTCTTTCCAAGCTGGATAGTGCGTACACCCTCCGAATCCTGGAGGACATGATCCGCATCGACTCCATCGTGGGCGACGAAGGGAAGCTGGCCGAGTATCTCCGGGGTGAGTTAGATGCGCTCGGCATAAAGTGCGAGATGCACGAGGTGGAGCCGGGCCGGCCCAACGTCTATGCACGAATGGTGGGAGATGGACCCGGCAAGCGGCTCAACTTTAACGGCCACACCGACACAGTCCCGGTGTGCGAGGGCTGGGAGACCGACCCCTTCATTCCGGTCACGCAAGAGGGACGCATGTACGGCCTCGGCGCTTGCGACATGAAGGCGGGCATCGCCTGCATCCTGACCATGCTGCGGGCCTTTGCCGAGTCTGGATACCCGTTCAAGGGGGAACTGTCGTTTTCGGGCGTCATCGACGAGGAGGCTTACGGCAAAGGGGCGAAGGCCATGCTGGGGACGGACCTGGCTGAGTGCGACGCCATCGTCCTTGCCGAGCCTTATCCCGGCGACGAGAGCAAGCCCATCCCCCTGGGCATCACCGGCAAGGTGCTCTACGACGTCACGGTGAAGGGGCGCGCGGCTCACGGCTTCCGGCCTCACCTGGGCATCAATGCCATCGAAGAGGCGGCCAGGATCATCGCCTCCCTCGACCAACTGCGCATGCAAGATCACCCCGATTTTGGCAGGGGCAACTATTGCACCCTCAAGATCGAGGGCGGCTACGAGGTCTATTCCGTCGTGGTGCCGGACCGCTGCCGCTTTGAGGTCAACCGGCTGTTGGTTCCCGGCGAGACGATTGCCAGCGCGGTCGAGGATATGGAGGCGTTGGTAAAATCTCTGGACTTGCAGTCCGCGGTGGACGTGGGCGTCAAGCCTCCCCAATACGAGCCTTTCCTCGTGGATCGGGACGATCCGATCATTGAGATATTCGACCAGGTCTACCGGGACGTGATGGGCGCTGAGCCGGTGTACGCGTACTGCCCAGGCATCACCGACGCCAACATCTTTGGAGAGAGAGGCATCCCTTGTCTCCACCTCGGCCCCAGGCGAGGGGGCGCTCACCAGCCGAACGAGTACGTTCCGCTCGATTGGCTCGAGCCGCTCTCGAAAATGTACACCCTGATCGCGGCACAGTTTCTCGGAGACGATTAAGGACACGGAACCCTTGCGAAGGTTTGGTGTGTGCAACCTTCGCAAGGGTTGGTCAGGCTCATTTGCTGTTCCTTTGCCTTTCTAGTATACTATTCAAAAGTAACGTGTTACGAGTAAAATAAGGAGAATTTCATGTCCGAATTACTAGCGTGGCCTTATCCCATACGCTACGGCGAAGAGACCGAGGTCAGCGCCGATGTCCTGGTGCTGGGCGGCGGGCTGGCCGGTTGCTATGCCGCCATCAGCGCGGCTCGCCAGGGCTTGCAGGTCGCTCTGGTGGACAAGAGCCACCCACTGCACAGCGGCGCGGGCGGGACGGGCATCGATCACTGGATGGATTGCCCCGCCAACCCCGCCAGCAAGATCACGCCCGAAGCGTACGCCCGGTCGTTGATCGCGGACTTTCGAGGCGGTTTCGACAACGGCATCGCCACCTACATCACGGTCAGGGATAGCTACGACGTACTGCTCGAATTGGAAAAGATGGGGATGAAGATCCGGGACACCGACGACGAATTCGCGGGCGCTGATTTTCGAGACGAAGAGACCAAGCTCCTGTTCGCCTACGACTATGAAAACAACCACTGCATCCGCATCTGGGGGACTGGACTCAAGCCCGCGTTGTACAAAGAGTGCAAACGGCTGGGCGTGCAGATGTTTGCGCGCACCATGGTGACCAGCCTGTTGACTGAGGGCGGCCAGCAGGGAGGCCGCGTGGTGGGAGCGACGGCCATCAACACGCGCACCGGCGAGTTCCTCGTGTTCAAGGGGAAAGCGGCAGTGCTTTCGATGGCCACTCCCGAGCGGGTCTGGATATTTTCGACAGAGTGGACCGGATTGGTCGGCAGGGACGGTCCACCCACGAACGCAGGCAACGGCCACGCCATGGCCTGGCGCGCCGGCGCCGAGTTCACGATGATGGAGAATTCCAGCCACGAGGAGTGGGGCGGCAGCACGGGGATCGGAAGCGTGCTGTTCGGCAGCGGCTCTTCCTTTGCCACCTGGCATCCGTGCTCGATCGTGGACGCGAACGGGAAAGAGATCCCCTGGGTAGACAAGGAGGGCAACCCCATATCCGCGTTGGAAGCACGTACCCATCCCGCGCCGGGCCAGGGCGTGTACGCGCTCGTGTTGGGCGGCGGCGAGGGGGGCACGCTCTCTGTGCCGCACCTGATCCCCGATCTGGAGGAACGCATCAAGAGTGGAGAGTTTGCCCTGCCGCTCTACGCCGATCTGCCCGGCATGCCCGCGCACGAACGCCGCGTCATCTTTGGCCTGATGGTGGGACAGGAGGGCAAGTCCTGGCCGATCTATCGTAACTTGACCCAGGCCGGTTTCGATCCCGACAAGGATATGCTACAGGTCTACGAACTGGGACCCGCGCCCCCTGGCTGGCGCCGGCTGCGCTACGGCGGCCTGATCCACGGCTGGGACCTGGGGAGTAACCTGGAAGGGCTTTATGCGGGCGGGCAGCAGATATTCAACGGCTGCGGCGCTTCGCACGCCTGTTGCACGGGCCGCTGGGCTGGCAATCGAGCGGCGGAGTACGCCGCAACCGCGAGCGAGCCGCTGATCGACCGCGCGCAGGTGGAGCGGGAAAAAGCGCGCGTCTACGAGCCGGTGAGGCGGAGCGACGGGATGGACTGGAAGGAATTGGAGAGCGGCATCGCCAAGGTCATGCAGGATTATTGCGGCGACGTCAAGACCGAGGAGTTGATGAACATCGCTCTCCAGGCGCTCGGCGAGATCCGGCAGGCCGAGGCGACGACGCTCTTTGCCAGAACCCCCCACGAGCTGATGCGCGCGCTGGAAGTGCTCGATATTTTGACCTGCGCGGAATTGATCGTCCACAGCAGTCTGGCCCGCAAGGCGAGCACGGCCTGGTTTGGCTTTTCCCGGCTCGATTATCCCGATAAAGATCCCCCAGAATGGCGCAAGTGGGTCACGGTGAAACTTGAGGACGACCAGGTCAAGGTTGGCAAGCGTCCGCTCGATTACTATGCGCCTCTCGAAGAGAATTATGAAACGTACAACAGGAGCGCGGCATGACCAAAGTATACGCTGTTCCGAACATCGTCACGCCCAGTAAACCGGTGCTGTTCGACGAAGACGCTTGCACCGGTTGTAACCGCTGCGTGGAAGTTTGCATGAGCGACATCTTTATCCCCAATCCAGAAAAAGGGAAACCGCCCATCATCATCTACCCGGACGAGTGCTACTATGGCGGGGCCTGTGTGATGGAGTGCCCGCGCCGCGACGAGGGCGCGATCAAGCTCAACTGGCCGCTGATGCAGCGGATGCGTTGGAAGCGCAAGGAGACGGGCGAACATTTCAGGGTGGGGATGCCCGATCCCCCGCCTCCCAACACCAAGCCGCCGGTTAGATAAATTTGGAGGACTATCATGGCAGAGTTCCAGGTTGAAGAATTGATCGAGAATCGCTATCGTGTTCTATCCGTGATCGGCGCCGGAGGCATGGGCACGCTGTACCGCGTTTCCGACGAGGCCCGGGAGGGTGAGGTCGTCGCGCTCAAGACGGTGCGCTTGAGGGGCTTGGCGGCTGAATCCCCTGAGCGCGTGGAACACTTTCAGCGCGAGTTCCAGTTGCTGACCCAATTGCGCCATCCCAATCTCGTCTCCGTCTACGACTTTGGCATCACGACGGAAGGTGAGCTGTACTTTACGATGGAGTGGCTTGAGGGGGAGGATCTGGAACCGAGCATTCGTCCGTTGGAACCGGCGGAGACTATTCCGGTGATG
>DAOTUB010000336.1:0-31861 GCA_034437455.1 Anaerolineae bacterium | reverse complement strand
GTTTGTTTTTGGCAGGAAACGTCCCTTCAGGCGCAGTTTTTTGGCCTACATTGAGGCTTCATGCCCCATTTTTGCCTCGAAAACGTCGAGATTTAGGGGCAGCCTTTCTCTCTCCGACAGCCTGCTAGTTGACGTATAAACCCTGCTCGAACGAGCAACTGGTGACTGGCAATCTGTGCATCTGCAGGTGGTTTCCGCAAGGTCTGACCAAAAAGCTTACTCATTTTCATCATAATCATTCCTCCTTTGCTGTAAAAGTGCGACCAGGTCTCTGCCAATAGGCGAGTCGTCTCGGTCATCGGTTTCGCGTTGCCGTGTCCTACCTTGACTGTCCTCGCTGAATTTCTATAATACCGCACTTTTCGATTTTGAGAAAGCCCCGTCCTTCCTCGGCCAGCATAGACTGATGCTTGGTCATTACCACCGGCCCAGTATCATCAGTGCTCTGGCGGCGTAGAGGTGACTGGTGTGCCGCATGCCGAGTGGTATAATAGAGTTGGGGCAGAGTTGAGCGCCAGGCAGGCGGTCAAAACGAAAGGCTCTTGTTGATTATGTCCAATACTCTCACGAGTTTATGCTCCCCCATCCGGATGGGGAGGACACTTTCATCCGCTGCACGAGCTGCGGGTACGCCGCCAACGTCGAGCGGGCCACGTTCCGGCTGCCGCCGGTCGAGCGCCAGGCGTTGGAAGAGCCGCAGCCCATCGCCACCCCCGACTGCGAGACCATCGCCGACGTGGCCGCTTTCGTCGGCGTGCCGACGAGCCAGACGCTCAAGGCGGTGTTCTACGCCAGGGACGACGCGGAACTGGTGTTCCTCGTCATCCGCGGAGACCTGGAGGTGAACGAGACCAAAGTGGGGAACCTTCTGGGCGGCGGCGAGCTGCGGCCCGCGACCTACGAGGAGGTTCGCGCCGTCGGAGCCGAGCCGGGGTACGCCTCGCCGGTGGGGTTGGACGTGCGGGAGGCCCGCGACAGGCCGGGTGTGCTCGTCGTGGCCGATCCTTCCATCGAGGCGGGGAGCAATTTCGTCGCCGGGGCGAACCGGCCTGGCTATCACCTCACCGGCGTCAACTACCCCCGCGATTTTGCCGTCACACTCCTGGCCGACGTCGCGCAGGCGGAAGGAGGGCACCTGTGCCCGCACTGCGATGGGACGCTGACGGCGGAGTCGTCCATCGAGCTGGGCCATTGCTTCAAGCTGGGCACGCACTATGCCGAGTCGGTGGGCGCGACGTATCACGACCAGGAAAAGGGGGAGGAGCATCCAATCGTGATGGGATCCTACGGTATCGGTGTGGGGCGTTTGATGGCGGCGGTGATCGAGACTCACCACGACGAGGACGGCATCGTCTGGCCGCCGGCCCTGGCTCCCTTCGACGTCTATCTGCTGAGGCTGGGCGATGGCGATCCGGTGGACGTCCAGGCCGATGAGGTCTACACGCGATTGCAGGAAGCGGATCTGGAAGTGCTGTACGACGAACGGGAGGAAAGCGCCGGGGTCAAGTTTGCCGACGCGGATCTGATCGGCTGCCCGGTGCGGGTGACGGTGAGCAAGCGCAGCCTGAAGGCGCGCTGGGCACAGGAGAAGCAGGTGGTGGAGTCGGCAAGCCTGGTGGAGCAGGTGCAGCAAATGCTGGGCGATTTTCAGCCATCGGCTGCCGCTTCGACCAGCGCCACGATGCGCTCGTAACCGCCGTCGATCAACTGCTCCAGCTCCTGGGCGATGTAGGCATACTCCAGCCGGGAGCCGCCATACGGGTCGGAGACGCTGTAATGCTGCCCGGTCATCTCACTGAGCAGATGCACCTTGTGGGCGTAATCGGGAAAGATCGTCTCCAGAGCCTCGACGTGACTCTGCGCCATCGCCAGCACCAGGTCGGCTTCTTCCATCAGTGCGCGGGAGACGCGGCGCGCGCGGTGAGCGCGCAGGTTTATCCCGCGCTCGGCCATTTCTGCGATGGCGTACGCGCTCGCCGGTCCTCCCCCGGCCGTCATCGTCCCGGCCGATTTTACACGCCAGTCGCGACGCGCCTCGTCACGATCCAGCCGCGCCCGCAACAACGCCTCTGCCATCGGAGAGCGGCAGATATTTCCCGTACAGACAAAGAGTATCATGGGCATCGACGGTTCTCCTGTTCCGCCCGGTAGGCTTCGATCAGCGCCATCAGCCCGCCAGAAACGACCGCGTGTCCGCCCATCACCACCGGTATCCGCGTCTCTGCCGCCGCGTGGGTCAGGCGGCGCAGGAAAGGCTCCTCGATCTTGTCCCAGCGGTACAGGTCGGAATTGAACCGATCCGAAACCGAGGGCCACAGCCCTCGTGCCGCCAGGATCACGCGGTTGTCGAACAACACCGCTTCGGCCAATTCCTCCAGTTCGGCAAAGAACCCCTCGATACCGACCAGCTCCAGGTAATCCGCCAGCAGCGAGCGGGCCTCTCCCCGTTCCTGCCGTCCGCTGGCCCGCATCCCGCGTTCTTCGGCAAAGACCCGCACCCAACACCGGGTCGCCCGCTCCAGGGCGGCCCAGGCCGCCGCCGAGACTCTTCCCACTACCGCCAGGCTCCCGCCCTCGCGAGCCATCGCGGCGAGCGCCCCGTCCAACTGCGGCGACTCCCAGCCCAGCTCATCGAGAAAGCGGCGCAGGTGCGGCCCGATGGCCGGGTGACGGTGCGCGATCAATAGATCCGTCGGCGTGTCCAGGTCGAAGCGCGTGGCAGCCGACGCCTCCATACTCTCGACGGGTAGATCCGTCTCGTTGGCCAGCGCCCAGGCGATGGCGTTGTCGTTCGCTTGTTGCGCGAGCAGCGGCGTCGCCTCGTCCGCCGGAACAAAGCCGGCCCAATCGCAGGAGTGCAGGTTGTTGGCGAATCCTAAGCGCTCTGCTTCTCCCAATCGCTCCAGGATCTCGGCCCAATTTACGGTACTCAATAGCGGCGCCGAAGCTCCCCCGCTGTAGAGCACGCGATGGGCATCGTATCGCTCGATCAGCCCAACCATCCGCTGCCCAAAGTGAAAGGACTCTCCCGATGGATCGATATCTACCTCGACCGGCAGGTCTGAAGAACGAGCCAGCACACTGCCCCAGTCAGGGTCGTCGGTGGCGATCACCGCGCGGCCAATCCATCCCGTGCGCACTAGTCTCTCCAGCAGATCACGAGCGGCAGCCCGATGCGCGCCGTCCAGCGCCCGATCCAGGTCGCTTTCTCCCCATCCTCCGACCAGGAGGAACAAGGTTATTTTTTCTGCCAACTGGCCCTCCTACATCGGAAGGGGCTCGGTCGAGACCGAGCCCCTTCGCATGCACGCGCCCGGAAAATGGCGTCTGTTTCAGTCTAATTCCGGCTGCAACAGGCCGTAGTTGCCATCCCGTCGCTTGTACACAGTGTTGATCGTTCCCTCCTCCATATTCAAAAAGACGTAAAAGTGATGGCCCAGCAACTCCATCTGCTCGATGGCCTCCTCCGGCAACATGGGGCGAACCTCAAAGCGCTTGACGCGGACGATCTCGCCTACCGGCTCGCTCACAGGCTCTTCGATAGGGAGTTCTTCGGCGGCACCGTGCCAGCGATCCTGTTGCTTGCCCTTGTAACGCGCGATCTGGCGGTACATCTTGTTCATCACTGCATCGATCGAGGCAAATATGTCGCCCGTGCGTTCCTCAGCCCGCAGGATCGTGCCGCGCGTCCAGACGGTTAGCTGTGCTACCTGCCGGTCGTCGTTGCTGCGCGTATCCTCCACCGATAGGTCAATGCGCGCCTCGTCAATCGAGGGCAGATAGCGATCTAGTTTTCCTACTTTACGCTCTACGTATTCATTCAAGCGCGGTGTCATTTCCAGTTTTCGGGTAAACTTGGAGAGTTCCATAGCTTCCTCCTTGCTACATTCATAAGTGAGCAGTAAGCTGCCCATTTTCCAATACAAAATGCGCCAAGCTAGCGCGCGCGGGCCAGCGTCAAGGCCCACACAGTATGTGCTCCTCCTTCCCGCACGGCCACCGCACAGGCTTCCAGCGTGGCGCCTGTCGTGCAAACGTCGTCAATCAACAAAACGCGCTGGCCGGCCAGCGCGTCGCTGGAGCAACGAAAAGCGCCCTGTACGTTCTTTTTTCTCTGCTTGATGTCGAGTTCGACTTGTGGAGCTGTCGAACGCTGGCGTAAAAGAGTTCGCTCGACCACTGCTACCCCGACCTGACGAGCCATCTCGCGGGCCAACAACGCGGCCTGATTGTATCCCCGCTCGCGCAGCCGAGTGTTATGCAGCGGAACAGGCACGATGACGTCAACCGGCATTGGATGCTGTCTCCAATACGTCGCCAGTAGATCGCCCAGGGGCCTGGCCAGCGCGGTGAGCTGGTCGTATTTGAAACGGTGCAGCGCCTCGCGGAGCACGCCCTCAAAATAAACCACCGAGCGTATGCGGTCAATTTGCAAGGGGTTGGTCTGGCAGCGCGCACAAAGGTCATTGGTGAAAACGGTATTGCCGCAGCGGGCGCAAAAGGGGGGTTCGACGTAAGCGATCTGCTCTTGGCATTCCTCGCACAACCAAGCGCCTATCTGGCGACAACCGATACAGCGTGGAGGAAAAACGAGTTCGAGCAACCACGTCCCAAGATCGCGCCAAAGATTAGAAGCTACCGGCAGGGCCGACGATCGTACACTCACTCTGGAAAATCTAACGTTTCTCCCTGTTTCTCACGGAAGGCCGCCGCCGCCGCCCATAAACATATCCTTGACCATGACGACGGCTGGTCCCAACAGGACGATGAACAAAGCCGGAAAGATGAGAAGAAGCGCGGGCATCATTTTGAGTGGCGCCTGGTTGGCCAACTCCTCTGCCCGCTGGCGTCGCCGCATACGCATCTGCTCCGACTGGATGCGCAGCACCTTGGCGATGCTGACGCCCAGTTGTCCCGCCTGGATGATGGCGGCCACGAAAGTGGTCACATCCCGCACTTCCATGGTTTCTGCCATGTGGCGTAGCGCATCGCGCCGCAATTTGCCCAACTGGAGTTCCTGCATCACCCGCGAGAAGCCCAGGCACAACTCGTTGTCCCACTTGTCGGCCACCCGGGCCATGGCGGCGTCAAAGCCCAGCCCTGCTTCCACACAGATCGTCAGCAGGTCGAGCGTGTCAGGCAGCGCCTTGATGATAGCATCCTGCCGCGCTTTGATCTTTCCTCCCAACCACATCCCTGGTAGGTAATAACCCAGCGCCACTGCCACACCGGCCAGCAACAGGCGTCGTGAGAACGGTATACTCTTCGATGTGACCAGCAGGACAAGCCCCAGTCCTCCCAGTAGAATGGCCAATAACATACGGATGCCGAGGAACTGGGCAGGGCTCCAGTTGTTGGGGTTGCCAGCCAGGTCGAGTTGGTGTTGAATCGACTCCAGGGTCTTTTGCGGTGTGAAGCGCGTCGCAAATTGGGCCAGGTTTTCCAGCAAGGGGAGCAGCACGCGCTCGCTAAAAGGTTGTGCCAGCTCCATCTCTTCCAACGTGGGCGCCCGCTCCAGCGCACCAAATTCCTCTAGGCGATCCTCAAGCGATTCGGACTGCCGCGACCGGGTCAAGCCAAAGATGACCAGAAGCAGGCCACCCAGCAAGAACAGGCCCAAACCGATAATCACTACACTAGTCGGCATGTTGCGCCTCCCCCAGAACTAGACATCGATTTGCACGACTTTATTGATCACCACAAAACCTACCACGATGCCCAGGAGTGCTACGCCAAGCATGATCTGCCCGCAGAGGTCCACGAACATCGGTCCCATGAACGCGGGATTGATGAGGTAGACGATCACCGAGACGATGATGGGAACTGCGGCGATCATGTAGCCCGAACCGCGCGTCATGGCCGTCTTGGCCTGAATCTCTCCCTTGATCCGCACGCGCTCCCGGATGGTAAAACTGATGGATTCCAATACCTCGGCCAGGTTGCCGCCCACCTCACGTTGTACGTTGATCGCCGTGATGAGCATATCCAGGTCGTCGCTGGGAGCGCGCCGCAGCATATGGTCCATCGCCTCATCCATCGGGATGCCAAACTGCATCTCCCGGACGATCCGCCCGAATTCTTCCGAGATCGGAGGGGCCATTTCTTGCGATACCGATTCCATAGCCTGCAAGACGCTGTACCCGGCACGAATACCGTTCACCATAAGGTTGATCGCGTCGCCCAACTGCTCGTTGAACGCTTTCAGTCGGTTACCACGCAGACGGCCAAGATATATACGGGGAGCGAAAAAGGCAGCCGCGCACGCCCCAATGGTGACGAGTATGTCTCGTTTCACAAAGTAGGCGATCCCGCCGGCCGCTATGATCAGAATGACCGTGGCAGCCATGAACTCCCCCACAGTTATTTTGAGGTCCGCCCGCGCCAACTGCGTCGCCAGGTTCGCTCCGATACCCCGGTCGGTCAGGGCGCGATTCAGTGCATCTCCGATAGGGGATTTGGAGGCCTGGGGGGCTTCCTCTTCAGACTCACCGAATCCACCGGTAGGGCCCAATCGTTCTTCGATCAGGGAACCGCTTTCGCGGCGGGATAGAAGGACCCCGCCCACCAAGACGATCAGGCCGATCAAGCCAAATCCTATCACCACTGGCAACAACATCGCTTACCCTCCACGTTACGTCACAGCTATTCCCTCGCCGCTAGTATCGTCGTCGCTGTCCCGCGCCAAAGATGCTAGGCGGCAGGTGGATGCCAGAGGCCTCGATCTTGCTCATGAACATCGGGCGCAGACCTGTGGAGCGCAGATCGCCGATCACTTTACCGCTCTCAAATCCTGCATGTTCAAATTTAAAGATGTCGGACATGGTGACGATATCTCCCTCCATGCCCTGGACTTCGGTGATGGCGATGCATTTGCGGCTTCCATCCCGCATGCGCGAAAGCTGGATGATCAAGTCCAGCGCGGCAGCGATCTGCTCGCGGATGGCCCGGTGGGGCAGGTCCATTCCGGCCATCAGGATCATGTTCTCCACGCGACCCAGAGCCTCGCGAGGATTGTTGGCGTGGATGGTCGTCATGCTGCCCTCGTGTCCCGTGTTCATCGCCTGGAGCATGTCGAAAGCCTCAGGGCCGCGACACTCGCCCACGATGATGCGCTCCGGGCGCATCCGCAAGCAGTTGATCACCAGATCCTGGATGGTGACCGCGCCTTTACCTTCGATATTGGGTGGGCGCGATTCGAGGGTCACGACGTGTTCCTGGCGCAACTGCAACTCGGCGGCGTTCTCGACGGTGATGATGCGTTCGTCGGCGTGGATGAAGCCGGAAAGCAGGTTCAAAAAGGTCGTCTTTCCAGATCCAGTCCCTCCCGAGACGACAATGTTCAGTTTCGCCTGCACGCAGGCTTTGAGGAATTCCATGGATTCGGCGGTGACAGAGCCATACCCGATCAATTGTTCGACGGTCAGCGGGGTTTCGGAGAATTTGCGGATGGTCAGCACCGGCCCTACGAGAGAGATGGGCGGGATCACCGCGTTCACACGAGAGCCGTCCTGCAGGCGGGCATCCACCGTGGGCGAACTCTCATCAATGCGTCGTCCCAGGGGAGCGACGATGCGCTCGATGATGCGCATCAGGTGTTCGTTCGACTCAAAGGTGATGTTGACGCGCTGAGCTTTGCCGCTGCGCTCGATATAGATTTGCTTGGGTCCATTCACCATGATCTCGGTGATCGTGTCGTCGGCCAGAAGCGGCTCCAACGGCCCTAGGCCCAGTATTTCCGCAGAAATCTGTTCGAACAGCCGTTGTCGCTCTGTCCGGCTGAGGACGATACTCTCCGACGCCAAAATCTCGTCGTACATGGTCTCGATCGTGCGACGCACTTCGGCTGTTTTGGTGACGTCTATCGTGGGGTCCAGCTCGGCGATCAACCGGTTCTGGATGCGTTCTTTCAGGTTCCGATAGGCGTCTTGAACGGGAGAAGCCGGCTGGCGACGCACCTGCATCTTTTGTCTCTGCGGAGCACTTGGTTGCTGCGAAGGACTTGGCCGCTGTGTGGTCGGCCTCGTCCGAGATGTCTTTTTTTCCTGCTCGATTCGTTTCAACAACGACATTGTTTATTTCTCCTCCATTCTCCGGAGTAGTCGTTAACCACTATCACGACAAATCTTATCCTCGTTTAAAGACCCCTCTCAACCGCAGTAAACCGGTTCCTGCCGGTTCTTTCTCTGCGGATGTATCCTCTCTTTCCTCCTGCTCATCCAGAGCTGCTAGTTGGCTCTGGACAAATTGAGCAAGCTGAAAGATACTCTGAGAAATAGGCCGATCCCGATCTCCCATGACGAACGGCACGCCGCGATTGGTAGCCGCCAACGCTGCGCGCTCGTCGAGAGGGATCTGGGCTACTACGGGTATCATCGCTTTTTCGATCTGCTCTACTTGAATACCCTGGTGCCGATCTATGCCGTTGACGACCAGGGCTACTTTTTCCATGGGATAGTCCAGTTTGGACGCCACTTCGAGAAACAAACGGGCGTTCTTGATGGCCGGGATGTTGGGCATGACGACGAGCACGATCAACGCTGCAACGTCGAACACGGTCAAGGCGACGTCTTCTAGCCAACTCCATACATCCACGACGATAATGTCGAAATCCTGGCGCATCATGTTCAGGATCGCCTCGGGCGCCGAGCGGTTTCCTGAACCATCGCCCGGCACCACTGCGGTCATTAGACCCTCCGCTGCTACTGGATGCGGCGGCGCCAACAATACCTTGATCCCGGAGCCATGAGCCGTCATCACGCTGCTCAACATATCGCTATCCAGTTCCCCGATCCGGGGCACCAGATCCGCCACGCTGCGGCTGGCTTGCAAGTTGAGCATGACGCCTACGTCTCCAAACTGGAGGTCCGCGTCCATCAGCGCGACCTTTTGTTGACTCTCGGCCAGTTGTTGCAGGGCGATGGCCAAATTAACCGCGATGAGTGTGCATCCCACGCCGCCTTTTGGTCCAAAGACGGCGACGACTTCTCCACGTTTGCGTTCCTCACCCAGAGCAGCAGGGCCAGCAACTCCGGCTGCCCTTCTCGCTGCTCGGAGGTCTTTTCCCTTATCATAGACCCGGCGGATGGTGCTGATCAACTCGCTGCCGCTGGCGGGCTTGGTGAGAAAATCCCACGCGCCGGCCGTCATCGCCCGGCGCAGGTAATCGGTCTCGCCTTGCACAGAGAGCATGATCACCTGGGTCGCGGGTTCCACCTCCAGGACTTTTTCCACGGCGGTGATGCCGTCCATGCCGGGCATGTTGATGTCCATCAGGACGATGTGAGGCTGGAGTTGACCGACCTTTTCGACCGCTTCGAAGCCCGACCCCGCCGAGCCGACGACTTCGATGTCGGTGTCGAAGGAGAGCAACTTGCGCAAGTTCTCCCTCGTTTCCTCGATGTCGTCAACGATCAACAATCGAATTCGTTCTTGTGATTGGTCCACTTTACTCCACCTCTCTCCGCAGCGTGGCGGCTAAAGAGGCGCATCTATCCGGATATGTTGCCTCAACCCATCACGCTACGCTAGAGCAAACATCCCCTTCAAAGGCCAGACGCGACTATTCCCTGGGTTCGCCACCCTCGGTGCCTTCCGTTTCACTCTCAACACCCGATAAGGACTTGAGCCGAGGTTCGGCGCCATAGGGCAGTTTAGGCGGCTGTTCAATGTTAAAACGGTTGAAAAGATACTGCAATGTGACCGTCTCGGTGGAAATGGAAGCCGTGTCGCCGACTGCACGCAATACCAGATCGATGTCGGCGCCAATTTCCAGCGCGTATTTGAGCGCGATAGCGTCCTGCGGGGTGACGACCAGTGTCACGGGTTCCACGTCTTCACGCACCGGCTCAACGGGCGCAGCCGCTTCTTCGGTGGTCTCTTCCTCGACAGGCGGCTCTTCTCTCTTCTCCTCCCAATCGCCGACGCGGAGCACCATCGCGTTCTGTACCGCCACCTGGGTCACCAGACGTGGGCGTTGGGGTTCGTTCGGTATAACGTTGACCACCCAATTGTTAGGCAGCCCCTCCAAACGTCCCAGTACTCCACTTTCGCATTCCTCTCCCGCAGGTGGACTCACACAAGCAGCATTGTTAGGCAAGAGGCTTTGGAATTCCTCATCAAGGTCCACGATCAGCAATGAGATGAGCACATCTACATAGTCGCCAGGCTTTAGCGCCCAGGCCACGCTGGAATAACGCGCCACTGGCAACGCGTAGGCCACTTTTCCCGAAGGAATCTGCAGCGCTACATCTGAACCTATCGCTCCCAGCTCACCGGATTTTTCGGTGAGCAAGCTGTCTACAATTGGCATGCCTCGCAAAATGTCCACCCGGGTGTAGCGATTATACACATCCTCCACCTCGGTCAGTGTGCCCTCGGGTACCGACTCTTTGGGCCAAATGGCCGTTGTCACCGCTCCGCTTTCTTCGGTGATCAGCGTGCCTCGGGGGATGGTATTTTGCGCCGCCACGAGAATTTCTTCCATGTCCTGGGGTAGCGGTGTAGGACCGGGCGTTCCCTCAGCCACAGGTGCAGGCTCAGGTGATCTTCCCCTCAGTAGCAAAGCTCCTGCTGCCACGGCTACCATCAATACAATAAGCCCAACAAGGATCAGTGTTCGACCACGCATCATGCCTCCTTATCGCAGTGCTCGCTCGGCGCTTGCTCTGTGCATCTAAATTGTACTCGTCTACATCCTATGATACTGGTTTCTGACTAGAATGTCAAGTACCTGATTGAACGTGTCACAGCGCCTACTGCACGAGGCGCACAAATACGAGTTTGTACAATTCCTCAAAAATGCTGTTCAATGCGCTGGCGTCGGGGGCATGGAAGTGTTTCCCTTTGGTGATTTCGGCCACTTGTTTCATCAGGTCTTGATCCGCCCCCCAGCCCAGGGTGATGGTGTAGATGAGGATGTCGCTATTGGCGGCCTGTTGGGCATAATAGACCACACAGGCGGCGGCCTTTTCTTCGTTCGTCGCCCCGCCGCCGACTGACCATCTCCAGCATGTGTTATCGGGGTACAAGTTGGCCTGTCCATCGGTCAGCAGGACCATGATGTGGGCCGCCCCTGGCCGCCCATAGTGGATCTCGCTCGAGCTCAGCACTTCAATCCCCTTAGCGATCCCATCGGCGATGTTCGTGCCGCCGCCGGCGCGGGTTTTGTCGAGGGCAGCGATCACGGTGTCGGTGATCACGGCCGAGTTGCAAGCGCCCACGCTGGGATCTCGCAAACATTGTAGCTCGCACTCGATGACCGCTTCGTTGGCATAGGAGACGTAGCCGACCTGGTCAAACAGGGGATCCCACATACCGGCGTAATATTTGGCCGCCTCCAGAGCCTCCCGGATGGGCTGTTCGTCATCATAGATGTCGTCATACCGCGTATCCCTGGGGCAATAGGGACGATAAGGATCCACGTGCCCACCAGGTCGCCCGGCGAAACGCGGATCGCACCCATCGCAAGCCCGATCGGTGCGCCCATTGTTCGGGGCAAAGCCGGCGACTCCACCCGGTGGTTCTCTATCTATAGAACAGGCATTTCCTCTGTCATTGGTCGTGATGAGGATGCGATCCACGTCGAACCCGGCCCCACCGGCCCACAGGTTCAGTGTCACATCACCCGCCGACAGATTTTTTGTGCCGAGGCAGCGCCAGTCCCACGAATCCCCGATTGCGCCATCATAACCGACGTCCAGGGGAAAATCACCTTCCTCCTCCGCTTCTGAATACCGGTTATTTATGCCCCAGAAAATGCGATTATTTCTTTCAAGTCCCCACCTGGTTTGCTGCACGGCAGCCTGGCCCCGAATCCAGAAATAATAGTTGTCAGCGCGAGGCGCATAAAATTCATAGTCGGCCCGTGGGGCGGCAAAGTTCATACCGGTTGGGTAAGGCTGTTCCATCAATGTTCCATCGGGCCGCCCACTTGACCAGGCGTCCCGGCACCTTTCCCCATCTTGCAGGGCATCCAAGCTGCACGCCACGCCCAAGCCGCCCAGCCAATCTTCAGCGTCACGATAGGGATGGTGCGAAAGGTAAGCGCCGCGCCCATCCCGCCCCATCGCTTCTACATCTTCGATGTCCCACTTTTCGTATTTTTGGAAGGCAGCGTTCTCGGCGTTGCGCTGCACCACCCAATACGTCTTGTACACCGCATAGTAGTCGCTGTGGTAATCCACGCTGATGTCCGAGTATTCCTCGGCCTCGACGACGATATAGTACTGATCGTCACCCTCGTGGTAATAGTTGCAATCATTGACCTGGTAGTCGGTGTCGTCGTCATAGAGAACGTAATCGGTATCCTCACAGTCATCTGCGCAGTGATCTGCGGTCGTGGTCGTGGTGCTGGACCAGGGCAATGGAAAAATGCTGCCGCTGGGGTATGGTATGTCCGGCTCTTTACCCCAACAACCATAGCACAATGTGTTGTACTCCATTGAGCCCGACCTATCGTAGACGATGGTGGTGTCCACGCGGTTGATGTTCTCTGCTTCGGCGGTGGCTTCGACCGGGAAGTGAGAAAAGCCGACGAACTGCATGAACGTCATAAAGACCTGCCGCCGGACTCGCACCTTGATGCGATTCGCCGTGTCCTCCAATACCTCGCCACCTGCACCGCTTTCCTGTGCGTACGCGGTGTCGATCCAGATCGTGGTCTCTCCACCCGGGTCCACCGGGTACTTGCCGTCCTTGGTGTACGTGTCTACGGCCAATTTTGTGTCGGCGGCCTCATAGTCGTACCCGTTCCCCTGCAAGTAGATCAACGCGCGCATGTGAGCCGCCTCCTTTGTTGGCAGTTCGGGCGCCGCCGCCAGCGCGGCGGCGTCGGCGGCCTGCGCCACCCGCACGCGTTCGACATAGACCAATCCCAGGTCGATACCCAGGCCCACAAAGGCCAGGAGGACAAAGAAGGCGATGGCGACAATGATCAGGGCCTGTCCTTGCTGATCGTTACGCAGTACTCCCGTCTTTCTCTGGAATTTCTCCAACCACCGCTCAAGGGTTTTGTTCATCGTTCACCTCCAGGATACCACAAACCCGGCAAGGTCATTCACTCGCCCCAAATTCGCATCTCGGTGTGCGCGTACAGTTGCATGGGATTAGGCAAGGGAACTATGGGCAAATCTAACAACAGAGGATGCAGGAAAAAGACCTCTACCACCACGACGTGATTCTCTCTCTCGTCGACCATCGCTGCCGCGCGAATCTCGCTGATCTTTTTTGTGGAATCCACGTGGCGGGCCGTGATCTCGCCCATATCCAGAAGCGAATTTCCCTCGTCGATAGGGACAGATTCAGTAAGCGCCCCTCCCTCCGCAAGAACCACGCCGGTGTACCATTGCGTGGTCGAAAGGACCTCGCCGGTGCTGCTCAGCACGATGTGGGTGACGATGACGCCCGTGTTTGCGGTATGCTCATCGTAGCTGTGGGTACGCAGGAAAGGCACGCTTTCGGTACTGGTGACAAAGTCGCCCGCGCGGATGGCCCCGCCAGCAACAACCACCCGCTCGCCGACAAGCTCGTCGTGAAAGCCGCCCCGGGCTGCAAACCGGCAGCCCTCGCGGCTGGAGTTGACCACGACGAGGTAATTCCGCAGCGCGGCCCCCATTTCTGCGACGCCGATAAAAAAGATCAAGAGCACCGGCAGGACCATCGTCATCTCGACCAGCGATTGACCCCGTTCTTTTTTTTGCTCGTTCATTTGTTCTCTCCTCACACCACCGTCGGTAGAAGCGCGCCCATCACGGCTCGATCAACGAGCCGTCCGCGCCATTCACCACGACGATGGAAGTCATCTCTGGGTTGGACGCGAGTCCCACGACGGTCCAGACCGGGTCGTTCCCTCCTTCGTCTGGCATGTGCAAGTTCATCGCCAGGTCCATATCTGGATGTCGGGCCACTACGTCGCTCCCGCCGCTGTTCCACCAGGACCGCAGCGCCTGGTCGCTGTCCACGCGCCATCGCTCGGCGGAAAACGTGGATACCCGGTAGGGGCTGAGGCTATCGCGCACCATGCGCGCCGCCCCATCCGCCGCCGTGACGAGCGCCAATCGTTGGGTGGAGGGCGAGAAGAATTGAAAGGCCCACACGGTTGCATCCGTCCGTTGCGTTCCCACGTTTGACCACTGACAAGAGGCGCTGGTCAACTGCGCGTCCTGCTGCCACTGCGCGGCCAGCTCGGCTGCCGGGTCGAACGCTGCCCGGGCCGTGTCGCCCTGGATGGCCAATCCCGCCACGGGAGACGAGGAGGTCGGTTCAACCAGGCGGTCGTAAAAGAGCAACACCACGACCACGGTGACCAGGCTCAGGCCCAACAATAACAGCCAACGCACGCCCGTTTTCTTTGCCATCGCACCCTCACCGATCCTTCAAATTATTTCTGGAAAACCCGACCGCATTTCTCATGATCACCGGCATAAAGACATGGGGATACTCTTCCCACTCGTCGCCATCGTAGTAGATGTCCCAGGCAGACTCGCTCAGTTTCCGCATATAGACGATGTGTTGATGCTGCTCGTCATCCGACGCCAGTTCTCTGGCAGAGACTCCCACGGGACTGCGCCCTACCCCGATAGCCGAAGAGCCTAATAGATCCCCCTGACCAAAGCTCAGGGTTGTGGGCGTGATCCAGTGCACCTGGGTGATGGTGCCCGCGACGGCATAGCTGTAGTGGATCTCGTATTCCCCTGGGCTGCCAACTCTTTGGGCGTGCCAGGCGACGGCCGGCCAGCCATCGTCGTTCAACGTGATGGATGGTTGGAGATCCCAGAGGTACTCGTACTCACCTTCACGCGGATCAGAGGAGTAATACTCGATACCAATTGCGGAATACAGCTTGTCGGTGCCGACTTCCAGTAGAGAGCCGAAATTTACAGTATCGGTCACAGCCGAGCGACGATAAAGCGGCGTGTACGCTTGGCATCCAGAAAAAGAACACCAGTCCAACACGACAAATACCTGCCCGGCTCCGGCTACCACGTCCGGGTTGCCTGCTGGCTGGTCCGCGTCAGGAGTCATGATGTCTTCAATATCGTCCCACATTCCCGAAGCATCGTTCCGCCGCCGATAGCGCACGACGTGTGCGTCTCCCGAAAGGTCTTCCCAGACCACGTGCGCGTACCCCCCCTCGCAGGCGATGGCCGGCGCGCGCTCTATCGGGGGATCAACTCCCTCTACCCAAGGTGCGCTGTCGTCCACCTTGGTTATATAACCAGGGGTCCAACTTCCCCCTTGTGGGGTGTTATACCAGATCTCTCTCTTGCTCTTCGCAGGCTCAGTCTCAGTCTTGGGCAAGTCCTCATACCTGGCCCACACGACGTGCGGGTCTCCCTCGTCGTCCAGTGCGATGTCCGCGCGCCCGACAAAATAGGCGTCGACGTTGATCTCGGTGACCACACTCTGAAATCCCGCGCACTGCCCGCTGGTCAGAGAGCACGTCCGATAACGGATCTCCGTCCGGACTGGCTCTTTGCCCTCGAACCCGACGATTCTGTAGACCACATGGACCGTGTTCCCCGCAACTGCCACAGCCGCCACGTCATCTGCCTTGACAAGCCCGGCTGCGCTGCCGTCAGGAAAGACTGTGATTTTGTTCCCCCATCCGCCGCCCGTCTCCGACGCCGCCCGCAAATAGACACGTCCGTCGAAATTATCGAGACTGCTGTATCTCTCTGTCCAGACCGCGACCACCGTGCTGCCATCGGCGGTGACCGCCAGGCCAGGGTGAGCCGAGAATCGATCGGAGGTCCAGGAAAGGTTGTGGCGAATGTGGAGGAAGCGCAAGGGGCGCGCCCCCGCCGCCTTCGCCAACACCGCTGTCAGGATCGCCGCTGTCAGCACGGCGATCACGATACCTCCCGTAGGGACGTTGGTCCTTACGGGACTGTGCCCCTTTCGCTTGTTCCATCCTGTCAACGTCGCACCTCCGTTATTGGCATCTGTTCGTCATTTTGTCAGTTGGCGCAGCGGATGAGAAACGGGTAAGCGGATGGCCTGGTCCATATCCACATATCCGCTGTTCATCCGCTGCCCCAGTACCCAAATCCATATCGCTTACCACCATAGGAGCAGGTTCACTTCAAAGTTGCACTCGCCCTCGTTGTTAAAGTTGCAAGCGTTGGCCGTCACCGTCCTCGTGCCAAAACGAGGCGTCATGGGGTCGAGCCATATTTGGGCGTCAATGGTATAGATGCCCGGCTCAATATTGTAGAAACGATAGGAACCGTCCTGAAGCGTGACAGTGTGGTAGGTCGCCCCGCCTCCTTCCAAAGTCTGGCCGTAGGCCCACACGTCGATGCCCAGTTGAGCTGCAAAGTCTCCCAGCACCCTGCCACCGATGGAGGCTTTGCCGGGGACATATTCGGGGATGGGCCATTCAGTGCACACCTCGCATTCGATGTTGTCCAGGTAGAACCACGTGCCCGCGTCGGCATAAGGATTGAGATCATCTCCATCCGCCGTGGCTGCCAGGTAGACTTCCATCTCCTGGCCGGCGCGCTCCGGCAGGTTGACCCGGCTGGTCATGTCCTTCTCAAAGGATGTCCAGCCGAGCACTTCAAACCCATCGGCGAGCTGTACGTCAGTGCCCGGAATGGGATTGCCGCTGCCGTCCCTCATCTGCAAGGACAGCACGTCATCCTCTTCAGGGCCAGGAGCGCTGCAAGAGCTTCCTTCGGCGGAGCCGTCTACCGCGTATTCCCCTCGCACGTGCATGGTCGTCGTCATCGTCCCTGTGGCATAGATCTCGTCTGGAACCTCTAACTTTTGATACAGGTAGGGGTGGAAAAGCGTGCAAGGCTCGAGCGAATACGAAGCGAACAGCCGCAAGGCCAGACTGTTCTTGTATACAAGAACGGTGTCTTCCGAGTTCCAGTGATCGTACCAGTATTCTGGCCAGGGACTGGGGTCGCCTTCAAAGTCTCCAAAATCGAGCAGTTGATAGCACTCTTCGAGACCCGGCGGCTTGCTGTCGTCGATCCAGGGAGAGCTTTCGGGCCACTCATCGCAACCGAAATCAGACGAGCCAATCACCCGCACGGCAACCCAATCCAGGAAGAAATCCCTGTCGTCCTCGGATGAATCAAGGCTCAATCGGACGCGAAAGTTCCCGTTGTTCAGATCGTCGCGGACGCACGTCCTGTCCCAACCATCAAGGATGACGGTGTTTTCTGCGGTAGGCTCATTGCTGGTCCACTGAACCGACGTCCAGCCGCCGTCGCAGAAAAGCTGAACGCCAATTCGGTTATCGCCGCCGTCGCCATCCAGCCACCAGTCCAGCCGCACCTCCATGTCCTGAACGTCGATGGTTTCCGGGATGTCAAAGTCAAAGTCAGAGTATTCGTGCCGATCTGGATCGCCGGGTCCAGTGTTCATGCTCTTGGCAAAGCCGCCGCCATCGACGTAGGCGCTGCCGGGGTTGCGCTCAAAGCCGTCGCCGTCGCCGCCGCTCAAGGATGTGTCGTCAGTCGGGCGGCTGGCGCTGGCAGGGTCGGTGGTGAGCGTGACGGAGTAGGTGTTATTGCTTTCACCATCTGGTTCCAGCTCCTCGATGTGGTTAGACGTATCCACGCGCCCCCACAGGACGTGCTCGCCGGGGGAGTCTAACCACATCACCGTGGTCATCGCCTTGGTTTGGTTAGAACCGATGCCGGTCACCCACTGCTTCGTCACCCCGAGCGGATTCTCTGGAGGCGAGCTGGCAGGGTTCAGGTAAAAGTCGACGTCGAAGGCATCCTCGGTGCCGCCCTCAGAAGCATTTATGATGGCGGCCGGCAGGACGAAGGTGGTCTCTGGACAAACCGTCGCAGGGGGATCGATCGAGATTTTGAGGTCCGGCGGAGTATTCACGATGGTGACGTCGGTATAGGCGATCCGGCCATTGGGGCCACAGTCCTCGACGCCGCTGCCGCTGGCGTGGGTCTCCAGGTAATACAGCCCCTTGCCGTCTTCCGGGATGGTGAACTCCAGGCCGGTTGCATCCCCTCCCGCGTCCACCGTGACCGGGTCCTGCACGATGGTCGAGGTATCGGTGATGCCGCCCGAGTCATAGCACCACAGCAAGCTGTAGGTATCGGTGATCGGATGATCCATCACGTCAATCGTTATCTTTTGCTCGGGAATGACCTTGTGGCCGGGTTCGACGGTGATGTACGGCCCGGTAGCCACCCAATTTTTGGTCGCCCGGTCGCCGGGTTCGCCGGCGTTCCAGTCGCCGTCGCCGTTGTAATCCAGCCAGGCCTCCAGTTGCGCCGTCGTATCGGGCCGTTTTCCGTACAGTGTGACCGCTGCCTCGCCCGCCTCATCGGTCGTCACCTTGGCGTCCCGGGGGCCTGTCCCGGAATAGCTGAACCCCCCCTCGTTGGTGCGGAATTTCACCGGTATCCCCGACCACGTTTTTTCTTCTTCATCCGTCACCGTCGCGATGAACACGTGAGAACGGTCTGCCTCTGCCAGATCGTTTTGTGAAATCTCTGGAGATAGATCAAGGAAATATTCCTTTGGCGTCGTAAAGACCGGCGTTGCCGTCGGGTCTACTATCGGCGGTTTTGTATCGGTGATCGGCTCGATCCAGCTCGGATCGGGGCTCGTGGGAAAGGAGGGAATGAGATCGCCTTTTTCTCCCTGGACGCCTTCGTTGATCATCTGCGCCTGGCCTTCTACGGGAACGTAATCGACCAGAGCGCTGAAGAGAGGGTCTATGATGTCCACGTTATGCCGGATCACGACCAGCACCGGCAATCCTTTCAGGCCAGGGAAACTTTTGCAAGCATAAGGGTTGTCCTCGGCGTCCCATGTTTCACTCATTCTCTTGTCGTCACAGATGAACTCTTTTCCCCGGAGTTTTCCCACGTAAGGGTATCCCCACACCCCGATGCCAAAGTAGCCGGGATCCGTCTGCTGGCCGCCTTTGATGGCACGCAGCCCAACCGAAGCCTTCTGAGCCTCCAGTTTGATAAGCTCCACGCGCCGCCTGTAATAGTGTTCGTCTGACTCGGAAGGGTCCGCCGCGTGGTTCCTGGGGCAGTAAGGATACTCGGCCAGATCATCGGGGTCCCCCTCGCCAAAGCCGTCCTCGATCTGGCTGTCGTGGTCTCTATCCATACAGGCTCCCTGGATCGGCTGGTTCGTAGTGGCGAAACGCGCGGCCTCTCGCGCGCCGTGCTGCACGGCCAGATGTCCTTGCATGATCAACGCGCCCTCGATGATTCCAAAGATCAAGAATACCAGGATCGGAAAGATCAACGCAAACTCCACCATGGCTTGTCCTCTTCGTTTGTCCATCATCGTTCTCCCTTAACCACCCACATAACCAGGCCAACAATCAGGCGTCGCTACGACGATGTAGCATCATAACGGTAAAAATCCGGACTGACCTGTTTTTCATTCAACGTTGTGAGGAGAGAGACTTGAAACCTGGTCTTTGGAGTCTCAGGTGGAGAAAAAGCGTTGGGTGGAATGACAGCGTGTGATAAAAAACCAGGTTTCTGCCAAACTCCAATAGATTCATCTCAGTCAAAAGAGCTTGTACTGCCCCAGTATGAACAAAGCCCCGCACGTAGCGAGGCTCTGTTCGACTGTGTGTCATACATACTGCTACTGCAACGGTTCAGTGAGTATGTGGACAGTTATGCTTTATCCTGTTGGAGCGCTCATTGCAGAAACAATCGAGCTAAAGACATTGCCAATCTGCGGGCCAAGCAACGTCAAGATCACGATCACCACAATGGCCACCAGAACAAGAATTAACGCATATTCGACCATGCCCTGCCCTTCTTCACGTGGTAAAAACAACATCTGCACCTCACCTCCTTTTTCAATGGGATTATGGGACTTATCGGATCCCTCATGTACAGCATCCTATGAATGAAAATCAGACTGAGTCTTATTGAAGTTTGAGGGATCTAGATGTATTATAACATGGTACGTTCAAACAACAAATAGGAGCTTTGTACTAATTCTGTTCGTCAGCAGAAACAGGCAGTTCGAAATCAACCTTGGTTCCCTGGCCCAGATCGCTATCCACGTGCATCTGCCCGCCCAGCATCTCTACCCGCTCGCGCATCGTCGCCAGGCCCAGTTGCTCCGCCTCTGGCGAGGTAAGCGCCTCGGTAAGCTCAAACCCCTTGCCATCGTCCTCGACCGATGCGCGGATGAGATCGTCTCCCATATCCAGGTTGACTTGAACGCTGTTGGCGTGGCTATGCTCGTGCGCATTGTTGAGCAATTCCTGAATGATCCGGAAAGTGGTCACCTCTTTGTACGACGCCACCCGTCGTTCTTTGCCGGTCACTGTCAGGTGGGCGAGCACGCCGCTGTTCTCGGCGAAACTCTCCACGTAACGTCGCAGCGTAGGCACCAATCCCAGATCGTCGAGCATCATTGGGCGCAGGGTCATGATAAACCCCCTGACTTTTTTGAAGGTCGACGTCACGGCCTCTTTCAGATTGGTCAGTTCGGTCCGTGCTCGCTCAGCGTCGACGTCGAAAAGCCGTTCGCAGATCTCGGCCTGGAGGACGAGATTGGTCAGCGATTGAGCCGGTCCATCGTGAATCTGCCGGCTAAGCCGATGGCGTTCCCGTTCTTGAGCCTCGATAATTCGGACGACGGGTTGCTGCGTAGATTCCACCTCCTCCGAGGCTTCGGCCCCAACTTGGGTTTGCTCGGTGGCCTCGATGATGGTATTGAGCAAATCCAGGTAACGCTGCATGTTCTGTTGATCGCTCTGCAACTTTTCCAACTGCCCCCGCATGGTAAAGAGCCGTTGCTGCGTGTCCATCACCGCTGCATACGTCTCTTGGATGTCTTTGCGAGACATGGTGTTTAGCGACGCTTCGACTTGCCGTAATCGGTTGGTGGCCTGGGTGTTGCGCTGCGCCAGACGCTTCACCTCGCCGGTCGTTTGTTGGATTAACAAGTCCAGTTCTTTCAACCCGCGCTGTGCCTGCTCTTGTTCCTCGCTGCACGTCACCAGGAATTGCTCAAACGATGTGATATCCGTTCCGGTTGAAGCAGCCATTCTATTCACTCCCTTCCTCGTCTGAAGAGCTGTCCATTGTGCTCCATTCCTTTCGTTCTCGCAATGGCACCCAGCCGCGTCGAAGGGCGTAAACCGCCGCCTCCGTTCGGCCCGCTACTCCCAATTTTCTCAGGATGGCCGTCATATGATTTTTGACCGTCTGATGGCTGATTTTCAGATCGAAGGCGATCTCCCGATTGCTCATCCCCTGGACAACCAATTCCAGGATCTCCATCTCGCGGGAAGTGAGCGGCGAGAGATACTGTTCTCCTTCTTCGAACACGCCTCCACCAAAGCGTTGAAATTTTTCCAAAAGCCAGTCACCCACGTCATCCTCATCCATCACCACGTCGTCAATGACGTACTGTCCCTGGCTCACGTGTCGGATCACTTCCATCAGCCGCTCAGGTTTGACGTCCTTGGAGTGGTAAGCAGACGCCCCAGCCTGAATCGAGTGATAGATCTGCTCTTCATCGTCATAAGCAGTGAGCATGATCACGTTAACCTGGGGACAGTTTTCTTTGAGTGCGCGTGTGGCTTGCAGGCCATTGAGAGTTGGCAGGTTAATATCCATGATCACCACGTCTGGAAGCAATTCCTGTACTTGTTCGACTGCCTCGCCGCCGTCGGCTGCCTCTCCGACGACGTTCAGGTCTCGTTGCACGACCAGGATATTTTTCAACCCTTGGCGAAAGACCGGATGGTCGTCCACGATCATGACTGCAATCTTGTCCGCCATACTTGTTTTCCCTCCCCGCGTGTACCTTCCGCCCTCATACTAGTATACCACACTATGAACAAGAAGGCCATTCTTCTAATCTACTTCTCCATCCCATCCGCTGCCAGGTCCAACTGTCTCTGGTAAAGCTGGCTGTACAACCCTCCCTGGGCCAGCAACCCATGATGATCGCCGATCTCGCGGATGCGGCCCTCCTCCAGGGCGATGATTTTGTCGGCGTTGCGAATCGTGCTCAAGCGATGAGCGATGACCAGCGACGTGCGCCCCTTCATCACCTCTTCCAGCGCCTGCTGGATCAGGTATTCCGCCTCGGCGTCCACCGACGAGGTGGCCTCGTCCAGGATCAGGATGCGCGGATCGGCCAGGATAGCGCGCGCCAGCGCCAACCGCTGTTTTTGCCCGCCGCTCAGTTTCACCCCGCGCTCGCCGATCTCTGTGTCGTACCCCTCGGGCAATTGCTCGATGAACTCGTGGGCATAGGCGGTTTTCGCGGCGGCGATCATGGTCTCCTCGCTGGCGCCCGGCTCGCCGTAGAGCAGATTCTCGCGCACGGTGGTGTTGAACAGGAAGGTGTCTTGCAACACCACCGCCACGTGTTGGCGCAGCGCCCGGATTTGCAGTCGGCGCAGATCGTGGCCATCCACCAGGATTCGACCGTGGATGGGGTCGTAGAAGCGGCACAGCAGGTTGGCGATGCTGGTCTTGCCCGCTCCGCTGGGCCCCACCAACGCCACCACCTCGCCGGGGGCCATGTGGAACTCGACGTCGTGGAGCACCTCGTCGCCACTCCCGTAGCAGAAATGAACGTCATCAAACACCACGTCCCCCTCGATCTCGTCCAGCTCGACCGCGTCCGGCGCATCCTTGATCTCGGGGGTCTCGTCCAGCAGCTCAAAGATGCGCTCCCCGGCGGCGATGGCTTGCTGGAAGACGTTATCCACCTCTGTCAACCGCCGCAGAGGATCGTAGAACGAGGTGACGTAAGAGAGAAAGGCCACCAGCGTCCCCAACGACACCTGACCGGCGACGACCATCCGCGCTCCAAAGCCCAGCACCAGCACCCCACCCAGCGTGGATACAAAGCGCAGCGCCGGGAAGAAGGAGGACCAGGCCCGGACGCCTCGCACTCGCTCCTGGTAATAGTACTCGCTGGTGTCGCGGAAGCTCACCAGTTCCGCCTCCTCCTGCCCAAAGGCCTGGATGACGCGGATGCCGGCCAGGTTATCCTGCAGCCGGGCGTTGATGTCGCCCAACCGGTCGCGCACCCTGCGGTAGATGGGACGCACGCGCCGGTTAAAGTACCGCAGGCCAGGAGCCATGATCGGCAGCGGGAGCAACGTGACCAGCGCCAGTCGCCAGTCGAGCGCCAAGAGCACCGCCGACGCCCCCAGCAGGCGGAGCAGGTCCACAGCCGTGAGCGCCACGCCGTGGGTGACGAACTGTTCCAGCGCGTTGACGTCGTTCGTCACCCGCGACATCAGTTCGCCGGTCGAGGTGCGCTCAAAGAAGGAGAGGGAAAGCCGCTGCAAGTGTTCGTAGATGCGCACGCGCAGGTCAAAGATAAACCGCTCGCCCAGCGCGTGGCGGATGTACATGTCGCCAAAGTCCACGATCTGCAAGAGCGCGTGGATGCCGACCAGGGCGGCGATCATCACGCCGAGGTGGGACAGATCGCGGTCTCCGATCACCTGATCCACGATCTCTCGCTGGAAGAGGGGCGGCAGCAAGCTCAGACCGGTATAGAGCAGCAGCAGAAAACCCACGACGACCAGCGGTTTCCAGTAGGGTCGCAAGTAACTAAATAGCCGTCTCAATACGTGCATAGAAGTTGTTCTCCAAATTGTACAACGTAAAACGCAAATTTACGTTTCACGCTTTACGTATTGCGTGGTATCACTCGGACATCTCCCACGACCAGTCCTTCTGAGAATATAAAGACCGGGTTCAGGTCTACCTCGCCGATCTCGGGGTAGCGGAAGGGAAGTTGGGAGAAATTGACCAGCACGTCGGCCAGCGCGTCCAGGTCGCGTGGCGGCTGTCCCCTGATTCCCTGGAGCAAGGGGGAGGACTTGATCTCTCGGATCATCGCCTCCGCCTCGGCGCGGTCGATGGGGGCCACGCGCAGAGCGATGTCGCGCCAGATCTCGGTATAGATGCCGCCCAGGCCAAAGGCGACCACAGGACCGAACTGAGGATCGCGCGAGATGCCCAGCAGTACCTCTTGAGCGTCGCAGATCATCGGATAGATGACCACACCTCGAAAATCCTTGCCCGCGGCGGCTTGCTGGATCGTCTCGAAAGCCTCCAGAGCCGCCCGGTCGTTCCCGATGTTCAAAATCACGCCGCCATAGTCCGACTTGTGCAGAATGTCCGGCGAGACCACCTTCATCGCCACCGGATAGCCGATCTCGCCGCAGCCGCGCACCGCCTCCTCTCCGGTCGCAGCAAAACGAAACTCCGGCACCGGGATCCCATTCTCACTCAGCCACCCCATCGCCTCCGGCTCCAGCACTGGTCCCTTGGGCAATCTCTTCCGTTCTCCCTGTCCCCTTGTCTCCTTGTCTCCTTGTCTCCTTGTCTCCTCCGCATAGCTCACCATCCCCGCCAACGCCGTCACCGCCCGCTCGCCGGTGGCAAAGTTGGGCATGCCGCGCTCCTGCAGGTAAACGACCGCTTCGGCCACGATCTGCTGGGGCAGGAAGGAGGCCGCGATGGGCGTGTCGGTCTGCTCGGCCGCGTCGCAGACGCCTCGGGCCAGGGGGATCGAGTCAAGATAAGCCGGAGCGATGTTCAAAGCCAGGATCGCGTCGTATTCGTCCGCAATGGCCAGGAGCGTCTTCCGGTACCCATCCTCGTTCCCTTCGGCGGTCAGGTCGATGGGATTCTTGAGCGCGCACTGGGGAGGCAGGAAGGCAAGCTCCTCCTTCGCGGCGGTGCTCGGTTCCGTCACGTCCAGGCCGACCTCCTCGGCCCGGTCGGCGGCGAGCACGCCCGGCCCACCCGAGTTGGTCACGATTGCGACTCGCTTGCCCCTCAAAGGCTGCACGTGGGCGAGGGCCTTGCAGAGATCGAACATCTCCTCGATGGTGTGCACGCGGATCGCGCCGCACTGCCGCAGGGCCGCGTCGTAGACCGCGTCCGACCCGGCCATCGAGCCGGTGTGCGACAGCGTCGCCCGCCGCCCCGATTGTGTGCGGCCCGCCTTGATCACCACGACCGGCTTACGAGCGGTACACTCGCGCATCACTTGCATGAACTCCTGCCCGTCGGAGGCGCTTTCGATATACAGCGCCACCACGCGAGTTTCGGGGTCGTCGGCCAGGTAGCGCAAAAAGTCGATCTCGTTCAGGTCGGCGCCGTTGCCATAGTTGACGAACTTGGAGACGCCCAGCCCAAACTCTTTCGCCCACGCGGTTAAGACACCCCCCACCGCGCCGCTCTGGGCGACGATGGCGACGCCCCCGGCGGGCGGGTGGGTCTCGAGCGTGGGGTAGAGCGCGTGGCTCGTGTTGATGAGGCCAGCGCAGTTGGGGCCGACGAAGCGGATGCCGCATTGCTCGGCCACCCGTTTGAGCGCGCTCTCTGCCGCGTGGTCGCCGGTCTCGGAGAACCCCGCCGTGATGATCGCCGCCGCGGTGACGCCCGCCTGGCCGCAATCCTCCAACACAGCAGTCACCGTCTGGGGAGGCGAGACGATGACGGCCAGGTCCACGGGCTGCTCGATCTTGGATACCGCGTCGTACCCGGGCACGGAAAAAGCCCCTTGCGCCTTGGGGTTAACCGCAAAGACGTTTGGATAACCGCCGTGCACGATTTTCTGGAGGATCTCCCAGCCCAGCTTGCCCTCTGACATTGAGCCGATGACGACTACGCCTCGGGGATAGAAGAGGCTTTTAATACTCATCGCCTTATTCAGCCTCTGCCCCAGCCTGGAACGCAAACCTATTGCGCTCTGCGGCTTTTTTCCACCGATTCTGCACTGTGCGCGCCAGCCCTGCTGGATCCAACACCTCGCCCAGCTCAGTGCGTCCGGCAGCCGCGCCCAACACGTAGACATTCGCCGCTACGGGCGCGCTGTTGTAAAGGGGCAGCTTCTCAGGGTCGAGATAATGCAGCTTTCCCCCTGCCTGTTCCACCTGTTCCAATACCTGTTCCAGTGTGGGATAGTCCGCCTTGCCCAACATCACCGCCGTCGGCGCCCAGACGTGGCCAAAGAGGACAAAATCCCCGCCTGGCTTGACGTAACGGATCGCCTTGAGCGCCTCCGACAGTTCCATCGCGATCACCAGGTCGGCCCCCTTCTCCGGGATGTTCGGTCCGACCGCCTCGCGGCCCAGGCGAAGCTGGACTTTGACGAACCCACCTCTCTGGGCCATGCCCTTCGTCGGGTAGAAACTGGCCGGAATGTCCTGGTGGACAGCCGCCTCGGTGATCAGATCGCCCACAGTCAGCACGCCTTGGCCACCGACGCCTACTAGATAAATGTCATAGTTCATAGTTCACTCTCTCACGATAGCCTCAAACCGGCAAACCTGAGCACACAGGCCACAGCCGTAGCACAGGACGGGATCGATGGTGATGTGCTCCTCTCCCAACGTGATGGCCGGGCATCCGGTGACGTTGATGCACCGCTTGCACAATGTGCAGTTCTCGGGAACTGACCGAACCTTGCCCGCTTTAAGCTTGCGCCGTTGCGCCTGGATCGCGCACTCCTGGCGCGCGAGCACCACCTTGACCCCCGGCAGCGTCAGACAGTTCTGGATCACCTCGCTGGATTCGTCCAGCTCGAAGGGATCGATGACGAAAAAGTGCTCCACCCCCAGCGCCGGGATCAGGTTGGCGATGTCCACCCGGCGGCTGCCGGGCGCCTGGAACGATTCGTCCGTGCCGGGATTGACCTGCATGCCCGTCATGCTCGTCCAGCCGTTGTCCATGATGATCAGTGTCAGGGGAACCTGGTGCTGGACGGCGTTGATCAGGCCAGGGATGCCGGCGTGGAAAAAGGTCGAATCCCCGATGGTGGCGATGACGGGCGTTTCGATGCCGGCGTAGACGTACCCCTGCGCCAGGCTGACGCTCGCGCCCATAGAGACCTCGTTCCAGACAGTGTGGAAGGGCGGGTTCATCCCCAGGATCGTGCAGCCAATGTCCCCCGTCACCATCACGCGGACAGACGACGTCCGTTTGTCCTTCTTGAACTTGAGCTTCCGCAGGGCCTGGTTGATCGCCATGTAGGTCCCTCGATGCGGGCAACCCGCACAGACAGTGATGGGACGCGCGGCGGCCAGCCCCTCCGCCCCGATCCCCTGGAACAAATCCTCTGGAATCTGCAAATCCAATGCCGCGCCGATACTCTGCACGACTTGCTTCACGCCGTACTCGCCGACCCGACCAAGGGTCCCGTCGATCTTGCCGACAATGTGGCCCTCGAACCCGTTCCGTTGAGCCTCGACGTAGACGCCTTTCTCCAGGTGCGGCTCCAGTTCCTCCAGAACGAGAATCGTATCGCAGTGCTGGAGCAATGCCCGTACCTCGTTCGTCGGGAACGGATTGGTCGCCAACACGCGCAGCACCGAGACCGCGTCCGGTTCGAACCCGAACTGCGCCGCGATCTCGAATCCCTCCTCCAGGTAAGAGGCCACCACTCCTGCCACGACGATGCCCAGTCCACCGCTCTTTTCGGCCAACCGAAGCTCGTTCAACCCCATCTCGCTGATGAGTTGGTACGTTTTCCCCAAGCGAGCGATCACATCGTGGTGCTGGTCCATGCAGATGACCGAACCGGCCTTGGTATACTTGGTGATGTCGCGATCCAGGATCACCTCTCGTTCGGCGGGAGGCATAGTCCCGTAGGGGCCTCGCTGCCGGGGGGTGGCCCCCGCCACCGCACGGACGCCACTACGGGGCATTGGCTCTTCGATCTCGACCGCCGCGTGCGCGTTGGCGATGGTGGTCACGAGCCGGATAAAGACGGGCGTTTTCGCCTGCTCCGAAAGATCAAACGCGATCTGCGCCAACTTGTACGTCTCGGCCACCGACGCCGGTTCGAGGATCGGCATGTCGAACATCGCGGCGTACCCGCGCGAGTCCTGTTCGCACATCCCCGCGCTGACGCCCGAATCGTCGGCCACGTAGATCACCAGGCCGCCGTTCACGCCAGAGTAGGCGATGGAGGCGACCGAGTCGGAGGCGACGTTCACGCCCGACATCTTCATCGTGCAGAGCGCCCGGTGACCGGCCCATGCCGCGCCCGCCGCGATCTCGAAGGCGACCTTTTCGTTGACGCTCCACTCGACGTGTCGGTCGTCAAACTCCTTTCCCACGATACTGCCCAACGCCCCCGACGACGGCGTGCCGGGGTAGCCGGTCAGAACTTTGGCCCCGGCCCGCAGCGCGCCCAGGGCGAGGGCTTCGTTTCCAGTAAGAATTCTCTTTTCCAAATCATACCTCCGTAATGAGTAAAACGTAATGCATAATGGTAGAATCTATTACGTGGTTAGTGGTTCTGTCTGCGTTTCGAGCGTGGGGAGGAATTGCGCCTGCCCCGCGTCTGCTACGATCTCTCCGTGCCGCATGATGCAACGCCCGCGCTGGAAGGACATCTCAGGCCAGCCCAACACCGTGCGTCCCTCGTAGAGCGTGTACCCGGCGTTCGAGTGTTGGTTCTCGGCGCGGATGGTGAACTCGCGGTTCGGGTCAAAGACGACCATGTCGGCGTCGGAGCCGACGGCGATGGTCCCCTTTTTCGGATACAGGCCAAAGATGCGGGCGGGATTCTCGCACACCACCTGCACCAGCCGTACCACGCTGATCTTGCCCGTGTTCACGCCGCCGTCGTAGGTGATGGGCAGCAACGTCTCGATTTGCGGGGAACCAAAGCCCTGCTCGAGAAAGTCGCCGTTCACGTCCTTCGGCTTGGGCGCGTGGTCCGTCGCCACCACCTGGATCGTACCGTCGGCCAGCCCTTCCCACAGCCCTTGCCGATCCTCTTCACCACGGATCGGCGGGCCGACCTTGGCCAGCGCCCCGCGTTCCTCAAGGATCTGTTCGGTCAGTGTGAGGTAATGGGGACAGGTCTCGGCATACACCGGCAATCCATCCTCCTGGGCCTCCCAGATGTGCCGCAGGGCACGGACGGTCGTGTTGTGCACGATGTAGAGCGGACAGCCCGTCACCTCGGCCATGCGGATCGCCCGAAAGATCGCCTCCTCCTCCATCGCCGCCGGGTGGGTGGCGTTAAAGAACTTGGCCGAGGCGTTCGGCCCCTTGAGGTATTTGTCCTCCAGGTAATCGATCGCGCCGCCGTTTTCGGCGTGGACCATCACCATGCCGCCCAGCTCGGCCAGCATATCCATCGCCTTGATGAGCTGGTAGTCGTCCGTGTTCCATCCCAGCTTGACGTAGGGCATAAAGAATTTGAAAGTGCGGATGCCCATCTCGAACACCTTCGGGATGTCTGGCACCTGGTTGGGCGCGTCGAACAACCCGCCGTGCAGCCCAAAGTCGAGCAGCGAGTTCGCCAGCCCGTCCTCCCGCATCTCGAGCATCTTTTCCACCAGATTCTCGCCGGTGCGCCCGTAGGCATAGTTGATCAGCGTGGTCGTGCCGCCGTACGCGGCGACGCGGGCGCTGTCCGCCACGTTGTCCAGATAGACCGGGTGGACGTGCACGTCAATCGCGCCAGGAAAGACGTATTTGCCGCTGGCGTCCACGACCTCGCCAGCTCCCTCGCGCGGCAGGTTCGGCTCGATGGCGGCGACCACCTCGCCCTGCACGCCCACGTCGGCGCGGCGCATCCCCTCGCCGGTGACGACGGTTCCGCCGACTAACAATAAGTCAAATTTTTTCTCCATGTTGTTCTCCTGTTTAATGTTAGCGAACGAATTACTCCCTCTGTACCAATGACAATACAACATCTCCCAATTGCTCAGGATTCACTTGAAAGCGGTCAAACTCGTGGATGTTCCTGTCAGTCACTCCAATCTGATACTCGACACCACCTCTGTGCTGATGGCTCAAGGATTTGTTTCTCTTGACATCCTCGTTCGACATCACCCAGTAGACTATTTGGTCAACCCACACGCCTACGAAAATAAAAACGTCGCAGACATCGAGCTTTAACTGCTGAAAGTTCATCCAGAACGGATCATCACTCCCATACCTTAACGCTTTGGAAACAATGCTGCCTCGTTTCTTGGTATGTATTGCCCGCGAGGATTTGACCTCCACTTTGACGCCCTCGATCCAGAGGTCATATTCCCCATCGTATGCTGGATCGAGCGATTTATCTGGTTTCTGGAATCTGGGGTCCAGGTCCATAATGTGTTTCTCACCCCAGATTTGACCAAAAACTCGTGGGGCTAGACTGAACAAGTCCAGGTATCGGTTGGTAGAGACATAGTTGTCGCGCAGTTTCTCATAATCTGCGAAGGATATGACCTCTCTGTCCCGGAGGAACATCAGGACAAACTCGTACTCGCTGAACGGGAACACCGATACCAATCCCTGAAGGCGAGCCTCCAAAACCCCGCGCTCTTCTGGTTCGAGGGAAGAACAGAGTTGATCCAGGTATTGTCGCAGTTTATCAAGATCCATAACTGGTTACTCCTCACCTCCATCTAATTCGGGAAATGGAGTGTGCCATTGCCACCCCGTCTTGCCGGTTTTTTGATAGTTCTCCAACCGGCGGATCGTGATCTCTGCAAAGATCGGGTCAACGTCAAACGTGTATACCCTGCGCCCCAGTCTTTCCCCTGCGATCAGTGTCGTGCCTGAATGAGCAAAGAAATCAACAACCAAATCACCTTCCGTGCTGCCAGACTCGACGATCCTCTCTATCGCCTTGAGAGGCTTCTGAGCATAACAACCAGAGACATTTTCTTCCATCCGATAGAAAACCTGCTGAATGTCAAACCAGACATTGCCCGGACGTATCGTGTCCGACTTGCTTCTTTCAAGGTTTTCCGTCAGTTTGCCATTTATCTTTTTATAATACCCTTTCACGACTTTTGGGATATCCGTATACACCACAGAAAAACCGGGTTTACCCCGCACATAGTATAAAAGCTCTTGCCGAACCCACATCCAATTCTTTTGGGTCCCATACCCTCTTTGGTTCCTCATCGTGAGCAAGTTGCGCGGTTTCAGTCGCTCGAAATCGCGCATCATGATCATAAAATCTGGCAGCGGTTGAAAATCATCTTTATAATCCGTCCCCATCCAGACGTAAAAGTGGGCATCTGGCCTCATCACGGACAGAGCATTGCTCACCCACTTTCTCGAAAAGTCCAGGTAGGCTTCCAAGTCAGTCTTTGATAAGCTCCGTGTGTTTGCATTCCCAACCTTGACGTTGTAAGGGGGATCGTTTATCATCAAAGGCGTTCTTTCGCCCTCCATGATACTTTCGACGTTATCAAGCTTGGTAGCGTCAAGGACGCCGACTCTATGCCCGCCAACAGGATCTTCCCAAACCTCTCCATAGCTGAGCCGACACAGAGGTAGAATGCGCTCTCTCGTATGCTGATCGAGATCTAATCGCTTGACCTGTTCACGGGTTCGCCCCGGAGATTTTCGAGTCGTCGTTTTCCGAGTTCCCGTATTTGTAAATAGTGAGAGTTGTTGACTCATTTTCGTCTTCCTTGGCACAAGCTATTGTAGAATAGATTTCTGAAGCCACAGTATAAGCCCTTTGAACTCATCCAGGTGATCCGCAAGTAATGCCGTATCTATGTAAGGTTCGGACTTGTTAATATCTATGTAATCTCCAAAAATGTTCTTCAATCTTTTTGAATACTCAGAAAAAAGAGTAGCTCCAGCAACTGAACGAGTCATATTGAGATACAGTTTAATACTCTCGCTTCCCTCAACACAATTATATACCTGTTTTGCGTACTCAGTTCCATCTGGTTTGAATCCTTGCATATAGAATCCGAATGAAGGATTCACTTTGCGCCCTTGGGCCATTACTTGACCACTAGCGTAACGGTTGCGCAACCAGGAGCAAGATGTTTCCTGGGGCGCGAAAATTGAACTTTGACAACCAAAACAAGACAAACTCTCACTATGCTGGTATGATACGACTCACAAAACAACTAGCACAGGAG
>DAOTUB010000335.1:0-37936 GCA_034437455.1 Anaerolineae bacterium | reverse complement strand
TGGAAGACTATAGCCTGGCGGTCTATGAGACGGGCAGCGGCGAGGGAACCGTGATTCGGTCGCCGGATCAGATCACGTATCCGCGCGGCACGGTCGTCACGTTGACCGCCATCCCTTCCGAGACCGCGGTGTTTGAGAGTTGGAGCGGCGACGTCTCCCCTGGGCTGAGCGGAGCCAACCTCATCAGCTTCACCATGGACAAAGACAAAGAGATCACGGCGACCTTTGAATTCTACGACGTGGCCGTCTCTCCGAAGACGAGTCAAAAGATGGACGATCCCGGCGCCGAAGTGCTCCACAAATTGCAAGTAACCAATGCTGGCGGCGTGATGGATACCTATGACGTGGCGGTCGTCAGCAGCAACATGTGGTCGGTGGCTGCCACCCCGCCGACTGTGGTGGATCTGGCTGCTGGTGGGGAGCGTTCGGTATACGTAGAGGTGCAGATTCCCTCCTATGCCGCTGCCTGCGCTATGGATGTGGTGACGGCTACCTTGACGTCGCGAGGCGACCCGCGCCAGTCGGTCACGGCGTTGCTGACGACCGTCGTCACGGGGGAATGTTATTTTTACGACCTTTTCTTGCCGTTGGTGAGAAGAGGTTCTTGATTGGTTTACCCGGCAGCGGATGTACAACGGATGAGCGGATGGGCGCTGACGTCGCCGCCGAGATCTTGGTGATGAAGAATACATCCGCTTATCTGCTGTTCATCCGTTGGACCAGCTAGACAAATACGATGGAAATTTTGTACCAACCTATGTGAAGGAGATGTTGATATGAGATGGACGACCAAAAGATCGCCGGGGGTTCGCTGGGGCTTGTTGTTAGCTCTACTGGTCGCGTTATGCGGCTCCCTCGCTGTTTCAACGTTGGCGCAGCCATCTGTGCCGCACTCGTTTTACGGTACCGTCACGATTGCCGGGGATCCGGCCCCGGTCGGGACCGTCGTGGAGGCCAGGGGCGCTGGGATAGCCACAGATCGGGACGGGAACCCGCTCGTCACCACCGAAGAGGGCCAGTATGGCGCGCCGGGAGCCAGCGCCATCCAACTTCTCGTCCAGTCCGAAGTGGTGGGCGGCGCGCTGGCGGACGGGGATCCGATAGATTTTTACGTCAATGGCATCAAGGCGGAATGCCAGGACCCCGAGACCGGCGAGTGGCTGGACAGCTATCCGTTTGAGCAAGGTGGGGTGACCGAGCTTAATCTCAGGATAGAGGCGGCTCAACCCACGCCTGGTCCCACACACACGCCCCGGCCCTCGCCCACGCCGACCGCGACCTGGACGCCTCCACCCACGGCCGGGCCGACCGAAACGCCGCCGCCTGGCTCTACGTCTACGCCTACGCCGACCCGGACGCCTACGCCGACTCCCAGTCCCTCGCCGACGTTGACCTCGCCGCCCGAGTCCGCCGCGCCTGATGCTACAGCGACCGACACGCCCGAGTCCGCCGCGCCGGACGCCACGCCGACCGACACGCCCGAGCCCGCCGCGCCGGACGCCACGCCGACCGCCACGCCCGAATCCGCCGCGCCTGGGACCACAGTGACCGACACGCCCGAATCCGCCGCGCCGGGCGCCACAGCGACCGACACGTCCGAACCCGCCGCGTCGGACGCCACGCCGACCGCCACGCCCGAACCTGCCGCGTCGGACGCCACGTCTGTCGCATCCGCTTCCACGCCTGCCGCAACGTCCGAGCCTGCTACCTCCGTAAGCAAAGCGACGCCCACGGCAACGCCGTCTACTGCCAAGTCCGGGGGAATCTCTGTGTTGCTTCTCATCGCGGTCTTTCTCGCCTTGATTGGAGTGGTGGCCGTCGCTTTTGGGTTGTGGGGATTGCTGAGACGAAGTCAGGAGTGAACGGTTTTGGAGGAAAGGCAAGGCGCTAGGTTTCCGAGCCTGGCGCTTTTGCCCGTCTATCGAGCATCTGGAGAATATCATGGTTTTTTTGAAAGATAAAATCACCGACCGCACCGCGCGCGTGGCCGTCATCGGGTTGGGATACGTGGGCTTGCCCCTGGCGACGGGGTTCGCCAAAGCGGGCTTTTGCGTCACCGGCGTCGAGCTGGACCGGCGCAAGGTAGAGGCCATCGTCGCCGGGCAGAGCTACATCCCCGACGTCCCCGAAGACGAATTGGCCCCTCACGTCGCCTCGGGCCGCCTCACCGCCACGTTGGACTATGACGTGCTGCGCGAGGTGGACGCGGTGTTCATCTGCGTCCCAACCCCTTACGACGCTCAGCGCGCCCCCGACCTCTCCTACATCTGCTCCGCCTGCGAGTCGATCCTGGTGCGGCTCAAGCCGGAGCAACTGATCGTTCTGCAAAGCACAACCTACCCTGGCACGACGGAGGAGGTCGTCCAGCCCATCCTGGAGCGAAATGGCCTCGAGGCCGGCGTGGACTTTTACCTCGCCTTTTCTCCCGAGCGCATCGACCCCGGAAACCGGCAGTGGACGGCCTACAACACCCCCAAGGTCGTGGGCGGCATCACGCCCGAGTGCACTCAATTGGCCGCCGAGCTGTTGCGCCAGATGGGCGCGCTCGTCTATCCCGTCTCTTCCCCTCGCGCCGCCGAGCTGACCAAGCTGCTCGAGAACACCTTCCGCGCCGTCAACATCGCCCTGGCGAACGAGCTGGCCCTGTTGGCCGAGCGTATGGGGATCGATTTCTGGGAAGTGATCGAGGCCGCCAAGACCAAGCCGTTCGGCTTTATGCCGTTCACGCCGGGACCGGGGGTGGGCGGGCACTGTATTCCCGTGGACCCCTACTATCTCAGTTGGAAAGCCCGCGAGTACGATTATTACACCGAGTTCATCGAGCTGGCCGGCGAGGTCAACCAGGCCATGCCCTACCACGTGGTCGACCTGATCTCCCAGGCGCTTTCGATGCACGGGAAACCCCTGCGCGATGCCCGCGTGCTGGTGCTGGGCGTCGCCTTCAAGCCAGACATTGACGATGCCCGCAACTCCCCCGCCGAGCGCGTCATCGAGCTGCTGTTGAGCCGCGGCGCGGCGGTGCGCTACCACGATCCTTACGTGCCGCGCTTCCAGGTGGGCGACGACGTCTTTCACCGCGAGACGATCGCGCTCGAATCCGCGCCGCTGACGGATGAGGAGCTTGCCACCGCCGATTGCATCGTCATCGTCACCGATCACCGCAGCCTGGACTATGAGCGCGTGGTCGAGCGGGCCGCCCTGATCGTAGACACGCGCAACGCCACCGCCGCCATCACCGATCACAGAGAAAAAATCGTGCGGTTGGGCGTTCCACTCTCAAATTTGTAGTAGCGACTTTAGTCGCTTTCAAGCTGCTGCCACTGAAGTGGCTACTACGGCGGGTTGGGTAGTGATGACTTTAGTCATTTTCGAGCCACTGAAGTGGCTACTACGGCGGGTTTGGTAGTGATGACTTTAGTCGCTTTCAAGCTGCTGCCACTGAAGTGGCTACTACGGTGGGTTTGGTAGTGATGACTTTAGTCGCTGGGAGAAAGAGATGCCTTACGATTATCGTCGCATGACGCCCGAGGAGCGCGCTGCTGTCGTCGAGGAGCGTCGTCGGCGTGGTTATCCGTGGCACTCGCCGCCGCATCCCTACCGCGAGGCCGGGTGGTACTGCATCACCGCTGCTAACTATGAGCACGCGCATGTAATGGCTTCTCCTATCCGGCTTACGGCGTTTGAGGATCAACTCCTGTCGGAACTGGCCGACATCCAGGCGGAGATCGGGGGTTGGGTCGTCCTGACCAATCATTACCATTTTCTGGCAGGCGTCGAATCCCTGGATCACATCTCGGCTGTGCTCAAACATCTCCATGGGAACACTTCCAGAGTGTGGAATCTGGAGGACGGTCTCACCGGGCAACGCAAGGTGTGGTACAGATTCCGTGACCGCTACATCCGGGATGAAGGTCACTACTACCACGCGCTGAACTATATCCACTACAACGCGGTGAAACACGGCAACGTTGAGAGCCCCTACGATTGGCCGTGGTCCAGTGTGCATCTTCACCTGGATACGTATGGACGGCAATGGCTCCGCGAGCGATGGAGCAAATACCCGATTGGAGAGGCATGGGACTATGGGGACCGGGGTGTTTTTGGGAACGGCTGAAGCCGTTACTATGGTCGTTATTATAGTTACTACTGATGTGTGATGCTAGCTCTGTTCCACCATCCAAACGGCGGCTGAGAGCGGTTCAAGTTGTGACCGTGCTTGCGATCCTCGTCGCCCTCGGCGCGGCCCTCTACTTTCGCGAGCGTCTTCAAGATTTGCGGCAGTATGGCTACGCCGCCGTCTTTTTGGTGGGCTTGATCAGCAACGCCACGTTGATCCTGCCGGTGCCGGGGTTGGCCGTCAGTTCGGTGATGGGCGGCGTCTTAAATCCGTGGCTGGTGGGGATCGTCGGCGGCGTGGGTCAGGCTCTGGGAGAGCTGACCGGCTACATGGCCGGTTACAGCGGGCAGACCTGGGTGGATGACTATGCCGTCTACGACCGTTTGACGCGGTGGATGCAGCGTTACGGCGTGTGGGCCGTCTTTTTCCTGGCCTTTATCCCCAACCCCATCTTTGACGTCGGCGGGATGATCGCTGGCGCGTTGCGCTTCCCGCTGTGGAAGTTCCTGGTCAGTTGCATCGCGGGCAAGGTGAGCAAGAATATCCTCTTTGCCCTGGCCGGTTATTATGGAATGGACGCGCTGTTTACCCTGTGTGGCGGCAATTGACATCAACCGCATAGTCTGCTACAATAGTACCCAGTTCTGATGGCGGCGCACGGTAAAACCCAGCTTATTTAAAGGAGGTAAAGGAACATGGCAGAAGAAATGGTTGAAACGCCGGTGGGTAGCGAAGAGATTACGGCGGATGATAAACTATGGGCGCTTTTGAGCTACATTTTCTGTCCTCTGATCGGCATCATTGTGCTGCTGCTCGAGGATAAAAAAGATCGCCCCTTTGTCAAGTACAATGCGGTGATATCCATCATTCTGGGCATCCTGGTGTTTGTCCTCAGTTGGGCCTGCATTGGTCTCCTGGTATGGTTCTATGCCCTCTATCTGGGCGTCAAATCCTATCAGGGTGAATGGGTAGAGGTGCCCGTCATCTCTGACCTGGTGAGGAATCAAGGCTGGGCGTAGCTTGATACCAGTATAGCTCATCGGGAAGCCCTTCCCCATCAGGAGAGGGGCTTTTCCTTTAAGATGCACCTTGGAAACGAGAACGGAGCATGCTATGCCGAGTCCGAAACGTTGGCAAATCGCGCCATCTGCACCACCCAGTTATATCGCTCGTTTCCCCCACCTGTCCCCGATCGTCGTCCAGGTGCTCTACAGCCGGGGTATCGCCGATCCGGTCGAGGCAGCGGCTTTTCTCGACGGCGAAGATGGCGACATGAATCCCTTTGCCCTTGAGGGCGTGTCCGCTGCCGTCACTCGATTGCGCAGGGCGCTGCGCGCGGGCGAGTTGATCTCCGTCTATGGCGATTTCGACGCCGATGGCGTCACGGCGACGGCGCTCCTGGTCCAGACGTTGCGCGCACTTGGCGGTCATGCCCGTCCCTACATCCCCCACCGCGTGGACGAGGGGTATGGACTGCACGAGGGATCCCTGGCCCAACTGGTGCAGGATGGCGTCCGCGTCGTCGTCACGGTGGATTGCGGCGTCCGCGCGCTGAAAGAAGTCGCCCACGCCAACCGGCTGGGCCTCGACGTCATCGTCACCGACCATCACTCCGTCGGCGACCAACTGCCCGAGGCGGTGAGCGTGATCGACCCCAAGCGACAGGACGGCCGTTACCCGTTTAGCGAATTGGCCGGGGTGGGCGTCGCCTACCGGCTGGCCCAGGCGCTCCTGCGCAGCCACCGCCAGACCCCTGTAACCGCCCAGGAGATATCGTTGCAAGAGGAGAAGCTTTTGGATCTGGTCGCCCTGGGAACCGTGGCCGACATGGTGCCCCTGTTGAGTGAGAATCGCGCCTTGGTCTGCCAGGGGCTGGCGCGCCTCAACCGGATGGAGCGACCGGGCGTCAAGGCGCTCTGCCAGCAGGCCGGGCTGGAGCCGGGGCAGGTGGACGCTGCCGCCATCGCCTATGCGCTGGCGCCCCGGATCAACGCCGCCGGGCGGATGGCCCACGCCGAGATCGCCTACCAACTGCTCGAGACCGAGGACCCCGCCGACGCGGAGCGGCTGGCGGGCGAACTGGGCCGGTTGAACCGCGAGCGCCAGCAACTCACGCGCGATACTCAGGAGCGCGCGCGTCAACTGGCGGCGGCGGATGGTGAATTGCCTCTGCTCTTTGCCGCCTCCCCCGACTTTATGCCGGGCATCGTGGGACTGGTCGCCGGGCGCCTGGCCGAAGAGTTCTACCGCCCGGTCGTCGTCGTCGAGGTGGGCGAGCGAGTCAGTCGAGGCTCTGCCCGCTCCATCCCCGAGTTTCACATCACTCAGGCGCTCGATGCGTGCGAGGAGTTGCTGATTCGACACGGCGGGCACGCCGCCGCCGCCGGCTTTACGGTATCGAACGAGAACCTGGACGAGCTGGCCGATCGGTTGAGGGCGCTGGCCGTCGAACAGTTGAGCGGGGTCGAATTGGTCCCCAGCCTGGCCGTGGACGCAGAGGTCGAACTGGCGCAGATGTCGTGGGAATTGCAGCAGGCGTTGACTCAACTGGAACCGTGCGGCTATGCCAACCCGCCTCCTCTGTTTGCCAGCCGGAACGTGCGCCTCCTCGGCCAGCGGGCCGTGGGAAGCGAGGGTCGGCATCTCAAGCTCACGCTCTCGGATGGTCAGACCCCCTGGGATGGGATCGCCTTCCGGCAGGGTGAGTGGGCCGGGAAATTGCCCGACCACGTGGACATCGCCTACCATCTCGAAGTCAACGAGTGGAACGACCGGCGGCGGCTCCAATTGAACGTGCAGGACGTCCGCCCGACAGTACTGTAGATGCCGTCGACTACCCCCATTCCCATGACCCGATCTCAAATCTCGAAATTGCTTCTTCTGATATTGTTCATTGTTCATTGGTCATTGGTCATTGACCCGGTGATCTCGCAAGGCGCTCCGCCAGATCCCCGCTTCGGCGCGGTCGAGGCGTTCCGCGATCCCGTCGCCGCAGCGGAGGCGGGCGTGGGCTGGGAGCGCATCCTGTTCTACTGGTCAGAGCTGCAACCCAATGGACTCGACGATTGGAACGGCTACCACGTGCCGGATGAATGGCTCTCGCAGGCCGTCGCCGCCGGGCGAGAGGTGGTGGTGGTCTTGAAACACACCCCGGCCTGGGCCACTGATGGGCCGCCCGGCTGCGGCGTTCCCCGGGGCTTGGAATTGCCGGTGGACGATCCCGGAAACTTGTGGGCGGCGTTCGTGCGCCGCGTCGTCGGGATGTATACTGGTCGGATCAACCACTGGATCATCTGGAACGAGCCGGACATCCAGCCGGGGACGTTTGGCGTCGAGTGGTGTGGTTCGATGGAGGAATACTATCGGTTGCTCAAGGTCGCCTACCTGGCCGCCCACCAGGCGAACCCCGACGCGGTGATCCACCTGGCAGGCGCGACCACCTGGCACGATCGGGCGTATCTGAGAAACTTTTTGGCCGCAGCCACCCAGGACCCAGAAGGGCCTGAACACGGCTACTTTTTCGACGTCGTCTCGTTGCACATTTACTTTCGCACCGAGACCGTCCCCGAGATCCTGGGCGAGACGCGCGCCACGCTCGCCGATTACGGTCTCCAGAAGCCGATCTGGCTCAACGAGACCAACGCTCCATCGAACGCAGACCCTCCTTACTGGGAACTGCCGGGGGCCAACTTTGACATCACCCTGGAGGAGCAGGCGGGCTTTTTGTTGCAATCCTTCGCGCTGGCGCTCGCTTCCGGGGCGGAGCGCATCGCCGTCTACAAATGGGTGGATAACGAGCCCCAGCCGGGGGTTGAGCCTTTTGGCGTCCTGCGCGTGGATTACAGTCGTCGTCCGGCTTTCGAGGCTTACAAACTGATCACGATCCACTACGCCGGTACCCTCTCGGCCCGCGAGGAGCGCCAGCCGCTCTACACCGTGGTCACGCTCGACCGAGGCGGCCTCACCACGCGCGTTCTGTGGGCGCGCACAGCAGCCGATGCGACCGTGTCGATTCCTGCCCTGGCTGCCCAGGCGCGACTGATCGACCAGGCCGGCGCTGAGCAGGTCGTCGAGCCGGTGGACGGCCACTACACGCTCACGTTGCCCCGGGCCCGTTGCGCCGATACGCGAGGCTGCATCATCGGCGGCCCCACCTATCTGCTGGTCGAGGAGGTGGCTGGTGGCGCGCTGCCCCCAGCAGAGACGCCCGCCCCCGCGCCGACGGAGACACCTGTACCTGCGCCCACCGAGACGCCAACGCCCACTTCCACACCCACCGACACACCTTCCCCAACGCCAAGCGATACGCCGACACCCACGCCCACGCCCACCCCGACGCCAACCGAGACGCCGACGGCGACGTCTACCTCGACTCCTACCGCCACGCCCCCGCCGCCTACTCCCACGTCCACTCCTCTGGCGCCCATTCTCGCGACGGCGGCTCTCTCTTTCTGGCCGGTGTTGGTTGGTCTTGCGACGGTGGCGCTGTCGGCGGCGGCGCTGATCGGCGCGCGGATCAAGCGTCAGGAATGAACTTGAAAAGGATACGGCTATGGATACACGTGGACAAAGACGGCTCTTTCTGCTCAATCGCGCGTTGATCGTGCTGGCGGTCGCCGCAGTGCTGGCCGGGTTGTTCTTCGATCAGTGGCGCATCGTGCTGCGCAACGCCATTCTGCTCTGATACTCATGTATCGGCCTCGGGTAGGCCCAGGGCAATGAACAATGAGTCGATGAAGAATGAACCAAGCGGGGCACAGCGGTTCTGGCTGGGGCTGGCGCGGCAGCGGACGCTGGTTCAGGCCGTTTCGGCGCTGACGCTCAACTCGTACTTTACGCAGCACGTGACCAAGGGGCTGCCCTGCCCCGCTTTGAATTGTTACGCTTGTCCGGCGGCGGCTTTTGCCTGCCCCATCGGGAGCATCCAGCACTTTATCGGGCGCAGAAAATTTCCTCTCTACGTCCTGGGGGGGATTGCGTTGGTGGGCGCGCTCGTTGGGCGGGCCAGTTGTGGATGGTTCTGTCCTTTCGGATGGTTCCAGGAGTTGATGTACAAGCTCCCGGTCCCCAAACTGCGGCTACCCAATCGCTTCAACTGGACGCGCTACCTCGTTCTGGCGGCGCTCGTGATCGCGATCCCGTTTGTCACCCGCGAGCCGTGGTTCTGCAAGCTCTGTCCGGCCGGCGCGCTGGAAGCGAGCATCCCGATGGCTTTGCTCTCCGCCGACATCCGGGCGTTGGTCGGTGTGCTGTATTGGATCAAGGTCGGCATCCTGGGCGTGATGCTGTCCTGGATGAGCGTCACGCGGCGACCTTTCTGCCGCTGGATCTGCCCGCTCGGAGCATTGTGGTCTCCTTTCAACCCCGTCAGTTCGTTCCGCCTGCACGTGGAGCAGGCGGTCTGCATCCGGTGCGATCGCTGTCAAGAAGTCTGTCCCACAGACATCCGGGTCTATGAGAATCCCGTCTCTGGTGCCTGCATCCGCTGTCTGCAATGCATACCGGTCTGCCCGGTGAATTGCATTTCGGTGACAACGCCAGGCTGGTCGCTGGAGACGGATCGGACCGGGATTCCAGGCGCATCCTGATTCGGTGGTGGATCCAGTTTCACGTCGCGCTGCTGCGTGGACGTTCTGTTTCTTCATTCCTCGTAACTGCTCAGGCTATTGAAGCGAGCGCCGGTTGAGTAGCCGCCACGCTTTTTGTGGCGGCGTATCGAAACCAAGCGGGTCTTGTCGGGGCAATTTGGCTTCCGAGAGCCGCTTGGCTTCGATACACCCTTTCGCTATGCTCCAGGGTACTCAGCCGGCGCTATCCCCTGAACGCTTACTCAAGTTTTAGATACGCCCGTTATTCAACCGTAACCTCCTTGTAATGGGAATATGGGAGTAAATGTGGCATAATACGGGTATCTTGTAGCAGGGAGGGGTGATATGATACGCAGGATCTTGATACTTGGTACGGCACTTGTGCTGTGCCTGACGTTGGCGGCGCCCGCTTTTGCCCAGACCACCACTCACATCGTGCAGCGAGGGGAGAACCTGTTCCGCATCGCGCTGCGTTACGGCGTGACGGTGAACGCGCTGGCGGCGGCCAACGGTCTGAGCAGCACCAGCACGATCTATGTGGGGCAACGGTTGATTATCCCGGCCGGTGGCAGCGGCGATTCGCCTCTGCCCACACCCACGCCTGCCCCCGCGCCGTCCTCGGGGGTGCATATCGTGCAGCGAGGGGAGAATCTGTTTCGCATCGCGCTGCGCTATGGCCTGACCACCCAGGCGCTGGCGGCCGCCAACGGCATCGCCAACCCCAACCGCGTTTACGTGGGGCAACGATTGGTGATCCCTGGCGCCGGGACCTCGCCCGCGCCCACACCTTCGCCCGCGCCGTCGCCATCGGGCCAGACCTACACCGTGCGGCGCGGCGACACCCTCTCGGCCATCGCCCTGCGGTACGGCGTTTCGATGTGGGCGCTGGCGCAGGCGAACGGCATCAGCAACCCCTCGCTCATCTACGTGGGGCAGGTGTTGCAGATCCCCAGCGGTGGAGGTCCCGCCCCAGCCCCTGCACCCTCTGCCCCGACCGGCGGTCGCTGGATCGACGTGAACCTCAGCACGCAGCAGGTCACTGCCTACGAGGGAAGCACACCCGTGCGCAGCACGCTTGCCTCGACGGGGCTATGGGGCACGCCGACCCCCACCGGCCAGTTCCACATCTATGCCAAGTATGCCTCCACGCTCATGACTGGCCCCGGCTACTATTTGCCCAACGTGCCTTACACGATGTACTTTTACCGCGGTTATGGGATTCACGGCACGTACTGGCATTCCAATTTCGGCCAGCCGATGAGCCACGGTTGCGTCAACCTGCCCACGTCCGAAGCGCAGTGGTTCTACAACTGGGCCTCGGTGGGCACGTTGGTCAACATCCACTACTGATCTGTGGCGTGACGGTTCGTCTTCTCCGCCTATGGGGCTGGCAATTTGTGGGCCAGTGACACGTGACCCAGCGGCCTTTTTGTGCTATAATATATGACCAGAGGAGTCGATCCATAAATAGCGGATTGTCGTATGTTCATTGACATGGAGGTGACCGATGTCCGAGTTGCCTGTTCGTCTTCCTGCCGTCGCCGGTCAGTTCTATCCCGGCGATCCCGAGGTTTTGAGGCAGAGAATCCGGGAGTATGTGGATAATGCCACGCTGCCTCAGGAACTGGGCGTTATAAAGGCCATCATCGCTCCCCATGCGGGTTACATCTACTCCGGCCCCACGGCCGGGTATGCTTTCAAGGCGCTGACAACACTTCCCGAAAAGCGGAGGACTGTGTTTTTGCTCGGCCCTGCTCATCGCGTCCTCGTGACAGGCGTGGCCCTGGGGGCTTATTCGGCCTTCCGTACTCCCATGGGCGATGTTCCCATCGCCGTTGATCGCGTCGCAGAAATGTTGGAGCGCGCGTCGCTCTACACGCGCGCTCCCCAGGCCCACACAGCCGAGCATTGTCTGGAGGTTGAGGTTCCTTTCCTCCAGATCGTGCTGCCCGATTTCCGACTGGTACCCATGTTGTTTGGCCAGGTGGATCCCCGCGAGGTGGCTGCGGAACTGGCCGAGCACATCGGCGAGGATGACTTGATCGTGGTCTCCAGCGACCTCAGCCACTTTTACGCGTATGATAGAGCCCAGCAACTGGATCAAGCTCTTTTGAAGGCGCTGCTCGCTGGCGACGAAACAGGCGTGTTGAGGGGTGAGGCCTGCGGCAATGCGCCGATAGCGACGCTGATGGACATCGCTCGTCGCCAGGGTTGGAAACCCCATTTTTTGGACTATGCCAACTCGGGCGACACCGCGGGCGACAAGTTCCGGGTCGTGGGTTATGCCGCGATCGCGTATACCGATTGAAAGGAGCGACGACGATGCCCCTCACAGCGCAAGAACGAGAGACATTGCTGAAGCTGGCGCGAGAGACGATCACGCGCGCGGTTCATGGTCACAAACTGCCTGGAGTGGACCTGGACGTGATGCCGGAGAGTTTGACGCGCGACGGAGCCTCTTTCGTCACCTTGACCATCGAGGGAGAACTGCGGGGTTGCATTGGCTCGCTCGAAGCGCAGCGCCCGCTCGTGCTAGACGTACACGAAAACGCTCTCGGTTCAGCATTCCGCGACCCGCGCTTCCCTCCCCTGCTTCCTGAGGAGTTGGACGATTTGCACATCGAGATTTCGGTATTGAGCACGCCGCAACCCTTATCCTACGATAGCCTCGACGACCTCATCGCCAGGTTGCGCCCGGGCGTTGACGGTGTGGTCATTGAGCGCGGTTGGAATCGGGCCACTTTTCTCCCCCAGGTATGGGAGAAACTGCCAGACCCTTACCAGTTTCTCGAGCGTTTATGCTACAAGGCCGGTCTTTCTCCTAACGCCTTTCGCCAATCCAATCTCGACGTCTACACATACCAGGTGGAGGAGTTTGAGGAGTGATCGGTAGGTTGGTGGAGTGGTGAACTAGCATGGGTAGGGATGTAGCCGAGGTTTCCATACCTCGCCGGGCTAGCGCGCTATGGAAAGCGCGGCTACCGTACAACTCTGCCATCACTCCACAATGATCTCTAGTCCCTCCGTAGGGATCACCTCGAAGAACGTGTTACCGACCTTCAAGGGGATAGGATTGCCTTCCCCATCCGTCAGCGTCAGCATGTCCGGACGCTCCCAGCGTTGCCAGAAAGCGTCTATGCGCAACCCGTCTCGAAAGATGAGCGCGCGGTTCGAGTCCCAGAGCGCGAACTGGATCGAGAGCGCGCCGCTATGAGGGTCCTCGACGATGGTCGTGTCCCACTGGGGCACGTAAAGCACCACCACGTTGGCCGCGCTGAGCTGTTGCCCGTCGAGCGCGTCGGTGTGCGCCGTCCCGTCCGACCAGCGCAGGTAGCGCCCGCTGGCCTCGTCGTAGCGCCACTCGGCGTCTTGCTGGTTCCATGGGATGTAGAGGTAGGTCGCCGGCTCTCCCGCGACAGTCGGCTCTTCGGAAAAGACCATCCCCTCCAGGTCCTGCCGCCCCTCGACGCCGCGCGCCGCCGCCCACTCGCGCACCAGGGCCGGGCTGGTGAACATGGTGTGTTCCATGGGCACGTCGCGGCTGAAATCGCGGAAAAAGACCGGCGCGCCGACGCCCACGCTGGGCGAGACGACCCGATCGGGGTAAAGGTCCGAGTCCTTGATCAACTCCAGCACGCCGTTGCTAAAGCCGGAGCAGGCCAGCACCGCCTTGTAGATCGCCGGGATCTCCAGGTCGATCAGGCGACCGCTGCGGCAGGATCCCACTCGCTCCGGGTCCTTGCCCAGGTAGACGCCCGTCCAGCGGGTGGAGAACCAGCCCTCGTTGTAGTGCTCAAAGATCAGGTCGGCGCTGTTGATGCCCGCCTGGGGCCGCACGTACTGGGGCCAGGTGTTGGCGATCTTGATCGCCACCGGCACCCGCTCCAACACGCTCTTGTCGGCCACCACCTCGCCGGTGAGTGGGTTGACGTTTTCGGGCCACGGCGTCGCGCTAGCGGTGGGGGTGAACGCCAAAGTCGGCGTGGGCGTGGGAGGTAGAGTGGCGGTTGGGAGTGGTGTGTCCGTCGGCACAGTTTTCGGCGTTGGAGCAGGGGTGCGCGTCGGTGTGGGCGTCTCCTGCGTCGCTTGCTTGCCGCAGCCGCTCAACGCGCTTGAAACGAGCGTGATTGCCATCCATACAACTGCGATCCGCATGAAGCTTTGTAGCCATTGTCTATGTTTTGTGTGACTCACTGTTCCACCTCCGTGTGAATGTACCCAGACGCGACGCATTATAGCACAAGCGAGGCGGCGGGCAACCGTTTGGGATTCTTGCTTCCTTTCTCTTTTGCTGTACAATATCACCGGCCGTCGATAGATTTTCTGATCGAGGTGAGGAAAAATTTGCCCCCGGCTACGGGCGGCAGACTGCCGATAATTTATAAGGAGTCACCATGAACTCCATTCACCCAGAAGGACGAAAATGTAGGGCGATTGCGGATTGGAACAATCCGACTAATCGCCAGGGTCGGATAACAAATCCGACCTACAGAGTTATTTTCGGAGGAGCGAAACATGTCGCGTAAGAAAAAGCCAGCCGAAATTTATCAGATCAAAGTGACGTTGAAGCACAGCAAGCCACCCATCTGGCGGCGCATCCTGGTCCGCAGTGATACAACGCTGGCAGAACTGCACCACATCATCCAGGCAGTGATGGGCTGGTGGGATTATCATCTGCACCAGTTTATCGTCGGAGAAGTTTACTATGGCGTGCTTCACCCGGACTATATGATGGATATGCTTGACGAGCGCGAGGTGAAGTTGGATCAGATCGTCACCGGCGAAAAGTTCAAGTGTATCTACGAGTACGACTTTGGCGATAGTTGGGAACACGTCCTACAAGTGGAGAAAATTCTGCCGCCGGAAATAGATCGGCAGTATCCGCTGTGCATCAAAGGCCGCCGCGCCTGCCCGCCGGAGGATGTAGGCGGCGTGTGGGGCTATGCGGACTACCTGGAGGCGCTTCAGGATCCCGACCATCCACAGCACGACATGTATGTGGAGTGGAGGGGGGGCGAGTTCGACCCGGAGGCGTTTGATCTGGACGAGGTCAACGAGGCGCTGCGTGGGTTGCAGTGAAAGCCTTGCCGCGGTCTCCAGACCGAGGCGAAAAATACTTTGTTTACCTCTTTTCAACTGCGCCCTGTGGTGATATACTACGGGTGTTGTGAAACGCCCAACGCAAGCTGAGCAGGCCTGGTTTATACCCGGATTCCCCGGCGCGCCGGAAGGTCCTCTGGCGCGCTACCGGCCCATTCAGCCGATCGGGGCGGTGAGAGCGTATGTGCAGAACCTCACTCAGCCCGGCGATCTGGTGGTGGACCTGTTCTGCCAGGGGCCAGCGATCGTGCGCGAGACGGTCGCCGCGGGCCGTCGCGCGCTGGGCCTCAGCGTCAACCCTGTGCTTCTCGCCATCAATCGTCTGAAGCTGAGTTGGAGTGAAGAGACCGCGCTCAACGCCGCCCGCGCAGCCACGCGCCTGGCCGACAGCCTCAAAGGGGACGTGCCCCTGGGGCGTCATCTGGCCTCTCTCTACAGCTCGGCCTGCCCGGATTGTGGTGCGCAAGGTGTCGCCGCCTGGTTTGCCTGGGATCGGGATGGACACTATCCTTTCCGGAAGGCGGTGCGCTGTCCAACGTGTGAGAAGATACAGGAGGGAGCGCCGGACAACGACGACTTGCAGGCTGCTCAACGCATCCAGCCCCGGGGCCTGGCTTTTTACTACGCGCTCGACCGCGTGGCCCCGCCCGACCACCCGGCGCGGGAGCGGGCCGCCGAATTGGTCGCGCTCTACACGCCGCGCAACCTCTCGGCACTGATGGACTTGAGCCGGCGGCTCGAGGGGCTGGAGGCCGGCGAGGAAGCCAGGCTGGCGCTGGCGGGCGTGCTGCTCGATTGCTTCGATGCCGGCAGCAGTCTCGATCCTTACGGCGAGGAGCGGCCTCGCCCTCGCACGTTGCGCGTACCCTCCCGCTACCTGGAGCGCAACGTCTGGCTCTGTTTTGAAGAAAGCCTCTCGCGCCTACTCTCTACTTCCCCCCCCATGGGGGGGATTGAGGGGGGGGGGAATTACACCCTCGTCAGCCACGCGGCCCGCGACGTGCGCAAGACGATCCCGGCGGGGAGCGCTGCCCTCGTATTCGTCGATCCGCCCCGGCCCGACGGGGTCTTTTGGGCACTCTCGGCGTTGTGGGCGGGGTGGCTGTGGGAAACTCCCGCCGCTCGCGCGATGCGTCCCTTCCTGCGCCGCCGGCGCTTTGATTGGGATTGGCATTGGCGCGTGCTAAAAGTGGCGCTGGAGGCGGCGGGGCCACTGCTCAACCCCGATGGTCACGCGATTCTCCTTTTCTCCGAGCCTGACGACACGTTGCTGGAATCGGTCTGCCTGGCGGCCAGCGGCGCGGGCTACGTCCTGGAGGGTTGGGGCTATGCGCCTGAGATTGGCTATCGGTTGATCTGGCGCTGGGAGCCAGATGCGCAGGGCGCGGAGGAGCGGGAGATAGAGGTCGCCTCGTTGGAGCGCGATCTGAGCGTCGTGGTGGAAGAGTCCGCGGTGAACGCTCTTGGTCAGCGGGTAGAGCCGACTCCTTGGCCGCTGCTACATGCCAATGCGTATGCAGAGTTGAACGTGCGAGGCGTGCTGGCGCGCGCGGCGGCGATCCCGGAGGATGATCCGTCGGTCCTGACGTTCACCGCCAACGCAGTTCGCCGCGCCTTCGAATCCGCCCCTGTATCCTCGTTTGCGGCCCAGGACAGGGCCCAGGACAGGGCGGAGAGAACCTTGTGGTGGCTGGCGGATCCACAGCAGGTTACCGAGGCCCTGACCGACCGCGTCGAGGGGTTGGTGTGGAAGTTGCTCCGCCAGCAGTCTACCTGGAGCCTGGAGGAACTGATCCAGGCGGTCTATGCGCGCTTCCCCGGCCCACTCACGCCCGATCTGACGCTGGTGCAGATCTGCATCGAGTCGTACAGCGTGCAGGAGGAAGGCGACCAGGGGATACGCATGCTCCGCTCCCGCCCCGAGGACGATCCCCAGCAGCGCACCACCGAACTCAAGGATCTGCGGGACGACCTGGTGGAGCTGGGCCAGCGGATGGGGTTCAAGGTGAGGCGGAAGGGGCACTGGGACGTGCGCTGGCAGGAGGAAGAGCGGGATGTGTACGTCTTTGCCATCTCGGCCACGGCGCGGTTGGCGCCTCACCTGCTCACCAGGCAGGCCGCCGACGAAGGGGCGCGGCGCTGCCTGGTCGTGCCGGGCGGCAGGGCGCAGTTGGTCGCCCTCAAGTTGCAGCGGGACCCGCGCCTGGCCCGCGCGGTCGAGGCGGAGGGGTGGCAATTTATCAAGTTCCGCCACCTGCGCCGCCTGATCGCCAAAAAGGAACTGGATCGCCACGTCCTCAAGACGGTACTGGGCCTCGACCCCATCGCCGAGCGGGAAGCGGCCCAGATTCCGTTGTTCTGAGGCTGGCTGGGAAAGCGGGTATATTGGTAAACTGGTATACTGGTCAATAGGCGTGCTTACCAGTCTACCAATATACCGACACACAAGGAGTTCACAAATGAAAAAAGGTTACCTGATCGCCCTGATCGTACTGGCTGTGTTGACGTTGCTCTCGCTGGCGCTCAATGGCGTGGTGATTTACGGGCTGCTGAAGGCACAGCGTATCGCGCTCGATACGTTGAGCGACGCTCGTGCCATCGTGACCAGCTTTGACGACGCGACTATCTCCTACACCGTCGAAGTGGACCAGGAGATCCCCGTCGCGGCCACAGTTCCCTTCTACGAAGAGGTTGCCGTCCCCATCAATACTGTCCTCCCCATCGAAACTACCGTCGTGGTGCCGATCAATTTGGGCGTGATCTCGTACAGCCTGGACGTACCCATCAATACCATCATCCCGGTGGATCTAGAAGTCACCGTGCCGATCAGCAAGACGGTGGACATCGTCACCACCGTGCCGCTGGATCTGGAGGTGCCGATAGAGATCCCCCTGGCCGATACCCCCCTGGCCGACTATGTGGAGGAATTGGACGCGGCTCTGGCGCGATTGCAGGCGCGACTGAAGCGTCCGTTTGACCGCGAGGATTGACGGATACCGCCGCTGATTGTATAATCTTGGTGGAATACTGGAATTGTGAGTTTCGTTTTGCCAGCAAGTGACGTGAGGCACTACGAAACAAGCGGATTTTGGGGTAAGATGTTAACAAGTAAAATGTGAAACGTGAAGTGTAAAACGTAAGAACCCATCCGGTTCTTGCGCATTACGCTTTGCGCATTAGGAGGCTATCTATGGCTCGAGGAATGGTCGTAATTGACGAGGATCGTTGCAAAGGGTGCGGATTGTGTGTGAGCGTCTGCCCCAAGCACATCCTTCAATTGGCTGAGGGGCGGTTCAACATCAAGGGGTACCGTCCCGTCGAGGTGACAGACCCAGGAGCGTGTACCGGTTGCGCCATGTGTGCTACCATCTGCCCCGATGTGGTCTTTGCCGTGTACCGGCAGAGGCGAAAGCCCAAGCAATCGCCTGTTGCCGCATAGGAGGAGTAATGACCAAAGAACTGATTGAGGGTAACGCAGCCATCGCCGAGGCTGCTGTACGGGCGGGGGTCGAAGCCTTCTTTGGCTACCCCATCACGCCCCAGACAGAAGTGTTGGAACATTTCTCAAAACGATTGCCCGAAGAAGGGCGTGTCTTTCTGCAGGCCGAAAGCGAGGTGGCATCCATCAACATGGTCTATGGCGCTGCCGCTGCCGGCGCGCGGGTGATGACGTCTTCATCCAGCCCAGGTGTGAGCTTGATGCAGGAGGGCATCTCCTACATTGCCTGCTCCGAGGTGCCGGCGGTGATCACCAACATCATGCGCGGTGGGCCAGGTCTGGGCAACGTCCAGCCTGCACAAGGGGACTATTTCCAGGCCGTAAAATCCGCCGGACACGGCGACTACCACATGATCGCCCTGGCCCCGGCCAGCGTGCAGGAAGCGATTGACCACGTGGTGTTGGCCTTTGACTTGGCGGAAAAGTACCGCACCATTGTCATCATCGTTGCCGATGGCTCTATCGGCCAGATGATGGAGCCAGCGGAACTGCCGCCCATGCGCCCGGTCCGGCCACCCGAGGAGCGGGCTTACTGGGCGCTGACCGGTGCCAAGGGACGCAAGCATAACATCATCAACTCGCTCTACCTGGGAGGCGAGAAACTGGAGAAGGTCAATTTACGGTTGCAGGCCAAACTGAAAGAGATCTCCGAGAACGAGGTGCGTTGGAAAGAGTATGATACCGAGGACGCCGATCTGCTGCTGGTGGCCTTTGGCACCGTGGGCCGTATTTGCCAGACAGTGGTGCGGGAGGCGCGGAAAAAGGGGATCAAGGTGGGACTTTTGCGGCCTATCACCCTCTGGCCCTTTCCTAGCGACCGCATCGCCGAGTTGGTCGGGCAAGTACGGGCTGTCTTGACGGTGGAGATGAACGCCGGGCAGATGGTCGAGGATGTGCGGCTGGCAGTCGAGGGCCAATGCCCGGTGCGGTTCTACGGGCGCATGGGAGGGGTCATTCCCCTACCCGATGACATCTTACCCGAACTGGAAAAACTGGCCGCCGAGATCGCGGGCGGAGAGGAGGTTTAGAAATGGCGACAGTTGAGATTCCCACAGACATGGAATTGATCTACGAGTATCCAAAAAGTCTGACCCCGGCTCATACTCACTACTGCCCTGGTTGCACCCACGGCACCATTCACCGCCTCATCGCCGAGGTGCTGGACGAGCTAGGGGTGCGGGAGCGGACCATCGGCATTGCCCCGGTGGGATGCTCTGTGCTGGCCTACGATTACTTTAACGTGGACATGGCGGAGGCGGCCCACGGGCGCGCTCCGGCGATGGCCACCGGCATCCAGCGCGTCAGCCCGGGCAAGGTGGTCTTTACCTACCAGGGCGATGGCGACCTGGCGTCCATCGGCATCGCGGAGATCGTTTACGTGGCCAACCGGGGAGAATTATTCACCACCATTTTTGTCAACAATGCGATTTACGGCATGACCGGTGGGCAGATGGCTCCCACGACGCTTCCTGGGCAGGTAACCACGTCGTCACCGACAGGACGGGATGTGCAAGCAGCGGGTCACCCGATAAGGATGGCCGAGTTGCTGGGCGGGCTTCCGGGCGCAGCCTATATCACCCGCCAAGCGGTACTGGACGTGCCTGGCATCCGGCGTACCAAGAAAGCGATCAAGCTGGCCTTCCAAACTCAACTGGCCGGTCTGGGTTTTTCAATGGTCGAGGTTATCTCCACCTGCAATACCAACTGGCATATGGGACCGGTCGAGGCGTTGGAATGGGCCAAGGAGGAAATGGTAGCATACTTTCCCCTAGGTGATACGAAAATGAGCGACGAAGCAAGGATGCTGAAGGAGGGAAAATAACCATGCAGCAAGAGATCATCATTTCCGGCTTTGGCGGACAAGGGACGCTCTTCGCCGGGCAGTTGCTGGCTTATGCCGCGATGGACAGCGGCCGCAGCGTGACCTGGATCCCCTCTTACGGCCCAGAGATGCGCGGCGGCAAGGCCCGCTGCACCGTCATCGTCTCCGACGTAGAGATCGGCTCGCCGTTGGTGCGGCGGCCCAGCGCGGCCATCGTGCTGAACATCCCCTCGATGGAGGCGTTCGAGCCAGCGGTCAAGCCTGGCGGTGTGCTCGTCGTGAACAGCTCGTTGATTCCACAAAAGAGCGAGCGCACGGATATAAAAGTTCTCTACATCCCCGCCAGCGACATGGCGACCGAATTGGGGAACATGCGTCTGGGGAATGTTATTTGCCTGGCCGCGTTGGTGGAAGCTACCGGCGTCGTATCATTGGAGGCGATCAAGCAAGCACTGAGCGATCACCTGCCGGAACGGCATCGCAAGCTGCTGGGGCTGAACTATGAGGCGATGGACAAGGGCGCGGCGTTGGTTAACGGTCGGTAGTGAGTGATTCCTTTCTGGCAGTGCTGATGGCTATGGGGAGGAGGAATGGACGATGAGTGTGACAAACGCTTTGAGCCCAACGTTCTTTGGCCCTGCTGAATCCTATCCACAAGAAGACCGCCCGATAATCCTGACCGATGTCGAAGAGCCAGCAGTTGAAGAGACGGTCCCCTATAATCCCGGGTATGGACGGCGAGTCGTCGTCATCCTGATGGCGATGTTCTTGGGCGTCGCGGTTTTCGGGTTCCTGGGATTGACCCTCGTGCAAGGCTCGTGGTGGTACGGCTATGGAACCGATCTCCCTCTGGACAGCGAATCCCGCTCGCGGGTCGAGGCGATACTGAACGAGGTGGAAGCCAGCGGCGCAGCGCCCCAGGCGGCGGCGTGGCTGGACGCGGCGTTGGCCGCCACTCACCCTAGCGACGTGCGGGTCCACCTCATCACGGCGCAAGAGGCCCTGAGAGCGACCGGCGATCCGGCGTTCATCGAGGCGGCGAGGGAATTGCGGGCGATCATTGGGATGATCGAGTCATCCAATCCCGATGCCACCACCACGCCGTACTCGCCCACACTGAGTTGGCCATAATTCAAAGTTGAGGTGCAACGCACTTCCCAAGTGCGTTGCACCTTAGCCCGACAGCGCCCGCCGCGCGTCGATGTACCCCTTTTCGATCAACTCCCGGCTGGCCTCCGGCTCGTAGCGGATGATGCGCAGCAGGCCCGTATCGTGGGCGGGCGTGATCACCTGGCAACGCACGTGCCGATGCTTGTCGTCCAACTGCGCCTGCACCAACCGGTTGACGTTCTCCAACTGTTTGAGATCGTTCTCGAACGTGGCGCTCATGGCCATGTCGAGCGTCACGGCGAACGCCTGCCAGGGATGGCGGGGCGGTTTGATCTGCCGTTTGCCGATGGGCGAAAGCAGCACGACCAGGATCTCGTCGGCCCCCGCGTCAATCGCCCCGGCCAGCGGCGTGTTCGCCATGATCGCTCCGTCCCAATAGTGGCGCTTTTCCACCCTCGTCCAGGGGTAGAGCAGCGGGATGGAGCAACTGGCCAGGACGTGAGCGGGGGTCAGGGAAGTCTCGTGATTGTCGAAAATGCGCAGTTGGCCCGTTTCGATCTCGGTGGCGGCGATGAGCAACCGTTTATCGGTGTGGGTCAGGGCGTCGAAATCGATAAAACGGCGCAGCGTCTTGCGCCAGGGCGTGGTATCATAGATCGACTTCCAGGGACTCAGCCGCCAGAAGCGTTGCACGTCCTTCGTGCGCGTCGTCAGCCAGAGTCGTTCCAGTTCAGCCGCGCTGCGACCCGAGGTGATGGCGGCCGCGTTGATGGCGCCGATAGAGGTCCCGACCAGGATGTCGGGTATGAGGCCTGTCAACTCCAGAAATTTGTAGACGCCGCACTCGTAGGCCCCCCGGCCTCCCCCTCCCGAAAGCACCAACGCTCGCGTGATCTTGTCACTCATAGCTCCTCCTCGTACTGTCAGGCTTGCCGATGAAGCGTTCAGGGGGTGATTCTAGCGCCGGTCGAGTAGGAGCCCTTCGACAAGCTCAGGATAAACTCCGCGACGTATCGAGACCAAGCGGGTTATGCATACGACCCCGCTCGCTGGGTTTCGATACGCTCCGACGTTTGATGACATGGCTGAACGCTTACCTTTATTGTACTCTATCCTGGGTGCTCTCGTCAAGCGTCATCTCTGCTATTCCTACGGCGCAAAGCCAGGTAGAGACCGAGGATGATCGCCAGCCCTTGCAACGTGACTACCGCGCCCAGGGGCATGCTGTGGTCGCCGGTCTCGGGAGGCGATGGCAGTGGTAGTGGCGTCCAGGTGGGAAAGGGCGTGAGGTTGAGGGGCGGAGGAGAAGGGCTAGGTGTCAGAGGGCTAGAGGTGGGGGTTGGAGGAGTGGGTGTTGCGCTGGCGGTGGACGTCACGGCAGGCGCGACCGTAGGGGCGATGGTGGGAGTAATCGTGGCGGTCGCTTCAGCCGTGGGGCTGGGTAGCGTGGCCGTCGGTAGAGTAACTGCTCCCTCGCCAAGGACGATGCTGTCGGTCGAAGCGGCGGTACGGTTCGCCGCGTCGCGAAACTGAACGTAGACGGTGTGTTCGCCGGGAGAGTTTGGCAGTGTCCAGGGCACCAGCGGCTCCCAGGTCTGCCAGGGCAAGCCTTCGAACACTGGCTCGTTGTTGATGCGGATCTCGATCGCCTGCCCCATAAAGACGACCCCTTGCCCTTCTGGACGAAACTCTTCGTTGGTCAAGCGGATCGCGATCTCGGCGTTATCGGTGTTGGCGGCCCCATCGTTGATAAAGATGGGCAGCACGTTGGGGCGCGCGCCAAAGGTGAGCACATAATAGTTTTGGCCATTCTCGTCGGCGGCGACGCCGATGCCGATCTCTCGATAGACCGGGTTGAGGATGTTTTCGCGTTGGGGTGGGTCCTCTAGAAAAGCGGCCAACCCGTCCTCGATCTCGCCAGTCCAGACGTTCTCGTTGACGATCAACTCGCCGCCATTCCGGGTCCAGGCGGTGTAACCCGTCTCTGTGATGCGTTTCTTGATCGTCGAGCCGTCGGACCCCACATGCACATCGTCAGAGGTGAATCCGTGAGCCGCCAGGTCATCGGCGTGGCGCTGCGCCGAAGCGTTCAGTAGGGTAGAAAGGCCGTAAGGGGCCAGGCCCTCGTCGAGGCGGGCCTCGTTCACCAGCGTCAGCCAGGTCGCGACCGGATCGGACTCCTGGGCGCTAACCGGCAAGGAGACCCACGCGATACAGGCAGCGAGAAAAAAGGTACATAGTGAGTTACGCATAGGGGAGATTGTAGCACACAGTCGGGAGGATGCAAGGAACGGTGGGGCAAGAATACTCCAGGCCCCAAGCCTGACCCGGCCGGGGCCTGGAAATGATCCACTTTATTCCCTGTGGATCGTGGAACACTTGTCTGACAATGTCGAGCCTTCGATACCAGATCTAGCGACGAGGTAACCGTTCACCCCCTCCCCCTCCCCCTGCCCCTCCCTACGAGGGAGGGGTGAACGCTTACGCGACGAGAAAGAGTGGAACTAGGGGATGCAAAGCACATCGCCGACATAGATGAGATTCATGTTCGTGATGCCGTTCGCCCCGGCGATGGTGTACATACTGACGCCGTATTTCAGCCCGATGCGGTACAGATTCTCGCCCGCGACGACGGTGTGATTCCAGCGACAATCTACATCGTCGTCGCCATTGAATTGGCGCGGGCAGGTCCGGCCGGCCGGCAGCTTGTACGGTTTATTGGGAATCTTGAGCGCCTGCCCGGCGTGGATGAGGTTGGGATTGAGAATCCTGTTCTGGGCGGCGATGGCGTGGGGGTCTACTCCGTAGGCCCGCGTGATGCAGTACAGCGTCTCCCCCGCTCGCACCGTGTGGGTGCCGAGGATGTCCCCAGTCGGGACGGAAGTCGCCGTAGGCGTCGGTGGGGAGTCGGCGTGTGCGTTGGTGTAGGATTGTTGGACGTGGGGGTATTTGTCGGCGTGGGGGTTGCTCCGACGACGATGTTCCCATTTTGAGTACTGTGGCTGAGAGGCTCGCCACCGTGGTTGGACAGCGGCTCAAAATTTTGCTTCGTCACAACTCATCTGTAACGGAAGCGTAACCCTTGTCTAGTAGGAGATATGGTAAACTTGCTGGTGTCCATGTAGACCGCTGATGTCTCACTGTAGCTCACTCAAGTGTGAAACACCGGCCATTTTCGATAATTGCAGTGGACGAAACGGCTGTCAAAGGCCTCGGAGGTCTAGGCCGGAGCAGTTACAACTTGGCACTGTGGCACAACGTTCACCGCGCTCGAACAATGTATTGAGGAATGTCTATGACTTACCTGGTGATCGTCGCTGGCAACTTGAGCCAGGAGAGGATTGGGACAGTTTGGCGTTGAGAACAATTGTGAAAGTCCTATGGCAAAGGAGGTGGTGTTTTCCCCAAGAATAGCTATCAATCGATCTAATTCTGTTCTGCCATCGGAAGTCTCTCCAGAAGCTCCACCCGACAATTTTCGAGCCGATTTCGACCTTTTGTATGCGCATACAAAGCTCGATCAAGACTTCCGAAATCTGGATTTCACTAAATCTGCCAGGATGCCCCTCAGCTTGCTGGGGGGAGGAATGGCCAGCGGGGGTTTGGAGGCGGCTGCCCCCAATGAGATCCTGCCCGCCGACAATGCCCCGCAGCTTGCTGCGGGGTGGTTTACTCTTTTTGACAGACTGCTAGTTCACTATTATTGAGTTTCAAAGGTCAACAAAGAAAGGAGGTTGTGTGTTCCACATAGATCTAGAAAATTTTTAGCTCAGGAACCTCGAATATCAATTTTAGCCTATTCAGAATTTTTCAACAAGGAGATTTGAAATGAAACGGTTTAGACGTTCCATTACCACTGTACTGTTGCTCTCTACAGTGCTCTCACCCCTGTTTTTGCTGGGAACCTGGCAACCGGCCGTCGCCCAGGGGGGCGCGCGTCTGTGGATCGATCCGCCCAGTCTACGAATCCCGTCTGGTATGAGGGGAGGAAACGCAGTGAGATTGGATGCCGCTGGCAACAAGGTAACCGGTGTCGAGTTCACCATCACCTTCGACCCCACTATAGTTCAAGTCGTGGACGCCGATGCAACCGCACCTGGGGTGCAAGTTGGGTTGGGTAATTGCTTTGTGGGCAAGGATTATTTCGAGGGGCGCAATTGGGTGGACAACAAGAACGGTCAGATCGAGTTTGCTGCCACTCTCTATCAGCCAGCTTTCCCTATCACAGGACAGTGCTTTGTGGCCAGTATCACCTGGCAGGTCGTGGTCGCCGGATGGGCAGATGTTCAATTTCAGAGAACCGCTCTGGTTGATTTCGACGGTATGCCCATCGCCCACAATTCCACTGGGGGTCAGGTCGGCGGCGACACCCGCCCCCCGATCTGTGGCCGGGTGAGATTGCAGGGGCGCTCTGACACCAGACTCCAGGATACCCTCGTGATCCTGACCGAAGAACCCTGTCTGCCTTCGACCCAGTCTACAGAAGCCGCGCCAGCGAACCGGCAACGGTTCTCCACTCCCATCCCCGACCTGCCGTTTGCCTACACCAACAACAATGGCTGCTTTACGATCATCCCCTACGACGGGCACGACTATCGCTGCCTGTCGGTCTTTCAGCATGGGTACCTGAGCGGTCAGCAGGCCTTGCCTCGCGGTGGCTTTGCAGGCGCCTATAACCTGGGCGACATCAGATTGCTCGGCGGAGACGTGGACGAGAATGACGTGATCAACATCTTTGACTTGGTCAAGATCGCTATGTGTTTTGGCGTCACCAGTGGACAAAGTCGCTGGAGCGGGTGCCGGGTTGTCGACATCAACGCCGATAACAAGATAGATATTGCTGACCTGTCCATCACCGCCGGCAACTTTGGGAGGTGCGGGCCTCTCTCGACGTGGGAACAGCCCGGCACTTGTGCTTGTCCATAATCGTGAGGCGCAAGCAAGCCTCATCGGAAATATAGTGGAGACGCCCAACCCCGATTGTCGGGTCGGGCGTTTTCATTTTAATCAATCAGAAGTTGCCAACCGCCTGGCGCTTGCGCCGAGCCAGGTCCGTTCTTACGCTACTAGCAGGCTGTCGGAGAGAAAAACTTTCCGAATATTTTGCGGTTTTGTTGACTTTCACCAACATATAACCCGCATCTGTGCTGAAAAAACGACGCTTGCTGAAAAATCTTCGGCACGAATTAACCTCTCCGACAGCCTGCTAGGGTTGGAAAGAGAGAAATCGTCGTCTGGGCGGCGTGGTCTCTGTCAGATCGACCCTATGGAATGCAGAGCACCTGCCCGACGTAGATATAGTTCAGGTTGGTGATGCCGTTCGCCTCGGCGATGGCGTACATGCTAACGCCGTATTTCAGTGCGATGCGGTACAGGTTTTCGCCTGAAACGACGGTATGATACCAGCGACAATCTTGATCTGGATCACCGAACTGGCGCGGACAGACCCAACCGGTCGGCAGTGACTTGTAGACGCGGGGGATTGCCAGTATCTGTCCAGCGTGGATCAAGTTGGGATTGACAATCCCATTCTGGGTGGCAATGGCGTAGGGATCCACCCCGTAGGCCCGCCCGATACAATATAGCGTCTCCCCGGATTTCACGGTGTGATAGCCGATGATCTTTGCCACAGTCGGTGTGGGAGCAGGAGTGGGCGTGGACGTGGAACCAGGCGTGGACGTGGGACCAGGCGTGGACGTAGAACCAGGCGTGGACGTGGGACCAGGCGTGGACGTGGGACCAGGCGTGGATGTAGGACCAGGCGTGGACGTGGGACCAGGCGTGGACGTGGGACCAGGCGTGGACGTACTTGTTGGTGTTGGAGTCTCTACTGAGCCGACAGTGATACTTCCATTCTGGATAGTGGCGTTGATGGCCCCACCATCTGTATCGGATAAGAGAACGCTCGAAAAACCAACGGCTGAGGTCCCGGCTATCTTTCCCCGGAACGTGATCGTGGCCAGGACTCCACTGCCACTGACCGGCCCATGGGGCGGCATCTGGGCGACGGAAAAGTCTATCGTTCCGGCAACCTGATCCGCGGCGTTCTGCGCCACAAAGTCCGGGCTAAGAAGCGTGCCGGACTGAATTTGTACGCCGGCCTCGCCCGTGTTGGCATCCACCACCTCCAGCAGCACTGGATCGAAGGTCAGATGCGCTTCGGCGCCAGCCAGACCGGCCACGTTCTCGATACGGATATCCACCGTCGTAGTGGCTCCCACATCTATTGCGCGGCTCGCTGGAAAGATAGCCGCCGTTGTGCTCTGGGCCAGTCCGTGACCGGCAGGTACGAGGCACAATGCGACCACCATCAGGGCCAGGCCGATCCAGCGACCTCCCGATATCGTAAATTGTTTTTTCATTATTCCCTCTCCTATTGTTATATATGTGATTCTTGATTGCCAATTAGCGCGCCTTGATGGCGCTCCACACAACCGCGACCAAGCCTATCGCGACAATGATGGCGACCAACCCGATCAACCCCCAAACGGTCAGGGGCGGACCGGAGCGACTGATGACGACTAGGCTGGAATCGGCGTCGGTCTCAATAGGCTGCCCCTGCGGATCCGCAAAGAGTACGCTGCGAATGCTGACCAGCGTCTCTCCTTCAGACAAAGCATGGAGAGAGAGGCGCGCCAACACGCCGCTGCCGCTGACGGCCTTGTCCACCGGTATGCAGGCGATGGCGTAATCGATCGTGCCGTTGCCCGGTTCGACGATGTTTTGCGCGACGAAATCGGGACTTAAAAAGTCCCCGTGGGCGATTTGCACTCCCTCGGTCAACGGGTCCTCGTCCGTCGCCTCCAACAACGCCGGATCGAAGGTCAGGTGCACCTCGGCGCCTGCCAGTTGATGGACGTTTTCCACGCGGATACTGAGCGTCCCTGCGCCGCCGGGAGCTATCTCCAGCCTCGCCGGGTCGAGCCAAACTCTCGTACTCTGAGCGCCTGTGGACATTGCGGTCCCGATGACCCATACCCAGCAGATGAACCATATCCATGCAGAGCGGCGGTGTTTGACTTGTTTGCTCATGGGCATTTTTCAATCGGGATAGCCAGGTTCAGATCGAGGACGGAGAAATTGCATCGGGTGGCGAAATGATGCGCTGGAATACTCACTCTGGCCGCCGAGATGAGCGCCAGGAGTGGAGCTACCGCAAAGAAGCGCAAACCTTTTGATAGACTCGCGATGGCAACTACCACGTTTTCCCTCCCTCCACGAACCGTTGACATTGTAGCCTGATAGCGACTTGGTGTCAAGTAAGATTTATGTGTAGAGCACATTTCGGATGGATAGTGCAGAGACTATGGGAGCGCATTGAGGAGAGAGCACGTAGTGCCGAGAAGTAGGCGAGAGGAGTCTCCAGCGGGAGCTGAGGCTGCTTGCTTGGTGGAGTGCGTCGCACTAGCCACCTGTTACTCGCTCAGTCGGCGCTGCTCCTGATATCTGCACATCCTCCTGCAAGATGTTAAACGAAGTGTTTAGCTAGTCTACCCACGGTGTGGGGCCGCAGCGTGTAAAGTTGCCAGCCGCCAGGGTCAGGTCGAGGATATTGACGGCTCCGTCGTCGTTGATGTCCTTGGGCTCGCTGGCAGGCCACGATGTCGTGTCGAACACGCCGATGATGGCCACGATGTCGAGGATGTTGATACAATTGTCGCTGTTGACGTCTCCTCCCACCAGCTTGGTGGCTCCGACGTCCACAGCGGTTTCCTCGACATGTACCGAGTTCTTCTGTGATTGGAGATAGCCAGCGTAGTGGGCGTTGACGACATAGTCGCCGCCTGCCGGGACCTGCAGAGGAGAGATAAACGTGCCATCCTCTGTTGTCTTGGTCGTGGCTATGATCTCCCCGCCATCTATGCCTGCGGTTACGATGGTGTTGGCGTGACCTGTCTGCGCGCCTTGTCGCTGCGCGCTACCCTGAATAGATGGTCCGTTGGGGTCGGCGCCTACAGAAATGGGCAGTAAACTTGCAAGGATGATTACCATGATTAAGCTCAGACGATGAAATCGTAGTTTCATTGTTTCTTCCCCCCTATCAAGTAATGCTCTAGGCAAATTGCTCCACATGTGGTGCTCATTATAGCACGAGATTCCAGGCCGGTGTGTTACAGCAATGTTACAACGGTGGGATTCTCGTGCAACTTTTCTCCCGGTTGTTTATATCTGCGAGGTTGACAACCTATTCTCTGCGTGTTATACTTTTGTGGGCCGTTAGCTCAGTTGGTAGAGCAGGGGCCTTTTAAGCCCAGGGCCGCGGGTTCGAATCCTGCACGGCCCACTTGAGAAGAGTAGACAAGTACACGAGTAGAAAGTAAACGGGAACCTTGTGTACTTGTCTACTTGTATCCTTATTTTACTTTCACTCTTTGCACAATGATACTTCCGATGACAGCTTTCTGGGTCGCGCTGGCGGCGATGTTCGTCGGGTTGCTCGGCGTCATCCTGCCGCTCGTTCCGGGCGTCGGTTTTATCTGGCTCGTGACGTTGGTCTATGCCATCGCCGAGCGGTTCGCTACCATCGATCCCTTTACCTTCTTCGTCCTCACCCTCCTGGGCGCCATCGGTTTCAGCGCCGACTTGTGGATGACCCAGGTAGGAGCCAAACTCGGCGGGGCCTCTGTGTGGTCGCTGCTGGCCGGGCTGGCGCTGGGGGCGATTGGGGCCGTCATCGGCGCGATCTTTTTGGGGGTCGGCGCGGTGGTTGGCGCGTTCGTCGGCGCCATCGCCGGCGTCGTCCTGGCCGAGTGGTACCGGCGCAAGGATTGGAACGAGGCGATCAAAGCGGGCGGTGGATGGTTGGTCGGCTGCACGCTCTCCGGCGGTGTGCAGTTCCTCATTGGTATCTTGATGATTCTCATCTTTGTCTGGCAGGCGCTGAGCGGATAAATTGCATCCGGCGGATAAACTGCATCCGGCGAGTAACTGCTCAGGTCATTGAAGCGAGCGCTGGTTGAGTAGCCGCCACGCTTTTTGTGGCGGCGTATCGAAATCCTTGTACTGAGCCTGTCGAAGTGAAGCGAGCGGATTTTGCAGTTGATTTTGTCCCACATGGGCTGCCTGCTTGGTCTGGTTTCGACAGGCTCAACCCGGCGGATATGGCCTGAAGGCCTACTCGACCGGCGCAGGCTGAGCAGTGACTCGGGCGAATAAAATACATCCGAGGATAATTCGATGACAAGACGTTCTAGTCGCCAACCCAGTCGGCGGGCGCTCATGATCCGGGCGCCGCGCAGGGGTACCGTAATCGTTGCCTCCATCCTCTACATCATCGGGCTTTTTGGCGCGCTCGGCTTTTTCCCTATCCCCGAGCCTTACGCCACCACCGCGCTGGCCGTCGCTGGCGGGTTGCTTATCCTCGGCTCGCTCCTGCGCGATCTGTAAACTTCCATCCGATTGAACTTTTCATCGCCTGACCGCATGTAACTCATGGGAGGGCGCTCTGGTTCGGAGGGCAAAGGTGACAGCGTTCGCCGATAGTCTGACCTATGGCATCCAGTGGAGACTGCCTGGCTTTCTGGCCTGGATTTCTCGCATCCTCTTTTTCGCCGGGCGCGACGGTGAGAGGGTGGGCGTGCCGACGGCGGATTTGATCCGCCGTTTTCAGCGTGGCCAGCCCAGGGCCTTTGAGGCGCTCTACGATCGGTTCAAGGATATGGTCTATCGCACGGCCTTTTTCGTCACCCGCAACAGCGGCGACGCGGAGGACGCGGTGCAAGAGACCTTTCTCGACGTGCTGCGCGCGCTGCCGAATTATCGTGTCGAGGGACCGGCCCGCTTCGAGACCTGGCTCTATCGCGTCACCGTCAACCGCTGCCGCTCCCGGATGCGGCGCAAGCGTCTCCCTTCCGCCGATTGGGACGAGATCGAGGAGCAACTGGAGCGCATCCCTGAAGAACATCCGAACCATAACCCTGAGGGAGCCGCCCTGCGGCGGGAGCGGGCGGTCGCGCTCTGGCAGGCGGTAGACAGCCTGCCAGAAGCGCAGCGTGACGTCGTCCTCTTGCGCTACCAACAGGGCTTTTCCTACCGCGAGATCGCGCAGACGTTGGGCATCAGCGAGGGCACCGTCAAATCGCGGCTGTACTATGCCCATCGCCGGTTGAAGGAGATGTCTCGTAGTGACGACTTTAGTCGTCCGGCGAGCGACTAAAGTCGCTACTACGAAAGATTGAGGTAGAGGTGTAGTGTGATGGATTCACACGTCGAGGCCGAATTGCTGGCCTACCTGGACGAGGAATTGAGCGAACAAGAACGGGCGCGGGTGGAGGCGCATCTGGCGGGGTGTGCTCAATGCGCCGCCGAACTCGAACACCTGCGCGTGTTGCGACAGGAGCTGGGCGGCACCTTCGAGGCGGCGCTCGCGCCGGTGCGCTTGCCCCCTGCCGCCGACGCTCGAATTCGGGAGCGCCTCCAGGGGCGACTGCACGCCCGCGCCGAGCGCCGCCCCTGGTGGGAGCTGTGGCAGCGACGGGGATTGTTCGCGCAGGCGCTGCTGGCGGTGCTCGTCCTCGCCTTTGCGCTCACTACGCACCAGACGTTGCGCCTGCCGGCCGCGCCGCAGGAGACGCTCGTTTTCGGCCAGGAGCAGTTGGCCCCCGGCAGCCAGGCCGCGCTGCAGGTCGTCGTCCGCAACGCTGACGGGGAGGCGGAACCGATCGAGGGCGCGGAGGTCGTCGTCCGCATCGGGCGCACGCCGGGGCTGGCCAGTATCGTCTACACCGGCCGCACCGACGCTCGCGGCGCCGCCGAGGTCGCCTTCACCGTCCCTGAAAACCTGGAGGGCCGGGCCAGCCTGATCGTCGAGACCTCCTCCGCTGGCGGCAAGGATCAGATCGTGCGCCCCATCACGATTGAGCGGGACTATAAGCTGTTCCTCAACTCCGACAAGCCCGTCTATCGGCCCGGCCAGACGATCCACCTGCGCGCGCTGGCCCTCGATGAGGTCGACTTCCGTCCGGCGGCGGGCCAGGAGATAGAGTTCGCTGTATTTGGGCTCGCCGGTGAGCGGCTGGAGCGTCAGGCGACGACGGCCTCCGACTTTGGCGTCGCCAGTCTCGATTTCAACCTTCCACCCGACGCCGCTCACAGCCAGTACACGCTGCGCGCCGTGTTGGGCGACACGGTCTCGGAGCGCACAGTCACCGTCGGCGCTTACGATCTGCCCGCCTTCCGCGTCACCCTCGAAACCGACCGCGCCTTCTACGAGCCTGGCGCGCGCGTGACCGGCTCTGTGGAAGCGGAGTATTTCTTTGGCAAGCCGGTCGCGGACGGCCAGGCGACCCTGCGCGGCTACGTGCGAGACCCGGAGCGCGTGCAGGCGGCCCAGGTCCTGGGCCAAACGGATGAGCAGGGCCGCCTGGAGTTTGCCTTCAACCTGCCCGTCTCGTTCGATTTTTCGGCGACCGCCCGCCCGGTGCAGTTCGACCTGGAGGTCGAGGTGGTGGACGCGGCGGGGCAGCGAGAGGGAATTCGTCGCGTTCTGCCCATCGCGGCGCAGCCGATCCTCGTCAACGCGATCCCCGAGAGCGGCTCGATCAAGCCGGGCTTAGAAAATGTCATCTTCATCCTGACCTCCTACCCCGACGGGCGGCCAGCCGAGACGACGCTGATCGTCACGGTGGACGGTGAGGAGCACACGCTTGCCACCGGCCCCTACGGCCTGGCCGAGTTCCGCTATGCCCCGACCGAATCCACCACCCATCTCGAGATCCGCGCCCAGGACGCGAGGGGAGCCGAGGGAAGCGAGACGTTCGCCTTTGCGAGCGACCGCGCCCCCCAGACGCTCCTCCTGCGCGCCGAGCGGGCCGTCTACGAGGTCGGCGACACGCTGCGGCTGGAGGCGCTGGTGGGGACTGGGGTGGAGACGGTCTACCTCGATGTCATCCGCGCCAGACAGACCGTCGTCGCCCTCTCCGCTCCCGTGGAGGATGGGCGGGCGGTCTTTGCGCTCGACCTGGACGGGACGATGGTCGGCACGCTGGGGCTTCACGCCTACACGCTCCTGCCCGACGGCGGCGTCGTGCGGGATACGCGGTTGGTGGTGGTGGACGCGCCGCGCCAGGTGGCCGTGGCCGTGACCGCCGACCGCGATCAGTATCGCCCTGGCGACACGGCTCATCTCCAGTTCCAGACGAGCATCACGTCGACCGGCGAACCCGTCCAGACGGCGCTGGGCATCGGCGTGGTGGACGAATCGGTCTACGCGCTCGAAGAGCAGCCCCCAGGTTTCGTCCGGGCCTACTTTCTCCTGGAACGGGAATTGCAGGGGCGGCAAGCTCAAGGAGTGAGCGTGCCCGCATTGCTCGACGCCGAAACCGAGATGCGAGCGGCGCAGGACGTGGCCGCCCGCGCTGCCTGGGCCGGCGCGCCCGCCCCCGGATTTACTCCCCCGGTCCGCTCTACCGCCGACCGGCGGGCGGAGATGGTCGCGCGCGCCGCTCTCTCCAATCGGCTCGGCCTCGCACTCGTCTTGCTCCCGTTGCTGCTGAGTGTCGTCGTCGTGCGAGGGCTGGGGCCTACGGGTGTCTTGGGTCGAGCGTTGCGTCGCGTGGGGATCGGCGCGCTGGTGTTGTTCGTCGCCTCGCCGCTGGCAGCGCTCGTCGTCGGTGGGATGATGTGGCTGTTGTGGGCCGTGATCGGCATCGGTGCGCCTCTGGTCGTGCTCGCGGCCGTGGTCGTGCTCCTGGTGGGGTTGGCCGTCCACGGCTGGCTCCGGCGCGATGCGCGGGTGCAACTGGCGACAGGATTGCTCGTCGCTTACCTGGCGCTGGGCGGGTTGCTGGTTTTGCTCGCGGCTCGCGGCGGCGATCTACAGATCACGCTGCCTGTCCTGAGCACTGCCGAAGGGCTGATGCTGATCGCGGCTACCTTCTTGCTGACCGTGGCTGCGTTGGCGACGCTGGGCCAGGGGTTGGCGCTGGAGGGATGGTCCCGGCCTGGCTGGGCGACCACGTTACTGGGATTGCTGCTCATCCCGCTTGCCGTCTATTTGTCCTTTATCCCCGGCATGACTTCTGACCTAACCCACACGCTCGGCAATCCGGCTCTCTACGCTGGCCCGATCGGCTGGCTGACCGGCTGTGCTGCTCCGGCTGCCCCGACATCGGCGCCAGAGGAGATCGTGGAAATAGAAGTCACCCAGATGGTGGAACAGGAAGGGGAAACAATCGTCGAGGCGACAGAGGTAGCCACCACGCCCTCTCCCGCATCTACTATGGAACCGGCGGCTACTCCGACTCCAGTATCTGGCCCGGCCGAGCCGTTCCCCCTGCGCCAGGTCTTTCCCGAGACGCTCTACTGGAGCGCCGAATCGTTCACCGACGAAAACGGCCACCTGGCGCTCGACCTGCCGCTGGTCGACAATATCACCACCTGGCGGCTGACCGCGCTGGCCTCGACACGGGAGGGCGAATTGGGCGTCGCTGCCTACGATCTCGTCGTCTTTCAGGATTTTTTCGTCGACCTCGATCTGCCGCCTGTCGTCGCCCAGGGCGAGGTCGTCACCGCCTCCGTTACGCTCTACAATTATTTGCCGCAGGCGCAGACGATCCAAATTGAGCCTATCCCTGCTGAATGGTACACTATCGTCTCACTTCCGCGTCCGCTTAGCCTTCCTCCCAACGATGTCGCCGCGGTTCACCTTTCCATACGCCCCGAGCAATCCGGCCAGTTCTCGCTGCAAGTGACAGCCGCAGGCGATCTGATGTCCGATGCGGTCGCCCAAGACGTGACGGTTGAAAACGATGACTAAACTCCTATGGTCATTAGCGTGCTTTTATGCTATACTATACCCTGTGAATCTGGCTATCTCCGCCAAGTTGATCTCTGAGATGTGAAGCATTACTGTAACGAGGTTGTAACTCTGGTGGAGTAAAAGACGTGTTAAAATAGCGCATAGATTCACGGTTGATGCGATGAGGAGAGAGCAATGTTAACTGGCATGATGTGGCTCGTCACGCGGCGTCGCCCGTTGGTCTATTTGGGCTTGCCGGGGGCGTTTCTGACGTCGGTTGGCCTGGCAGTGGGGGCGTGGGTGGTGTATGCCTACGTCAGAACAGGCGACGTAGGCCTGGAATATGCCATCGTGAGCATTCCTTTGCTTATTGGCGGCGCCGTAATCCTGTGCACGGGAATCATCCTGCACTCGATGCAGGAACTGGTCACGACGTTTGCGCAGGCCGAGGTGGAACTGGTTTACAGACCACAGGCAGCGGTCAGAACCCCTCAGTTGGTCAAGCGATACTGGCCGCTGCTCTTTTTCGCCTTGCCAGGGGCGTTCCTACTGTTGGTCGGTATAGCGATGGGAGCATGGGAGGCGATCTCTTACAACAGGACTCGGACATTGTCCATAGAGTACGCTTTGCTGGCCTTGCTGCTTTCCGCTATCGGCAACCCGTGGTTGATTGGCGGGCTTATCTTGCACTCTGTACGAAAACCTATCTCGGAACAGTGGAGCTCAGAGCATGATGAAACCGAGTGAAGGTATGCAGGCGCCGCAAGCGTTCAAGGGAGATTCTAGCGCCGGTCGAGTAGGAGCAAGCGGATGTCCCATCCGGCGACGTATCCGCCGGGTTGAGCTTGTCGAAACCAGACCAAGCGGGTTATGCATACGGCCCCGCTCACTTGGTTTCGATACGCTTCGGCACAAAAAGCGTGTGCCTCCGCCACTCAACCAGCGCTCGCTCCGGCGTTTGGTGATATGGCTGAACGCTTACCAGGCGCCTTCTCAAAAAGCGAGGGATGTAGCCGAGGTTTCCATACCTCGCCAGGCTAGCGCGCTATGGAAAGCGCGGCTACCCCGAATGATTAAAAGATACGTATGCAGCTTGTTGTGCGGCAGCGGAGGTGAGGAATTCCGATAGGCCGTTTCGGCTTCCAGGAGGGCGGGCTGAGACAACGTATCCTTGTGGGTAGGAATCAGAAAGGAGGCCAGATGAAGGGTAGCAGCATCGAGTTTGACGTCATAGTCGTTGGGGCGGGGCCGGTGGGCAGTGTGACGGCCGAAGCATTGGCCCGGGACTCGTTCCGGGTGGCATTGCTCGAAGAACATCCCAACGTCGGATTGCCGAATCATTGTTCGGGCTTGATCTCCCCGCGCACCCTGGAACTTGCGGGCGTCGCCGAAGAAACGGTGGGATTGGCTCGCTTTAGCAGCGCGCGAGTCTGGGGGCCGGGCGGCAAGCGCCTCTGGTTACACTCCAATTCGGTGCAGGCCATTGCCGTCGACCGGCCGCGATTTGATCAACTCCTCGCCAGGCGCGCAGCCAATGCAGGGGCCGCCTTGATGTTGGATACCCAGGCGTATCGCTTCGAGCGGCTGGACGGGCGCGTGCAGGTCGAGGCGCGGGCAGGGGAGAACGTCCTCCATCTTTGCGCCCCGCTCCTCATCGGCGCAGATGGCGCCAACTCCCGGGTAGGCCGGTGGATGGGCAAGAGACCCACGTGTGAAATTATCCCAGCTATAAAAGCGGACATTATTTTTCAGGGTTCAGGGACCGATTCTATCGAGATATTTGTAGGAAACTCGATTGCGCCTGGGTGGTTCGGCTGGATCATCCCGCTGCCAGGCGGAGCGGCCCGCATCGGTATCGGCGCGACGAGAGCGCCAGGGCGGTATTTTGAGTCGTTTCTCGATCTGATCCGCCGCGAGTTCGGTAATTTCGTCGTGCAGGAGACCCGGCAGGCGTCACTCCCGTTGGGCCCTGCGCGCGACTTTGTGGCCGATAACGTGATGCTCGTGGGCGCCGCCGCGCGACAGACGAAACCGACCACCGGGGGTGGGCTGTATTTCGGTATCCAGGCCGCGCAACTGGCGGCGGCGACCGCGGCAAGGGCGGTCGGGCAAGGCGATTGTTCCCGTCAAGTGCTGGCCGAGTACGAGCAGGCCTGGCATCGCGCTGGCGGGCGGGAATTGGTGTACGGGCATTGGCTGCGCCGGGGTTTCCGCAGTCTCCCTGATTGGGGATTGGACCGGATCGTCGAATTCTTTGGCAAACCCTGGGCGCAGAATTGGATTGCTCGGCTGGGGGATATGGATTATCCGTCCAGGTTGCTTGTACCTCTCGCGGGAACCGGGAGAAAGCGCACGACTTTACCCAAATCAATGAAAACTAGACAACGTGTCAGTCTGGGAGTTTGAGAGTGATGAGATGGAAGGAACTGAGGAGTGATGAGAGCACAGAATCTGGTCGAAAGAGAAAATGTAACACCGACTGCTATTCTCGTGGAACTGGAATTGTCCGAAGCGAAATTGGTCGAGGCATTCCGCCGCTGGCCCTTTGAACGACGGGCTAATTTGTTGGACAAGCTACAAGAATTGCGTGAGCCGATCTTGCGAACGATGCCAGACACCTTCTCAAAAATCAGGGGCGCTCGTTCGTAGTAGGCGCTTTAGCGCCGCAAAAACGCAAAGTGCGCACTACGAACACGCCAACCCCAACTTGTTGAGAAGATACGGTCAGAGCTTGTTTGAGGTGAGCTACGATACAGCTTGCAGAGATTTGCACGAATTGTTGGAAAAAGGTCTGGTTAAGCGGCAGGGGAAAGGGCGAGCGACTTGCTACGTGCTCCACGGCTTTCTCATAAAACCTCGGCTGGTAAAGTAGCCGCAAATGTGTATACTGAGCGGGACAATCAATGCCAGTTGGAGGTGACATTTGTCCCGCAAATCACTGTCACAACAAGCGCATGATCCA